>CAZXSA010000084.1:0-18688 GCA_964642815.1 uncultured Planctomycetales bacterium | reverse complement strand
AATCGATTGTTGAGAGCATGTTTCGTGATAACAGGTGATCCTTATGGAGACGTGGATATCCATTTTCTGGCTCACATTCTGTTCCGTGTTTCCGTGCCTCCGTGGTGATGTTATTCGGGAGTAGCCATGCGACATGCGGTAATCATGGCCGGCGGTAGCGGGACGCGGCTCTGGCCGTTGAGTCGACGAAAACACCCTAAACAATTGCTGCGCATCTTCGAGGGCAAATCGCTTTTGCGGCAATCGATGGAACGATTGCTGGGTTTGTTGGAGCCGCGGCAAATTTACGTTATTACCGGCCAGGATCACCTGCCCATGATCGCCGAGGAACTGCCTGAGCTGCCGGCGGAAAACCTGATCGGCGAGCCGTGCCCGCGAGATACGGCCAACGCGGTCGGGTTGGCCGCCCACCTATTGGCCCTTCGTGACCCAGAAGGGACGATGGCCGTCTTCACCGCCGACCACATCATCACGCCGGTCGAAACATTCCAGGACACCGTGCGCCGCGGTTTTGAAGCGGCCGAAAAATACTCCGATGCGTTGGTTACCTTCGGAATAAAACCGACCGAACCGCATACCGGATATGGGTATATCCACCGAGGCGAAAAACTGGAGGGCAGCACGTACGAGGTACGGCAATTCAAGGAAAAACCCGACTCGGAAACCGCCAAACGCTATATGCAAAGCGGTGAGTACTACTGGAACAGCGGCATGTTCGTTTGGCGTATCCCGACGGTCATCGAACAATTTGCCCGCCATCAGCCGGAATTGAACGCGGGATTGAGCGAAGTGGCCGCCGATTTCGCGGACCCGGCCAAAAGCCGGACGGTTTATGACCGTTTCAGCCGGCAACACAAGATTTCCGTGGATTATGCCTTGATGGAAAAAGCCGATCGGGTAGCCGTCGTGGAAATGTCCTGCCGCTGGTTGGATGTAGGCTCATGGACATCACTGGCGGAGATTTTCGAGCCGGACAAAGACGGTAACACGCTTGCCGCCCCGAACGTGCAGATTTTGGAGGTAAAGAATAATATTCTGGTCAGCGAGACGGATCATCTGGTGGCGGCCATCGGCGTGGAAGACCTGATTATCGTGCACTCGGCCGACGCCACCCTGATCTGCCGCCGCCAGGACGCGCAGCGGATCAAGGACATGGTTGAACAGGTACGAAGGGAGAATCAAGAGCGTTACATGTAACCGATAACCGAAGGCTGATCCCTTTGGTTAGAAAGACGTTGAATGAGAGGATTGTCATCATGGCAGAAAAGCTACAGGTTTACAAATGCGAAAAGTGTGGGAATATGGTGGAGCTGGTTCGCGTCGGCGGTGGGCAACTGACCTGCTGCGGACAGGCGATGATCCTGCTGACGGAAAATACGACGGACGCGGCCAAAGAGAAACATGTGCCGGTAGTCGAAAAAACCGGCTCGGGTTTCAAGGTCACCGTAGGCAGCATAGCCCATCCGATGGAAGAAAAACATTTTATCGAATGGATCGAGTTGCTGGCGGACGGCAAGGCATACCGGCAGTTTCTAAAGCCAGGCGAGAAGCCGGAGGCCGTCTTTGATATCGCTGCCCGACAAGCGACCGCCCGCGAGTTCTGTAATTTGCATGGATTGTGGAAGGGATAATGCGTTATCTCGGGGTTGATCTTGGAAGCAAGCGTATCGGGCTGGCCTTGGGTGACGCGAAGGGGCTGGTCACCCCGCTTAAGGTGTTGACCGCTGGCGCGAGCATGGAACGCAACGCGCATCTGGTGCTGGAGGTGGCCGACGAGTATGGAGCCGATGAGCTGGTCATCGGCCTGCCCCTGAACATGGACAATTCGGAAGGTCCGCAGGCCAAACTTTCCCGGCAACTGGCCGAGGCCATCCACAAACTTGGCGGCCCGCCCGTTCACCTGCACGACGAGCGGCTAAGCTCACATGCGGCGGATGAAAAATTGCGCGAACGCGACCTGACCCGCGAGCAAAAAAAGAACCGCCAGGATGCGCTAGCCGCCCAGTATATCCTGCAATCATTCCTGGAGAATCAAAAACGGATACAAGAATAGAATGATCGGCAGACGTACCCCTACCCTTGCCCCGGCCCCGGCCCCCGACCGCGCTTTATCCCGCCGTCCCGCCAAAAAGAGCGGCGATCACGGAGCCGGCCACCCCTGAAAACAGCGTACTGAGAAGCTGAGCCACCAAGGTAAGAAAAGAAGTCCCCTTAAACCACAGGGGTATCTGGTCGGCAGAGAAATCCATCAGCGGCATCAAGGGCAATAAGGCCACCAGCGGAGCAGTCCAACATCTTAAAGTCCAATAGCGTCTTTTCATGCGTCAGCACTCCATCACTAACGCCACTATTGTAGCCTGGACCAGGTGGCCGTGCCAAGGGGGTCAAGAAATCGGTCTATTTGCCGGCCAAACGGTTGCGGAAGTAGGCCAGACGGTCTTCCTTGTTCATTTTTCCAAAATCGGGCGAGCCGTTAGAGGACGGCGAAGCCTGAACCGAGGCGGTTGAGGCAGGTTTCAGTGCCGGACGCCGGCCATTGGCCCCCGCCACGGGTTTCGGGGTTGCCGCCGCTGGAACCGTAACTTGAGTGCCACTGGAACCGTAGCTCATCACGCCGGTGGTCATCTTCATATCCTCCTCCAATGACCGGATCGGCTTGATGTTCATCCCCTGCAAAATCCCGTGATAGGCCCGGACGGCTTCCTCGGCTGAAATTTGCCCCTCGACGATCCGGCGGAGCATCTCGATAAAGGCCAATTGGTGCTCGGCGTTATTGATCTTGCGCCCGAAGAGAGCCACCTTGGCCCCGTATTTCTGGGCCTCGCTGATCAGCTTGAAGGCATCGTAAGTCGTCCCCGACGAGCCGCCGAGAATACCGATCACCAGTTGCGGATCGTAACTGGCCAGTTCCTCGGTCCATTTCGGGCCGTGATAGACCATCTTGAGGAAAAGCGGCCGCCCGGCTTCAGCCACCCCGGCCAGGCTGCGAACAATCATGTCGTTGATATAGGCTCCGAGCTTGTCGGACGCGACCGGATTCTGCAGGGCGTTGGGATCGAAGACCTCCAGAAAATGCCGGAAGCCCTTGCGCTCGGCCTCGATGCGGAAATCCTTGTAGGCCAGCAGCGTCTGCCGATCCAATTCGAGATTATTGTTGAAGGTCACGCTATACAGGCCGAGATTGGCGCCGACCAGTCGTTCATCCGCCTTGCACTCGACCTTGCCGCACTGAATGTGGTCGATGGTCGCGGTACGGAAAGGAACGGAGGGCTGTTTGATATAGATCCCTTCCCGAATAACGTGAATGTCCGTCGTGTCGTTGGCTCGGGCGGCCGGTGTCACGTGGCTGTCGTCGAACAGCCGTTCCTCGATGGTCAGAATGCTGTTCGTATGGGCGGACATCAGCATGATGTCCACCAAGCCCTGGCGCACGACCTGTCGGATCTGCTCGCGAAACTCAGGTAGAGAACGGAACTTGCCCTCTTGCGAATAATGCTCGGGGGATTTACCCGGCGAGGCGATACCGAATGCCATGTCGGCATCCTTCGCGTCGGCGATGATGAACTCGCGACAGGAAGGGTTCGCTTTAATCTTGGCCAACTTAATATCCAGACTTTTCGCTACCATTCTTACATTCCTTGAAAAAGCATACAGCTTTCAGTTGTCAGTTGTCAGTTGTCAGTGATCAGTATTTAGCGATCGATGCACGACGCACCACTGAAAGCTGACCGCTGACAGCTTACTACTCTCTTATCCTACCGCCGCCATGATGCGGTCGGTGATTTCCTGGACCACCCGCTCGAAATCCGTCGGGTCGATCGTTTTCGGTCCCGTCGGCATTAACGAGGCCGGCGGGGCCATCGGGGCTTGTACGGCCGCCGGTGCCGGACATGCGCAAGCCGGCTCGGCGTACCCCCGCCCGAACTCCGTATTGATACACAAATCGGCGTTCTCCATCCGCCGCGGATCGTCGGTGATTCCGAACTTCTCCTTCAGATCGAGCAATTCCTTCACCTTCGGAACACTGATCCGCTCGACGCGGCCGATCTGTTTGGCAAACATCAGCATCCGGCAATAGGCGTCCAAAATCTCGGTCCACCAGAAAGCCTGCTCCAACGTCTCGCCCCAAGCCACCGTGCCGTGATTTTTCAGCACGACGATCTTGGCCTTGCCTATATGCGGGCGGATGGTATCCGCGAAATTTTGCGCGCCCGGCGTCTCGTAAACCGCGGTGGGGATCGGACCCAAAAAGACCTCCACCTCCGGCAGAACACAGGTGGGAATCTCCTCGCCGGCGATGGAGAAGGCCGTCGCGTGCGGCGGGTGACAGTGCATCACCGAACGCACCTTGGGATCCTGCTTGTAAATCTCCAAATGCAGCAGGACTTCGCTCGTGCGTTTTTTCCGACCTTCAAGCTGGTTGCCGGACATGTCCACCTTGCAGATGTCTTCCGGCTTCATGAAGCCCTTGCAAATCAGCGTCGGCGTGCACAGCACCTCCTTGTCGCTGATGCGATAGGAGATATTGCCGTCGTTGGCGGCCGCGAAGCCCTTGGCGTACAAGCGTCGGCCGATCTCGCAGATTTCCTGTTTGATTTTGAATTCCTGGATCATGGCTGCACCACCGTTTCGATGCTCAACCGTAAGTCACATTATCCAGCAGGGCCGCGATGTAGGCGTCAATGGCTACCCGGTCCGGATGGAACGGGCAGGCCGCCTCGCGTCCCTCGCTGAAACTCACCTGTTGACCCAAGCCCGCCCCCATGCGGTCGTAGGCCACTACAATTTCACCCGTGCCCGGTCGGGACTCCCGCAGCGATTCGGGATCGTCGGGGCGCACGATCATGAAGCGGCCCGCGATCATCTTCGGCTCGCACTTGCTCAACGTAACCCGGCCGATGACTTCACCAATCCGCACGTCCACCCCCCTGCTCAATCGCCTCAATCGAGGCGGCCAGTTCCGGCGGAGCCGATGTCGGAGCACGCATGAGCCGATCGACCATCTGCCGAATCAGGTACGTCGTCAGTCTCGGATACTCGATGACCAGCATATTGATGCCCAACTCCCGGCCGGCCTCCTCGACCATTGGCACGGTAATGCCCATGGCCGCCCGGATTCCATTATGCTTGTTGGCCACGCACACCGGTACGGCTCCCTCGGTCGCGAAAACCACGCCTCGGGCCACTTCCCGGCGAACGACCAACCCACATAACCGACGAACGGCGGCGGCCAGCCCGCTACGTCCGCCCTTCGGCTCTAATACCTCCACCGGACCATAACTCCGTTCCAGCATGGCCCGGATCGCCTTCATCTCCGGCAGAGTCGAATCCATCACCATGGCGAGCTTACCGCTCCTGCCGCCCTGATCCGGCTCGATCCAAGTCACGTGAACGGGATGATCCTTCAACCAATCCCGGGCGGCCGGCGTTATCAGCGAACCTTTCACGAGGCGGATTTCCGCGCCCTCGCGGCGAAGGTCCTCAAGCATGATGGCGGTCACCACCGGTCGACTCATGTGGTCAATTCCAAAACCCTTTGCGCGTTGTCAATAATGCACATCACGGTCCAGCGGGCCGGCGAGGTGTCGTCGTTGACTACCTCCCGTGTATACAATCCGTCACTGCTCAACACAACCAGATCACCCGCTCCCGCCCCCTGCTCATCGATGGCCAGCACCGGATCGAGCGAGGCCGCCTGGATCGGCTCCACCAGGAGCATCTTCGTGCCCTCTAACGAGGGATGCTTCACCGTCGCCACTGCCTTGCCGACCACTCGACCGAGAATCATGAGCGCACCAGGCAGACTGGGCGACTGAGCGATGGAGAGACCGAGAGAGCGTGCCCGTTGCTCATGCAAGTCTCTTCCCTCTGTCTCTCCGTCACTCTGTCTCTCTTTCCTTCGGATCGCATAAAAACCTCCGAATCCCAAAGTGTTCCGCAAAAAGAGCAAATCACAGGATCCGCAGATTCTCCACCATCACGCAACGCCGATAGCGGGTAAAGGTCATTGGGTTCGTCACGCCTTCGCCGGTCGGGGAGGCGATACTGAAACTGCCGTAACCTTCGCCACCGCCGCCCAACCCGGCCAGGCACGGTCCATTCTTGACGAACAAGGTCGTGTCCACCGCCTTACCCATGCGGGTCATGTGGTCCACGTTCTTCGACCAGATGATGGCCGTGTGCCCAAACCCGTGCTCGAATTTCACCGCCAGGGCGATGGCTTCGTCCACGTCCCGGCAACGCAAGATCGGCAGGAAGGGCATCATCTGTTCGCAAGGCAGCCAAGGGCTGTCTGCGCCCACCTCGCCATAAAGCAGCTCCACGCCCGCCGGTATTTTGACGCCGATGGCATCGGCCAACATCGAGGCATCCTTGCCGATGAATTTCTTGTCCGCCAGCCAGTGTCCGGACTTCTCGTCCTTATAGACCGCCAGTTTGGTCAAGGCTTCGATCTGAGCTGCGTTCAACCGGTATCCGCCGTGCCGGCTCATCGCGTCGAGCAGCTTGTCGGCCACGCTCGCGACCACCATCACTTCTTTTTCGCCGATACACAGCAGGTTGTTGTCCCATGCCGCACCAAAGATGATGCCTTCGGCCGCCTTCTCGATATCGGCCGTTTCGTCCACCACCACCGGCGGATTGCCCGGACCGGCCACGATCGCCTTCTTGTTGCTCTTCATCGCCGCCGCCGCCACGCCCGGCCCGCCGGTTACGCAGAGCAAATCGATTCCCGGGTGCTTGAAAATCTCATTGGCCGACTCGATGGTTGGGTTTTCCAGGACGCATATCAGGTTTTCCAGACCGGTTGCCTCACGAATCAGCTTCGACCATCGCTTCGTGGCCAGACAAGCCGACTTGACTCCGCCCGGATGCGGGTTACACACCAGCGTATTTCCCGCAGCGATCATCATGATCGCGTTACAGGCCAGGGTGGGAATCGAGTGGGTAACGGGAGTAATGACGCCGATAACACCCCACGGTGCATGTTCGGTTATGGTCAGACCGCCGTCTCCGCTGGCCGCCTCGGTCTGGAGCATTTCCATGCCGGGGATTTTCTTGCCGACGGTAAGGAGCTTCTGTATCTTGTGATCGAGTCGACCGATGCCGGTTTCGTCGAATTCAAACTTGCCGTATTCCTCGGCCTGCTCGACGATATTATCGCGAATGCATTGGATGGCTTTGGCGCGCAGGGCGAGAGGGGATGCCGCCAGTCGCTCTTGCGCGGCCTTGGCCGCCGCCACCGCCTCGTTGACACACTGAAAAAGGCCGTCATGGCCGCCTCGTGAACGGGTCGCCGCCGGTGCATGCGCCGCTCGACTTTCGCCGTTGCCCAGCCGGCCAAGCACTTCGTTGACCACATCCCGAATCAAAGTCTCATTGATGGTCGTACTCATCTATCTCACTCCGCTAAGGCGCGGGAGCCTGGCCCACGCTGCTCCTATGTTTGCCTGACTGCCATCCCGTTTGCCGCCCTGACTCCATCTTGCTCATCAACCGAAGGTTGAGCCGGTCGGCAACGATTCATGACTGTTTCTTATAGATTTCCTGGTGGCCTACCTGCATCGCGTCAATGATCCCGATGACCACCGCGTCGGCGGGGAGGCTCTTCGTCCAGTCGGTCAGGCGGGCACTGCTGCCCTGCGTCACCAGAACCAGATCGCCTTCGCCCGCGCCCAGGTAATCCAAAACCACGGCCGTCTTGTTGGTCTCCACGATCGCCGTCGGCGCGTCCGCTTTGACATTCAGGGCCTGCACCAACAACAATTTGCTGCCCTTGACGCTGGCGATCTTCTGCGTGGATACGACCGAACCGGTCACTTTGCCAATGAACATGATCGCTTCTCCAGTCGAACGAATCGCACGCCCGCCACCGGGGCAACACTGCTCCGGCGCTCCGCCGCGAATCCCTCGGACTTCCGCGCGGTCACTAATCCTTGTTGGGCAGAATCTTGATCACGTCGCTGTGTGGCCGGGCGATCACGTCCACGCTGATGACTTCGCCCACTTTCGCGGCCGCGGCCGCGCCGGCATCCACCGCCGCCTTGACCGCCGCCACGTCGCCTTCCAGCACCACGGACACCAGTCCGCTGCCCACTTGTTTCCAACCGCCGTAAGTGACATTCGCCGCCTTCAGGGCCGCGTCCGTCGCTTCCACCAGGGCCACCATACCCCGCGTTTCAATTAAACCAATCGCCTGTTGGGCCATTACATGATACTCCTGTTTAGAACCGCTGATCCTTAGCTTTTATCATCTTTGTCGGCCGAATATCCGGCTCGCCGGTTTTCGGCCGCTATCCAAAAAAACACGACTTATTGACGGCCTCGCAAAACTTCCACCGTTTGCCGAGCCACCACGATTTCCTCGTTCGTGGGGATCACCATGATCCGCGCCTTCGAGTCGTCCGCGGAAATCGTCGCCTCCTTTGCCCGCACCTGATTACGCTTGGCGTCCAGCTTGATCCCCGCATAATCCATGTTCGCACACACCGCCGCCCGGAAATCGATTCCGTTTTCGCCGATCCCGCCGGTAAAGACCAGCAGGTCGGCACCGTTCAGGATGGCCAGATACGCACCGACATAGTGTCGAACCGCCTCGATGAGGGTCTCGTCGGCCAGCTTCGCCCGTTCATTGCCCTTGGCCGCCGCCTCCTCGATATCGCGATGGTCGTTGCTGACGCCGCTGATACCCAGCAAGCCGCCCTTGGCCGCCATTTCCGCCAAAGCCTGTTCAAAGGTCAGTTTGAACTTCGGCAGGACCTTCAGCAGCGCGTACGGGTCGAAATCGCCCACGCGATTATTGTGCGGCAAACCCGATTGCGGCGTGGTGGCGAAACTGTTGGCCAGGCTCTTTCCGTCCTTGATTGCGCTGATCGAGCTGCTACCGCCTACGTGGCAGGAAATCACCCGTAAATCCTGGCGGCCAAGCAACTCGGCCGAGCGCCCCGCGATATAACGATGCGATGCGCCGTGAAATCCGTAACGCCTCACCCCGGCCTGCGTCCATTCCCACGGTATGCCATAGGTTGTCCGCGAGGCGGGAATCGACTGATGAAACGCGGTCTCGAAGGCCGCCACCTGTGGCACCTCGGGCAGCTTGGCGCGAAAAGCTTTCATGGCGGCCACGTAGGGCGGATTGTGGGCCGGGGCGATGTCGAACATGTCCGTCATCGTGGCGATCACCTGATCGTCCACCCGTACGGCCCCGGATGTCGCGCCGCCGTGTACCGCCTTGAAGCCGATGGCGTCCAGTTTCACGTTCGGATCGGGCAACATCCTCAAGCAACGATCGATCGCCTCGCCGTGGTCGGACAACCGCCCCGCCCAACTCTGTTCGCCCACTTTAACCTTGGCATCGTCCTTGCCAATCCGCTCGGCGCCGCCGCGGGCCAATTCCCGCTCGTCGGTCATGTCGAACAGACGAAACTTGAACGAAGTACTGCCAATATTGGCGACCAGCACGATCATGATCCAAACCTTTCCACACTCATCCACATTGCTACTCACCAGCCCGCAGCAGTTTACCCGCCTGCCTCGCCGTGGCGGGCCTGCCTCGCCTTGGTGGGCCAGCAAGGGGTACCAGCCCGAAGCGCTAGCAAGGGTCCACCAGCCCGAAGCGCTAGCGAGGGTCCACCAGAGGGTCCACCAGCCCGCAGCGCCAGCAAGGGTCAGAGCCAAGGCATCCGCGAGGCAATTGCTCGCGGTATCGATAAGGTTTCAAACCCTCGTCTCCGCGCTTTGGCCACCCCGCTTACGCGAAGAACACCGGGTTCAAACCTTCGTGCGGCCGCGGGATTACGTGGGCCGCGATCAACTCGCCGACGCGATTGGCCGCCTCGGCACCGGCATCCACCGCCGCCTTGACGCTGCCCACATCACCACGAACCAACGTGGTCACGTAACCGCCGCCGATCTGGATCATCTTGACCAGTTCGACATTGGCCGCCTTGCACATCGCGTCCGAGGCTTCCACCAGCCCACTGTAACCCATCGTTTCCACCATGCCTAATGCATCACTCATCGTTATTCACTCCGTCTTTTCCGATAAACTTCACGCATCGATTCCAATACGTACCATTCCACGATCCGCTCGCGATCGACTCGTTCGAGACAAGCTCGTGCTTGCCCCTGCCTTCGCTGAACAATCTCCCCCGTCATCGACGGTCGGGGATTTCAACTGTTCGCGAAACCGTCGCCCGTCGCGGCTCGGCCGGCTTTACTTGCCGCCCTTGTTCTTCTTCGCGCCGGGGATCATCGCCGACAGGTCGCTATGCGGCCGAGGGATCACATGCACGCTGACCACCTCGCCGACCTTGCTCGCCGCCGCCGAGCCGGCATCGGTCGCCGACTTGACCGCCGCCACGTCGCCGCGCACGAAAGCGGTCACGTAACCGCGGCCGACCTTCTCGTAGCCGATCAGCTCGACGTTCGCCGCCTTGAGCATGGCGTCGCAGGCTTCCACATTGCAGACCAGACCTTTGGTCTCGACCATTCCAAGTGCTTCAAGTGTTGCCATCCGCGTTCACTCCTTAAAAGACCGCCGGGGACATCCGCCCCGGAGTACACGTTTTCGTCCTTTATCTCCAGCTACTGCCGGACCAGTTCCACTTGCGTGGCGTTGGTCAGGTCAGACGCATTACCCTCGTCCGTATCGAGGTGTACCTCCAGCTTCACGTCCTTGCTCACTCGGCAGATGATGTCCCGAAACGTCGTCGGACAACTGCCGTTGACATGCAGCTGCATCAAATCGCCGTTCTTTACTCCGTAATAAGCGGCGTCATCCGGATGCATATGCGCGTGCCGCTGAGCTCGGATCAGCCCCTCCTTCAGTTCGATGTATCCCTTGGGGCCGAGTACGATACAACCGGGAGAATCCTTGACCTTTCCGCTCATGCGCACCGGCAGATTCACGCCCAGGGCGATTCCATCGGTGAAAGACAGCTCAATCTGATTTTCCGGTCGAACCGGCCCGAGAATTCGCAGGTTCGTAATCGTGCGATGCCGCGGCCCAATGATCGTCACCATCTGCTCGCTGGCAAAATAACCGTCTTGATACAACGGGCGCATCACGGTCAACTGGGTTCCGGCCCCGAACAGGTGTTCCAGCGTCTCCTGAGTGATATGCATGTGCCGAGCGGAAATATTGACGACAAGGTTCGGCGCGTATCCCGGCTTACCGCCGACAGCCGGCTGCCCCAATCGTTGACGCATCACCTCGCGAACCACTCGTTCGACCGCCGAGCGATCCAACTTGCCATTTTGCATCATCGTACTCATCGACCACCTCATCATGCCCGGCGTGGTCAGGCCACGCCGCGTTGCCCATCATAAGGTCTTTATGTCGCCGGAACGGTTGGCTCCGTTCGGCGAAGCGATTGCTTCATCCGGACCCGCCAGGATGAGTTCAACTCCTTCCCTGCGGGCCACTTCCTCCCACTTCGCATCCAATCCCCGGTCGCTGACCAGCTTATCGATCTGGTCCCAGCCGCAGATTTTCGCCAGGGCGCGTTTGCCAAATTTACTGCTATCCGCGACCAAAATCACTTCATCCGCGCAACGCATCATCTGTAACTGCGTCTCGACCATGAGGGCGTTGGCGTTGAAAAAAGCTTCCTCCGTTACTCCCGCCGTCCCGAGAATCGCCTTGCTGACGCTCAACGAATCAAGCATGCCTTGCGCCATCGGCCCCAAGGCCTCTCCCGTTCGCGGATAAATATACCCGCCGATGAACGTCAACTCGATATTCGCCGCGCTGGTTAGCAAATTCGCGATCGGCAGCGAATTGGTCACCACTTGTCCCGACCAGTTCAACAGATGACGGGCTACCTGAAAGGCCGTCGTCCCTCCGTTCATCAGGACCGTCTCGCCTTCCCTGACCAACTCCGCCACCGCCTTGCCGATCATGTTTTTTTCTTCAACGGCGGTCGATTCGCGTTCGTTATACGCAACTATGCCGGACCGATCGCTGATAAAGACCGCCCCGCCGTGCGTTCGTTTAACGTATCCTTCCTCTTCCATCTGGGAAAGATCACGGCGTATCGTGGATTCGGAAACGCCCAATTCCGCAACGAGCACGGAGAGATCCGCATACCCTCGACGGGCCAGCAATTCACCCAACTGCTGTCGTCGCTCATCCGCGGTCATGGCATCTCCCGAATTCGGTCAACCAACAAATCTCACAACGCATATTATCGGTTATTCGTGACGGAATGCAACCATTATCAATCATGAGATGAAAGAAATCTTTCACGGAATGTCATAATTTTACCACGCACATAGTCACAGAAATATGTAATACATTTATTTAAAAGATGTTATGATCATCATTAACGTCGCACAGTGCTTGTTATTTCTTCGTAACAAAAGCAAAGAGAGTTTATTCATGGCGTCAATTTTGAACTATTACCAACAATCCATATCTCCCCAACCATTAAGACATTATGCGGCTCAAGACTGTAAAGACCCACCGAGACGTGACGCACCTGGCTCCAATCCAAATGATCGTTTTCGTCTGTGGTGCGGGGCATCACCGCCTGGGCGGATAAAGGAATGACGGTTGTGTGCCATTGGTCATCGCTTGGGACCAGCAGATCTTTACTGAAATATGTGGAACCGTCTTCTTCCCAGAAAATCAGGCGCGGCTCGGCCGGTTTCGCGCAGCGAGCCCGAATCAGGATGGCCTCGGCTTGGGCAAGATCGACTTGCTCAGGCAAATCGAATTTCGGAAAAGCCCACATGTCCTTGCCCGGAAAAAACGCCTCCAATCGCCAGTGTCCATCCGGCGCGACCGACATGGCTGCCTGGGCATCGACGACGGCATATTGTTGCCATCGATCCATCTCATGGATTGGCAAGGAAATCTTTTCCCGATAGTCCCCGAGATGGGCTTCCAAGGACTTCTCTACGATCACGTCGAAAACCAATGGTTCCGGCTGGATAAAATCGTTGGTCCGGACCATTACCGTCAAGGTGTGCGCTTCCGCGTATCCCTGCCCCGATCCGAGCTCCACCGCCCATTCAACCTCGCGAAAACCGGTGGCCGGAAGATCAATATGATGCACGGGATCAACGCGTCTATCATCGGACCCCGTCCGATACGATAGAAGTAATTCAACTCTACCCGGTTGATCGGACAGATTGAATACGCGAACCGGCAGTCGTAAATGCGAGGTCGCCCCTGCCGGCATAAGATACCCTAGGGTGCTTGGGGTCAGCCGGCCAAGATCATTTGCCGGACTCGTAGCGGGTACTGATGCATGGAAAACATGCTGCAAGACAATAGGTGAGGGCTCCGACAATCGTGGAACGGGCCACTGAGCGATCGCATGAAGCCGCGCGGCTCCGCTCTCTGTGTTCAGGGCCTCGTTGGACAAATCGTCGTTATTGATCCAGGCATATGTCAGGCCGTCGGGAACAGGTACGGCATCCGGCTTGTCTCGGACCAGTCGGCGGCCGTCAATACCCTGAAGGTCGATCGCGGGCCATTTGAAAGCCACGGAGGCATTCCCATCTGCTCGGCCGGTGTACAACACAACCACTGATCGCTCCGTTCCACGAAAAACCCTGGCCCGCTTGATAGCCGGATCATCTACCCGCAGGTCACCGACATAAGGCTTATGTGATAAAACTCTCACCGCCTGAAAATAGGCCGCTAAAGCCCGCAGGGGCGTTACCTCGCGACCCATCATGCCATAATTGTTCCCCGCTTCCTCGTAGAAGACGTAAACAAATGCGAAATACCGGGCGATACCGCAGGCCCGAGCCTCGACCGCTTTCATGGTGATATCCAGAGCGCTGGCCACATCCTCGTGGATCGGTGGGCGACTCGGACCGGCGGTCCAGGGTCGCCCCGATTCGCTGATCCACAAAGGCATCGAATCCTTGCCGCATGATTGCAGCCATTCGCGGTGGTCGGCTACCATCGATTCCATCCTGTCGGCATGGAAATACGAGTGAAAACTGATCGCAGCGACGTGCTCCAAAAGACCGTTTTCCGCGCATGAACGCCGGAAAGCCACGGGACATCGATCGGTGAAAACACCACCCACCAAGGGGGTCGAGATCCCCCCTTTCGTGTATGCATAGTGGATGGCTTTGGCCATTGGGACATATTGGTCGGCGGGCATATACCCACCGAAAAAAATGTCCGGCTCGTTCCACATTTCCAGGGCCAGCCAGCAATTCCCCCATCGTTCGGCGATGCGTGTCCAGGAATCGGCCGTGGCAAGTAAGTCCGCCGGGTAAGGATTTTTGCCTTGCCATGCCAGCCAAGGTGGGGTGTTCCCCACCATATCCAACACCTTTACACCCTCGCGTCCGCGGGTCTGTCGAAAGTCATCATAACGCCGCCGGGTTTGCCACTGCCATCGATCCGGAGCGGGATGAATATCTCTCCAGCTCACCCGCTCGCGCAGGGTCTCAATGCCCCCGCGTTTGAGAATCGTCAACAACTCCTCTCTTGTCGCGGAATCCTGAACCAACCACGACAACGCCCCATCCATGCAGAAAAACGAATCGCGGGGTTCATCCTGCGCGGGCAAGGCGACCAAGCCCCACACGGAACGATCCGGGAGGGTAATCTCGTGAAATCCTGCGGGAAGGGTAAGCGTTATTTCTATTCGATGCGCCCCGGCCAGTCGCACTTCTGTCTCCATAATCGTGCGCTGCGCGTAATCGGTCACCGTTGCCGTTCCCTTCATGGTCGCGGATTCCGCAACGGTCCAGGCTAACGTGGCTGCACGATCCGGCGCGGTGAAAAACTGCGTTCGATTGACCGGCTGAATCTGCCCATGCAAAGTTGCGCTCCCCAGGAGCAAACCAAGCACTACCAAACAGCAACGGTTGACACGATGTTTAATGTTCATTGGGTATTTGTGCCGGCTTGGGGGTCAAATTAATCCATATGTTTCACGACCGCCTGGCCAAATTCGCTGCATTTGAGCAATTTCGCATCCTGGCCTTCGTTGACCATGAGCCGATGAAAATCGTAGGTGACCGTCCGGGCGGCAATCGCCCCTTCCACCCCTTTGATAATCAGATCGGCGGCCTCATCCCAGCCGAGGTGGCGGAACATCATCTCGCCGGAGAGGATTACGCTACCGGGATTCACCTGATCGAGTCCGGCGTACTTGGGCGCGGTGCCGTGGGTAGCCTCGAAAATGGCGTGACCGGTGTGGTAATTGATATTGCCACCGGGAGCGATACCGATACCCCCGACCTGAGCGGCCAGCGCATCGGAAATGTAATCGCCGTTCAGATTCAGCGTCGCGATCACGTCATACTCGGCCGGCCGGGTCAGAATCTGTTGCAAGAAAGCGTCGGCGATGACATCCTTGACGATCACGCCGCCGCGTTTGTCCGGCAGCTTGCACCACGGCCCACCGTCGATTTCAGTCGCGCCATATTGCTCTTTCGCGCAGGCGTAGCCCCAGTCGCGAAAAGCCCCCTCGGTGAATTTCATGATGTTACCCTTATGCACGAGGGTAACGCTCTTGCGACCTTTGGCGATGGCATAATCGAGGGCGGCGGCCACCAGCCGCCGGGTCCCCTCATCGCTGACCGGTTTGATGCCGAATCCAGTAGTCTCGGGGAAACGCACCTTCTTGAACCGTTCAGGGAAATTCTCGGCAAATAATTTGCG
Organism: uncultured Planctomycetales bacterium; assembly: GCA_964642815.1. Classification (GTDB taxonomy): domain Bacteria; phylum Planctomycetota; class Phycisphaerae; order UBA1845; family PWPN01; genus JAAYCU01. Next base: position 3,051 of record CAZXSA010000084.1, on the reverse strand, counting down.
GAAGCGTTCAGCGTCCGCATCACCCTGCTGAAATTCGATACCGGCGTAAATATCTTCGGTATTCTCGCGGAAAATCACCATGTCAATGAGTTCCGGCCGGCGAACGGGCGAGGGCACGCCCTTGAAATAACGCACCGGCCGAAGACATACATACAGATCGAGAATCTGACGCAAGGCAACATTGAGCGAGCGAATGCCACCGCCGACCGGCGTGGTCAGCGGCCCCTTGATGCCCACGAGGTATGTCCGAAAAGCCTCGATGGTTTCCTCCGGCAGCCAGGTTTGAACGCTTTTGAACGCCTCCTCCCCGGCCAATACTTTCAACCAGGCGATTCGCCGCTTCTTGCCGTAGGCTTTCTCCACGGCCGCGTCGAAAACATGTTGCGCGGCTCGCCAGATATCCGACCCGGTACCGTCACCGGAGATAAAAGGGATAATCGGTTGATCGGGTACTTGCAGGGAATCGCCGCTTTTCGTGATCTTTTCGCCGGTCGGTCGAGACGTGGTGCTCATTAAAATATTCCTCTCTTTGGGGTTAATCTTTACCGCCCACCGATAGCGGACGACACCGGTACGGCCACGGGTGGCGGGCAAAAAAGCGCTGTATGGTAACGCTTCGGCGCTTCGATGCCAAGAACGAATTTGTTGAATCGCGTAAAGCCTAAAGGGTTTGGAGGAAATATCGGGCGCCGCCGGCTTTTTTCGCCTTATACATCAACTGGTCCGCGAGGCCGAGGAGATGTTCCAGCGGATATGTTTGGCGGCTGGGGCAAACATGCAGGATCCCCGCGCTGACGGTCAAATACATGGTATTCACTCCGTCGCTTACAGGATCCTTGGATAAGCCGGAATAGATGCGTTCAAGAAGCCGGCGCACTTCGGCCTCGCGGCATTCCTCGATCAATAAAGCAAACTCATCGCCCCCGAGCCGGGCCACCAAATCGTTTTTCCGAGTGGTCTTACTCACGATCGCAACCAGCTTCTGCAAGGCCAGGTCGCCGAAGGCGTGCCCCATGCGATCATTGATGGTTTTGAACTTGTCGATATCGAGAAAAACCAGACTGTAGGGTGCCTGGTAACGATGGGCCTCGGCTATCTTCCGCCCGGCGTTCAATTGGAAAGCCTCACGGTTGAGCGCACCGGTCAACGCATCGCGCGCCGCCTTCTCCCGCAATTCATTGTTCTGGCGCAGCACCTGATTGACTTCCATGCCGAGATTAACGGCTTCCTGAATCATCTGGTGCAGAGTGCCGACCAGTTGGGTCGTGTTATCCGCGGCCTCGCGACTGGCCTGCTCCATCAATCGGCCGAGACGCACCTGCGGGGCATCGCCCTCCTGGAAATAGTGGAACAACTTATCGATCTGGATTTGTACTTCGTCCAGAAATACCTGAAGATCACCGGCCTCAACCTGTCTTGGTTCGGCCCAAAACCGCTGGAGAAGTTGTAAATCCTCATTATTCCAGACATTCATTCGATGCGGCAACAAGGCCGCAAGGAAAAGCGCCTCGGGCAACACGGGATTTCCCTTCAGGGCGCGGAGTTGCTCCGGCTGGTGATGAAAAGCGACGGCCTGGATGAAGAAATCGGGCAGGTCCATGCGCTGGGCCAGAATTCGCCCGATTTCCGCGTGATCGAGATGAAAAAGATCGCGTTCTTTTTCGAGTTGGATCCGACAGGCGGAACGACCGTCCTCGAGAATCATCTGGTACTGCTTACCGGCCACGGTATACATAACTGGAAGGGCGAAATCCTGGAATAGCGCGGCGGCAAAGGCCTCGTCCGCCAGCTTCTCGGAAATTTTTCGGGCGTACTCCCGGGCCGCGACGGCCTTGCACAACGAAGACTCCCAAAACATTCGTGATTCTTCCGGGCTTAGGCGTAATTCATTGTGCAACCCCGCCATGCAATAGCTGATCGCCAGGGTACGCACGGTCCCCAGACCGAGCAGGTTGACGGCCACCCGCACGCTATGCACCTTGTTGCGCACCCCGAACCAGGAAGAGTTCGCCAGGCTGATCAATTTACTGCTGAGTGAGCTGTCGGCGCTGATTACCTTGGCGTAATCGGCGGGATCGGCCTCGGGATCGCGGCCCAACTCGATGAATTTGATGGCCACCCCGGCGGTCGTCGGCAAATAGGAAAGCCCCTCGATACGTTGCCGCACTTTCCCTTCAAGGGTGACTTCAGGAGTAGTTACGCTAACGATCTCACCCACTGGCGACGACATCCCATATATCCCTTCTGTTCAACGCAAGGACCGGCTTCGATCAACCCCTCCGGTCGTTGCTTCGTCCATCGGACGCGGAAAATACCGCTTTCGCGTTCATCATAGAATTTTCCCGTTGCCCGAGATGAATCGTCCAAGCCGTAGGTTGGCTGTAACAAACCGTCCCTAGGATTACGCCTATTCAACAATTGTTTCGTGGATGGGTTGCCACGAGTATATTATCAGACCTTCATGGCAAGATATGATCTCTCTTCTTAGCCCTCATCGTGAAATTTCGGCAACATTATTCAAGCGGCAAATTTCGTCGATCTTTTCCTCGGGATCCACCACGACGCGGAGGGTATCGCTCACTTTTTCCGCCGCGCCGGGCAGCCGCACGTCCCGCCGGACCGGATTAAAATGCTCGATTTTCGGAAGACCTTCCACGCGAATGGATGCCAACGGAGACCAAACGCCGCCCTTCCGCGTTTCGAAAACCACCTGAAACGGACCGGACTCCGCGGCCCCGATGTTGTGTAGCGTAACCACCACGTCGTTCCCCTCGATACGCACATCACGCGCATGAATAGCCAAATCGGGCAAGTGTTCCGGGCGATCAAGTTTTTCCCGCAACCGCAGATCCACCACCCACGTCTTGCGCGGTGGGACATCGACATAAATGGGCGTTCCGCGATGCTTGTAAACGATTTCGCGTCCCTTTCCCCACTGAATCGGCCTGAAACCCTCGCCACCCCGTTCGCCGTCGATTAAAAAATACTTGCCGCAGGTCAACAGCCAAGGCTTGAGGCCGATTCGCGTCGTCTCCTTGTTGAAATTGTAGA
>CAZXSA010000083.1:0-18721 GCA_964642815.1 uncultured Planctomycetales bacterium | reverse complement strand
CGGGCTTTCACCATCTCCGTATCGCCGCATCGTCCCGTCCCGATAAAACGGCTGCCTTGCGGACCAATTTCCTTGGCCTCCACCGAAAGCTCGAAAATCTGACCCGGCGACACAAAGCTTTTATAGACAACGTTGTTCACCTCGGAAAGGACCACCATGCTATGCGCGAAATTCTCCGTGGCCCGTACCAGGTAAGCCGAGGCCTGGGTTAAAGCCTCAATCATCAAAACCCCAGGCAGAACCGGAAAACGCGGGAAATGATCCCCAAGATATTCCTCGGCCAGGGAAAGGGCCTTGACCGCGGAAATCCGCTGCCCCGGCAACAATTCGGTGATACGATCAATTAAAATGAACTTCATTTTGCATCGGCGGCCGAGACCGCTGGTTTAAAACATCCTCAAATCCTTGTCCAGCCTGGATTTCGCGGCTTGGCGCACCGTCAAAATCGGGGTCATCAGGGTTTAAGGATGAACTCCTGTTTCCTCTTTACTGTTCAGGATCGCCCTGGCCGATCCCGTTTTTCGCAAACGACAACCACCCACCCGTGAGTATCTCGAACCCAAGGGTGCCAGGCCGGGCCTAGTTCCCAAGAAGGCAAGAGTTTAGGCGTACTTGCCAACCCTTGCAAGTCTTGGCGGGTGATAATTTTAGCCCGACCCTTGCTCTAGCCGGAGTAGTCGGCCGTCCAGCCAACCAATTTGAACGCCGGCATCGGACCCAGGAATCGCGCCAAGGCCACCCAGGGGGGTTATGTCCAAGGCCAAGCGGGGTTTCTATACTTTACCCGGTTGCTCCAAATGCCCTGAACGGCGATGATAACCCGTGGCCGCCCGTCGCGGTCGGGAATATCGAAGAAAATGACCCTTCGCCATCGCATATTTCTTGTTTATTTGATCGTGGTGGTCCTGATCGTGGCCACGGTCGGGGTGTCCATTTACGAATTGTTCCATTCCCGGCAAATTTTCGTCCGCTTGATGTACTGGAACGAAATCAATCTGCTCGTCCAGCAATTGAAAACCGCTTTCGAGCGTGAAGCTGTCAACGAATGGTCCCAGGCCGAATTAAAGGCCTTACTCGGAGAGGGTCTAGCGGAAGAACAATCAGCTCCCCAATTCAGGGATATCCAGAAGATACCCGACCTTCCGATCGAGTTGCCGCCAAGCGGACGCGCGGGCAGGACCGGCGAGCGGCAGAACCAAAAGGATTTATATGTGGTTTACCCTCCGCCACGCCCGCCGGACATGAATTTCCCCGATCGTCTGGTCGCTACCCGAAAACGTCTCAATGAAGCCAATGTTTTTGCCCTGGTTCGCCACCAAATGAACGTGGTCTATGAGCGTTACGAAAATTGGCGGGCCATGTCCCCGGCCGAGCGCAATGCCGAGGTTCCCGCCATGCGCCTGCAACTGGACAAACTGACGAATCATGTCAGTGCGGAACTCATGCAGGTTCAGCGCGAGGCCGACACTCAGGATCTGCGTACACAGACCATATTGAACGTCGTCATCATTCTGACGGCCATACACGTATTGGTCATCGGCTCGCTGTTGCGCCGCTGGTTGCTTCGGCCGATGGAGCGGTTGAATCGACAAGTTGAGGCCCTCGCCCATGACCAACCGCCTAGCGAGCCCCTGCTGGCCGCCCCCCGCGAAATGGCCAACCTGGCCGAGGCCCTTGACCGGGCTCGCAAATCGCTGGGTGAGTTGCGTCAACGATTGATCGAATCCGAACGAATGACCACCATCGGCCAGTTGGCCGCCCAGTTGGCCCACAACCTGCGCAATCCGCTGGCCAGCATCCGGGCGGTCGCCCAGATCGCGGGGCGACATGATTCCGGCGATGGCGCCGTTCGCGCTCGCATGGATGAGATTGTCGCCTCCATCGACCGGATGAACCGTTGGATCGCCGGTCTGATGGAAATTGCCCGTCGTGAACCGACTCCCACCACCCGGCAAGACGTTGTCCCGGTACTACATCGGGTCTGCGAGGCGGTCCAGAGTGACCTGGCTGCCAAAGAGCTCGCGTTGGAAGTCGTTGCTCCCGGTAACGGGCTGGAGTGCCTGCATGATCCCAATACGCTGGAGCACGCCTTGGTCGCCATGCTGGTCAACGCCTTGGAAGCCTCGCCACTCGGTGCCAGGATACTTATCAAGGCCGAGACCATCTCGGGCGAGGGAGCGGCAGGCGCGGTATGCCGCATTTCCATCCGGGACCACGGATCGGGGTTACCCTCCGACGATCCCGAACGGATATTCGACTTCTCCTACTCCACCAAACAGCATGGCATGGGGCTCGGGCTGGGTTTGGCCCGGCTGGCATTGCGCCGCCAGGGTGGGTCCGCCCACGCCTTTAATAATCCCGATGGCGGGGCCACCGTATACGTTGAACTACCAATCAAGGAAAATATTGGTAAGGTATCCTGATTATTGGCCGTCACATCCGGTTCCGGCGCGATGTGCGGCGGCCGCCCCACGGGAATGCATGGAGGACTTGCCGTATGAAAAGCCCAGGCCGAATGGCCGGCTTGTTCTTGCTCGGTTTGCTTTCATCGGTATCCGCGCAATCAACGTCTCCCGCCCCGCGTCTGTTTCATTACCGTTCCATCAGAGCTCAGACCGACCAGGTTCCTGAATCAAGCGGCGTAGTGGCCGGCCGGGTCAATCCAGACATTTACTGGACCCACAACGATTCCGGCGACTATGCACCACGGGTATATGCCTTTCGCCTGTCCGCGGCGGATAGAGAATCCGGAGTGGCCCCCGACCTTGGATATGTCGAATTGAAGGGAGCTCGGCTTAAAGACTGGGAAGACATTGCGTACGGTCCCGACAACAAAATCCATATTCTCGATGGTGGAGATAATCCGCCATGCAAACGCGATAATAAACGAATCTATCGTCTGACCGAGCCGAGTATTGAGCCGGCCGGCGGCCCCATTGCCCTGCATGTTCCGTGTACGTCAATCCGTTTCGAGTACCCCTCCGCCGCCGACGCATCGCGTCCCGCCAAGACCCCGGACGAGCGTTTCGACGCGGAGTGTTTACTGGTCCACCCGGAAAGCGGAGACATCTATATCGTTACCAAGCAGAGCAGCAACAAGATGCCGATCGCCCGGGTCTACAAGCTGGCGGCCGACGGTCTTGACTGGAACGGAACAGGAATCCATGTGCTCCGGTATGTAACGGACTTGTCCAATACTCTCGGCCTGACCGCGAATTTCCTGAGCGCGGTCACCGGTGGGGACATTTCTTCCGACGGCCGGCGTGTCGTTCTCCGCAACTATCTTGGCGCGTATGAGTTTATTCTGCCTCCGGGTCGTCCGTTCGACGAAATGTTCCAGCAAAAACCCCGAGTCATCAGCCTGCTGGGCGAGCCGCAGGGTGAGGGCATCTGCTACACCCTCGACGGCCGCAACCTGATTACAACCTCCGAAGTGCAACGGCTGGGTGAGCAAGCATTCCGTATTTACATCACCCCCGCCTCGCCCCTGCCTCCACCAACGACCCAACCTGTGAAATAGCGATCGAAATGATCCGTATACAGTATTTCACTTCGCGGGAAGTCGATCTCGATTGGCAAGTCGGCCGATGAGAACCCTCGCGGCCCATCCATGCTTCTGGCTGAACGCTGAGTGCTGAGTGCTGAGTGCTGAGTGCTGAGTGCTGAGTGCTGAGTGCTGAGTGCTGAATGCTGAATGCTTTTACGCCGCCGTTTGTTCCGGGGTAATCACGACGCGCAGACGGTTGATCTTGCGTTCCTCGGCGTCCAGGATATGGAATGTCAGGTTGTGGAAACGAAACTCCTCGCCGGGCGAGGGAATCTTGCCCATCTGGCTGAAAATAAAACCGCCGACGGTATCAAAATCCTCGTCTTCGGGCAGGTCCAGCTCGAATTCATCGTTGAGTTCGTCGATACGCACACGGGCATCCAACTCGACGGTGTGCTCGTCGATCCGCCGAATCGCCACCGGTTCGGGCGTTTCGTATTCGTCCGCGATGTCTCCGACGATCTCCTCGATAATATCCTCGATGGTCACCAGGCCGGCCGTGCCCCCGTATTCGTCCAGGACAATGGCGATATGCACCTTTTTTTCCCGCAGTTCCTTGAGCAGATCGGGCACGCGCTTGGTTTCCGGCACGAAGGGAACCTTGCGCATGATTTGAAGCGGATCGAACGGGGCGGAATCATCCAAATTGAGCAGATCCTTGGCGTAGAGGACGCCCTTGAGATCATCGATATTGTCCCCATAAATCGGAATACGCGAATGACCCTCGGCCAGGATCAGGGCCTTGGCCTCGGCCAGGGTGGCGGTCCGCGGCAAGGCGAAAATCTCCGTCCGCGGCGTCATGATCTGCCCGACACTGGTATCCCGCAGCTCGATCACGGATTCAATCATGTCCGCGTCTTCCTCATGAACCGCTCCGGACATTTCCCCCTCGCTGATGACCCCGAGTATTTCTTTTTCGATTTGGTCGGCCTCATCTTCCTCGTCCTCGCCATCCCGCACCCCCGCCAACCGTCGGACGATGCCGTCCACGAGATGCTGAAAAACCGCCAGCGGATAAAGCAGCAAGCGCAAAACCAAGAGCGGCCCCACGCTGAAGGCCAGGAATTCCTCGCCCGCGTAACGCGCCCATGCGTTGGGAATGGCGACCCCGAAGATCACGATCAAGACCATCGAAGCCAGGTAAATGCTCAGGTATTTGAGTCCCAGTTCGGTGGGAGTCATCGAGGGATCGGTGGCTGGTTCAAGGCTGAAAAAATGGGCGATCAGCAATATGAGTCCCAGGATCGCGCTCAGTCGAAGAAGAGGAAGAATGAAAAGTAATTCATTGCGATGCTCGATCAGACGTTGGACCAGGTGACCTTTGTTTTTTTTCTCAAGGCGTTCGGTGAGATCCACGCGCGAGAAATGCCGAACGACCGTATTGGCCGTCGTCGACCAAAGAACGATCAGCAGCAAAATCGCCCCTAACAACAGACCAGGCAAAACGTTGCTCCTCCAGTGAGTTCTTGACGATCAGCCGTCCTCGGACAGCACTGCCGACCGTGCGATACCTATCGTTTCCTTCGACATTTTCCGGATTGTTGCGTTTCGTTACGCTTGGCTGTCGTTTTTCCCAAAACCTTCAATATCCGATTTTCGACCCGCCGCATCGCCCCTCGCCGGGCGGAGGTATCGTCACGTAACCCGCGCAAATGCAATACGCCGTGAATCACGTAGCGCAGGAGTTCCTCGCCCGCGTCGAGGGACAGCCGTCGAGCCTGCTGCCAAGCGGCATCGGCGGATACGACCACTTCGCCTTCAATCGCGCCGTCTGGAGCGTCGCCATCTCCCAGATCAAAACTGAGCACGTCGGTGGCGGTCGGATCGTCCAGATAACGGCCGTGAAGCTCGGACAGCGTGGCCTCGTCCACGATGGCCACGCTGAGATTCCGTACCGCTCGTCCGTCCAAGGCCGCCCGAGCGGCATCAATCACGCGTCGCGCGGTTACTCCCGGCAACCGCTTGAGGTAACGGACCTCGATTCGTCCAAGTCCGGGTTTATCGGGGAATGATTTCTTTTTCTCGCTCACGACCGAGGGGCAACCTCCTGCACCGCATGATCCTGGTCGGCCTGCTTGGATTCATCGGCGTCCTCCACCGATGGCGGAGGTTCCGGCGACTTCTCCTTGTCGCCTTTCTTCGGATATTTGATCCGTCCATGATGGACCGCGCACAGGCTCTTAACCAAGGATTGCTCGACCAGGCTCAGCTCGCGCATGGTGATATCGCAATCGTCGAACTGGCCGTCGGTCAGACGGTCCATCGCGACCTGATGCACCGTACTCTCGATCCGTCCCGGGGTCGGTTCGGAAATCGCCCGCACCGCGCCCTCGCAACCATCGCAGATCATCAGGATCGCCGCTTCCTTGGAACCGGGCTTTGGCCCGGCGTAGCGGAACTCGCTTTCGGCCACCTCGCGGTCATGCTTGCCCTTGATCTTGCTGTTCCGCGCCGCCGCTTCGCTGGCGAGGTAGTGAAAATACTTAACGACCGTCGTTCCGTGATGTTCGAGGATGAACTGATGTAGAATCCGCGGCAGCCCATAGGCTCGGGCCAGCTCGACGCCGTCCTTCACGTGGCCCACGATCACCAGCAGGCTCATGGTCGGCGAAAGGCGGTCGTGCCGGCTGATCCGGGCCTCCTGGTTTTCCACGAAATAACCGGGCTTTTGAATTTTTCCGACATCGTGATAGATCGCCCCCACGCGGGCCAACAGGCCCCGGGCTCCGATACTCTCGGCCGCCTCCTCCACCATCTGGCTGAGAATCAGCGAATGGCTATAGGTGCCGGGAGCTTCCTGGGCCAGGCGCCGAAGCAGCGGCCGACTGGCGTCGCACCATTCAAGCAAAGTCATGCTCGTGGCGATACCGAAGAGTTTCTCGAACGTTGGAAGCAGACCCTGCACCAGGAAACCCGCTCCGAGGGCCGCTCCGCCCGCGGCCAGGCCGTGACTTAAGACGTATTTGAACTCCTGCCCCTCGATCAGGTTGATGCATACGCAAACGATCCCGGCCCCCAGCGCGCTAATCGAACCCACCGCGATGATTTTACTGCGGGTGCGTACCTCGCGCAGGGAAAACACGGTAATGCCCAAGGCGGTCATGTGCGTGATGAACAGGCCGAAGTCACCCTGGCACGATAAAGTCACCATGGCCGCCAGTACTCCCCCCACTCCGAAGGCGAACCGCTGGTTGTATGCGATAGTCAGAAAGGCGGCGGCCATCACCACCAACCCCACGGTCAACTCCGGCGGCCAGTTCAGCGGGTAGCTGAAGAAACGGCCGAAGGCAATGGTCCACAAAGCCAGGCCGGCGAGCGCCAGCGTCCGCGCCGGCTTGCGCAGAATCCGCGGCTGATAGGATACGCTGTAAACCACCAGCCCCACGGTCAAAACCAGAAAAACCACGCCAACCCCGATACGCCTTAACAGCTTCTCCCGGCGCAATTTCAGGTCGGTTTTCTGCAGGGCAAGGTAGTGCTGGTTTTCCGCCTGAAGCAATTCCATGTTCTGGTTGCCCAGCACCGTATTCTGATCCGCCCAGACCAGAACATCCCCGCGTTTGAACCGATTAACCACCGGTTCCTGGCGCTGGGCGGCCAATTCCATTTCCTTGCCGGTCTGAGGCTTATTGTAGTTCCAAATCGGTTTATAGATCTTTTCCTTGACCGAGGTATCGACCAGTATCCGAGAAATGAGTTGAACCACGCCCTCGGCCAGCGGGGCCGGTACATTTTCCTCGCGGACCACCTGGGCGGCCAGATTGCCGACAATCTGCTCGATCTTCGGGTCTCTGATGGTTTGCAGTTGGGTTGTGACCACCTCGACGTCCGGAATCCCCGCTCGGCGTAAAATCGAATTGGGTGGCGTTCGTTTGCGGGTCTGTTCGTCGATAACCTGATCAACCAGCCGCTGGGCCGCCAGATTGCCGGTCAAACGGGTAATCAAATCCTCGAATTTCTTCGTGCCGGTTTCGGCGTTACCGTATTCATCCAGCAGTGTTTTCATGGCCAGAGCGGGATCCGCGAAGGACCAGTTTTTCGCTTTCGCCTTGGTTGAAAACTCTTCCAGATCGTTGTTGGCCTCCTTGGCCAAAGTCAGCAGGTGAGTCAACTCCGCGCGCAGCGCTTCCAGCGGCGCGGGGTTGGGTATATAAATGTTCGGAGCGGCCTCGCGGGCCTCTTGGCGACGCTTCTCCGTTTCGTCGTGATTTTCCACTTGGAAATCGACTCGTGAGGTGATGTTCTGCGTTATCCGTTCACCGAATTGATAACGAAGGGCTTCATCGCCGATCAATAACAGGCTGATGCACGCCACATAAAAACCGATCCAGATCAGTAGCGAATAGGGGCTGACCATCTGCGTCAAGCTCTGCCAGACGTGTCGCCGTTGCGAGCTACGCTGCCGCTTGGCTTCCTGCCGTCGCGTCTCCGTCTTGGTTTTTATCCGAGCTTTCAAGTCAGCGATGAACCTCGCTTTGGTCGTCCGGCACAAAAACATCGTGCCGATAAATCACTATCGTCCAACCGTGGCGGGCGCGCCAGTTACCCGCTCATGGTCCGATAAAATCAACCCTTTCGATCGGCATAGGCTCGCACGATCTCCTGTACCAGCCGGTGCCGGACAATGTCCTGCTTGTCCAACCGGATTGTGGCGATTCCGTGCAATCCCGCAAGTCGCCGAATCGCATCCACCACTCCGCTATCCGCCGGCCGGGCCAGATCGATCTGGCTGTCGTCGCCGGTCACGATCATCTTGCTGTGGTGGCCCAGCCGGGTCAAAAACATCATCATTTGCGAACAGGTACTGTTCTGGGCCTCGTCCAGAATGACCGCGCTGTTGTTCAGGGTTCGCCCACGCATAAAAGCCAACGGGGCGATCTCGATCACATCGTTGGCGATGAAACGCTTGATCTGGTCGAAGCTCATCATGTCGTGCATGGCGTCGAACAACGGACGCAGATAGGGGTTGACTTTGGCCTGCATGTCGCCCGGCAGGTAACCCAACTTTTCGCCCGCTTCCACCGCCGGTCGAACCAAGACAATTCGCTTAATCTGGTTTTGCTTGAGCATGGCGACGGCCATGGCCACCGCAAGGTAAGTTTTACCCGTACCCGCCGGACCGACACAGAAGACCAGATCATGCGCGCGGACGGCCTGGACATAGGCTTTTTGCCCGTCCGTTCGCGGCCGTACAAGCGTATGCCGGGCATAGACATCGATCAGGTCATGGTCGTCCGCCGAGGGTTCCTCTGTAGGATGGGTATGGCGAACGGTCTGGGCAACCTGCTCGTCGGTCAACTCGTTACCCGCGCGCATGAGGCGTTGTAGCTCTTCCAGTACGATGGCTGCCCGCCCTACCGCCTGGGCCGAACCCTTGAGCTTGACCAAGGAATCCCGCGAACTGATCTGTACGCCCAAGGCGTCACGGATAAGCCGTAGATTCCGATCGGCCGAGCCGAACAGCTCGGCCCGCCTGACCGCTTGATCCAGGGTGATGCTGAGTTCCAAAGTGTCCGGAGTCTCCTTGTAAGATAAACGAAGGCCCCGCCCGCGGGATCGATGCCCGCCGGGCTTTGTTACCTTGGCCTTCATTGTCGATGACGGCAAAACAGGGCTCATCCGCCCGAGAATGGACCGGATGGCCCCACCTCTACTATCAATTTTAGCCTAAACCGCCAATAAGTGTTAGATATCCCCAGGCAACCGGGGCCGCCACCAGGGGCGAATCCAACAGATCCAGCAGGCCACCGAACGATGGAATAATCCGCCCGGAATCCTTGCTCCCCACGTCCCGCTTGATGGCCGACTCCACCAGATCGCCAAAATGGCCAAAGATCGCCATAACTATCCCAAACAAAAAGGCTTGCGCGAGAGCAAGAGGAGGCCTGCCGATGGGTAGCGAGCCAGCCGCCAAATACGACCATAATGCCATTAGCCCTACCGATACCCCACCCGCAAAGATCATCGCCCCGAAGGCCCCTTCGATTGTTTTTCCGGGGCTGAGCCAAGCAATCAATTTGTGTTTACCGATAAGCCGGCCGGTAAAGTAGGCCCCGATATCCCCGAATTTTACACTGATAATAAAATATATTATCAACGCCGAGCCGGCCATCCCCGGCTGCAAACAGCGTATGCGTAGAGCGAATGAGCCTAAAAGCCCCAGATAAATCATGATAAACAAGGTGATGGCGATGTTGGATACGGCCCGTTCGGTGGTCTTGCGCGCCAGGATAACCAGACAGGCTCCCAGCAGACCGCCGGTTAACCACAAAACCGATGGCGACAACGCGACTGGAACCAGCGGACACAGTGCGCCGCCCGGGGCGATTCGATATTGCATTTCCAACCAAGGGACGATGGCCAGACCGACGGCCACGAATGCCGACCAATACACCGCGGGTTGATAGCCACCTGACCGGCACAGTTTGCCCAATTCAAAAACCGCCGGAACCAACAGAGCCAGCATCAACAAGGTTATCGGTAATCCGCAGAGCAGCATACCCCTCGCGCTCAGACGGTCCGTGCAGTACGACGACAAGGCCAGCATCTGTTGCGACCATTTCCCATCAATCACCACCACCCCAACCAATGCGGCGATCATCAAAGAGCCGAAGAGTATTCTTTGCCAAAACATGCATATTGATCCTTTTTCAAAGGACTGTTTTTCATGCCGACCCGAGCAATTCGCGAATCTTCGCTCGAATATCCGGGGACCGCATGAAGGTCTCTCCAATCAGCAACGCCTTGGCCCCATACTCGATAAGCTGTTCCACGTCGGATCGGGTCTTGATTCCGCTTTCGGACACGAGGATCGCCCCGGCCGGAGCCAGCTCCGCCAGCCGGCGCGTGGTCCCCAGGTCGATTTGCTGGATTTTAAGGTTCCGGTTATTGATGCCCAACAGGCAACGGGAGTCGGGAGTAAAGGAAACAGTTTTCAGCACTGTATTCAACGTCTGCTCCTCATGCACCTCGATCAGGCAGGTCAGACCCAGTTCACCGGCCAAACCACGCATTTCGCGAAGCAAGGGTGGTTCCAGCACTTCGCCGATCAACAGTACGGCATCCGCGCCGGCCACCCGGGCTTCGTAAATCTGATACGGGTCGATCATGAAATCCTTACGCAACACGGGTAGATCAACCACTCGTTTGACTTGCTCGACATATTCCAATCGGCCGTCGAAATAGCTTTCGTCGGTCAGCACGCTCAGGGCGGAAGCGCCGCTCTCGGCGTAGATTCTAGCCAAAGCAACGGGATCAAAATCCGGCCGGATAACACCCGCGGAGGGAGATTTCTTCTTGATCTCGGCGATCAAATGCGCGCCTCGCGCCGCCGGGACGGCCAACGCGGCATAAAAATCCCGGGGAGACGGTGCCTGTCGGGCCACGGCTTTCAACTGTTCGAGCGGGTGGCGGACTTGGGCCTGTTCGACCTCCCGCCGCTTGGTTTCCACGATCTTGTCCAATATATTAGCCACGCCGAGGCTCCTTTTGATAAACGTGCATTCTATCGAAAGATGGGGCCGGCATCGATAAGGGCGATGGATCGTTATGGAAAAATCGACGGAACGGGTTCTGATAAGTATCGACTACGCCATTCTGGCCGGGGGTGGGATCGTACTTCTGCTCTGGCTCTTGCATTGGTGCCTTACGGGTTTACGCGATCCTCTGCGGGGTTCGCCGCTTCGACCCCATCGCCTCGGATTGCTCTCCGTGTGGATATGTCTCCTGGCCTATCCTTTGGGCGCAATCGCCTGGGCGGGGCTGGCCAACTGGACCGCCGGCGTTCAATTTTCCAAGGAACAATTGGATTTGTGGCGGAGCCTGGCGGCCAGTAACTTTACCGTGCTCATGCTGATCGTTATTTGTCTGGCGGTGGCTCAGCCGGCCTTTGTAGGAGGCTGGCGCGGGTTCGGGCTCCGGAATCCGAGAGGTCGGTTCGGGTGGGTGTTTGTGCCGGGCGGTTGGCTGGTGGCCATGCTTATCACCCAACTTCTTCTGCTCGTCTGTTCCCACATACTCCTAAAAATGGGTTACAAGGCACCGGACCACAATGTGTTCCAGGCCTTAAATGACAAGAATATGCCCGCCTGGATTCATCAGGTGGCCATCGGGGGGGCATTGGTTCTGGCCCCGATCGGCGAGGAAATCTTCTTCCGAGGGATCATCCAATCCGCCCTGCGACGACTGGTTTTACCGCGTCATGATTCTTATCGGCATCGCTGGTTTGCCATCCTGGCGGCCGGCACGCTTTTTGGGCTGGCCCATATCAGCAATCTCCGGGACGTGTTGCCTCTCGCGGCGTTTGGAATCATTCTCGGCTATCTCTACGAACGCACCGGCTCGCTTTATGTGCCCATCCTCGTACACATGCTGTTCAATGCCAAACCGTTACTCTGGATCACTATTATGAGAAACGGAACATGACGAGATGGATATGCTCCGCCGCGCCGGCAATCAGCCAACCAACCACCAGATCAGCAGCAGGTTGATAAAAATAGCGGCCATCAGGGCAACCACCAGACGCACGGGAATCGACCACGCCTCCGGGCGGCTTAAATTCTCCAACGAAGCATCGCTGTCGAACCGGATCGGCTCGATCTGGTCGGCATGGTACTGAGCCTCGGCGATCAACAAGGTGGCCTCGAATTCGTCGATACCCAACCGCTCGGCATAGCGAAGCAACTGGGTCCGCCGCGAATAACGCAGGATGCCGGCCTCCAGTTCGCCGGCCACCATTCCACGAAATATCCGGCGCTTTTCCTCGTGGGTAAACGGAATCACCCGCCGGCGCTCGACCGGTGGCGCGCTCTCGATAGAAATAGGGGTTGGCTTATGCATTCTTTCCACCTCACCCTATTCTACCTCGCGGCCGGCTCGATCTCTATCGCGAAACGAAAGGAACGGCGAAAAAACATGGAAAATTCGATCGGACGCCGGGAATCCACGCCGTTGGGCAAGGTTATCGGATAATGCCTCGGCGATTCAACATTGCAGACGTTGGAAGTGCCGAATGCCCAAGGTTAGAACGGTTGAGGCCGCGAGCACATTCAGCAGGACCACGCCGCCCACCCCCCAGATCAACGACTCCATGATCGTCGCCCCGTTACCGGCCTGGGCTACTCGCAGGCTCATGAAGGCGACGGCCACCAGCGAAAGCACGACCAAGCCCACCGAACACATCAGGCCGATCGTCCCGCCAAACCCGCCGGCTATCCGGGCCGGGTTCCGCTCATTGAATACGGGCATTCGGGCCCCCATGCCGATACTCACCCCGCATAGTCCGATACAAATCGCGATCACGCATATCAGATGGGCGGCGGCCAGAGCAGGCGGCAACTGGAGCCGGAAAATTGAAACGCTGATAACGGTGACACCGGCCAAAAGGGTGATGGTCAGGGCATAGAGGAACTTGGCCATGATGATGCGGCCGCGGGGCAGAGGCAGCAGGCCCAGCAACCAAAGCTGCTGGCTCTCCAACGAGACGAGGGGGAAAACAAACCGGCTGGTAAAGGTGGCCAGAATCAAGCTGACGGCGGTAAGGTTCAGGAAGGCCACCAAAACCTGCAACCCCGGATGGACCATGTCCGTCCACAGCCGCTGCACATTGCTTACATAGAGGGCCAACAGGCCAAATAGAATCGCCATCTGCGTCCATTGCAAAGGGTCGCGGAAAAACGTCTTCAGGTCGTTGGTGGCCAACATGCGTTGCCGGCGGGGCAGATAGGCGAACAGGATTTCGGCGATCCAGTTCATCAACCTGCCCGGTGGGCCGTTACGTCGTGAGCCCGAACACTGCGCTCGGGTAAAGGCCGCCGTGAACCAGCGGGCGACGACCGCCACCACCAGGATACTGGCCAACAAGGCATTGGCCAGGATCGCCAACAGATAAAAGGCCGCTAATCCTGCTCGGCCGCTTACGGCATGGCTGATTCCCTTGGACACCCAGGTATGCGGCAGCATGGCGTTCTGCACCAGAGATACTCGGTCGTAGAAATTTTTCAGCCATTCGCTGGACGTGTTTGTCGGGTCGGCCACCCGCCAGCCCCACACCCCCCCTACCAACAGAATCACCAGCGTGGCAAGAATCAGCACCCGTCGCGGCGTTTTCGGGAAAACCATCGTCACCGCCCACGCCAACAACATCCCCAACGCCCCCGGGATCGGAATGAACAACAGAAACAGCCCCAGAAACAGCGGATAAAAGGCCCAGTTCCCGCCGAGCTTGTTGGCGATCGCCATCATCAGGGGCAGGCCGAGCAGCACCAGCGACCAACTCGACAACAGCAAGGTTTCCAGATACTTGACGATAATCATGTCCCGCGGATTGAGCGGCGAGGCGAGCAGGTACGCGCTTTCCGGCCGATGGAACAAACTGCCGTAACTGATAATCGCGTTGGAGAAGGCGAGCATGCCCGTCAGGGCCAGGAAGAAAAAGGTAAAGATGAGCGGGATGGCCACGATCCCTTCCAAAACGTCCTTTTGCACTTCCTCAAACGTAAATAGCAGCAGCACATACAAACCGGCCCAGATCACCAGGACCGTCGCGACGGTCCCGATGACATTCAGCGGCCGGCGCAGAAACATCTCCCGCAGATGGTTGCGGATCAAGGCATACCGCAGCCTCAGCAAGAGCGACACGCCGTTGATCGGCGAAAATGGCGATACGGCCAGGTCGCCTTCCAGAGGCAACCGCTGCCCGTCGGGATCTCTGGTGACGCTGGTCATGTCGGCACCGTTTCACTTGCTCCATTACGCTCGTCGCCGGTAAGGCTGAGAAAGATATCCTCGAGCGTCGCGCTGCGGCTGGCCTGATGGCGGAGTTCCTCCAGGGTGCCCACCGCGATCAGCCGGCCGTGATGGATGATCCCGATCCGGTCGGCGACGGCCTCGGCCACCTCCAGCGTATGGGTGCTCATGAAGACCGTCCTGCCCTCGCGCACCATATTCCGCAGGATGTCCTTCACCGTCCGCACCGTCCGCGGATCGAGGCCGACCATCGGTTCGTCGGTGACCATGACCGTCGGGTCGTGCAGCAAGGCGGCGGCCAGGACGGTCCGCTGCTTCATGCCGTGGGAATAGCTTTCCGTAAGCTGATGCAGGAAGGAACCCATTTCGAGCAGATCGACCAGTTGTTTCGTGCGTTGCTCCTGAACCTCCCGGGACAGGCCGTACATCTGGCCCACGAAATCGAGAAACTCGCGGCCGGTGAGTTTTTCGTATAAAAAAGGCTGGTCCGGCACGTAAGCGAGCTGAGCCTTGGCCAGTTGGCCGTCGCGACCCATCGCATGACCGCAAACCCGCACCGAACCGCCGTCGGGCAGGAGTAATCCGACCAGCATCTTGATGGTGGTGGTCTTGCCCGCTCCGTTCGGGCCGAGAAAGGCGAACAGCTCGCCCTGCGGGATGGTCAGGCTCAGGCGGTCGACGGCCGTGAAGTCGCCGAAACGCTTGGTCACCTCGTGAAGGTCGATTGCCGGGGTCATGGATGCACCTTTTCGCTTGTCAATGACTCCTGCCAATGTTTAGCCGTGCCTGCTGGAAGGTCTGCTCGTCATAAGGCTCCGCCCGCAGGATCACTTTCCCGAAAGCGGGCAATTCCGCCTCCTGGACGCATACTTGCCCGTCGTCGTCCACCCAGGCTTTGATTGGAGGGTTATCGGTGACGACGACAAAGCACTCGACCGGCCGGCCCTGGTGGGTAATCGCCTCGCGGCCGGTCACCCGCGCAACGACGGAATGAAATCGCGCCTTCCCGCCTACGATCGCCGACAGCGGATCGAGAATCTGCATCCGCCAGGCCTGCCCGACACGCAATTCCGGCAGATACCCGAACGGCTGGAGCGAATCGCCGATCAGCCGCGTCGCCGAGAGGTCGAGATTAATCCGGCGACGCAGGACGCCGAATTGAAATTCGCAGGGGAAGAAGATGCCGCGTCGCTCGCCCTTGGCCTGGATAATCGTATTGGAAATACCGTATACGTCCAGTGAAAAAGTCTCGAGCCCCCCCTCGGCGTTGAATTCGGTGACCGTCTCCGTGCGGGTGGCGGGGATGTATTGATACGGTTCGGTGATGACCGTTCCATACAACGAGGTTGTGTCCCCGGCCGTGGTCATCTGCCTCCAGGCCGTGCCCAGCCGGCGCCCGTCGCCGGCGAAAATGCCGAGTTGGGTTTTGCGGTCGGCCAGCCGGGCCAGTTGTTCGGCGGTCATGGGCGGCGGTTCCTGGGCCGTCCAGGCGGGCCATACGTCGCGCATGAATAAGACGCTCATCATGCTGGCCCAGAAAAGCAGAACGCCGATGGCAAACAGTCGATACATGGCTCATCCATCCGGCCGAAGGCCGCCCCGCGCCGCCGCGACCGGCAGCGCGAGCAAGGGCCTTGCGGGATTACGTTTTTTGTTCGTTACCCAGGTTGGCATCGCGGACCGCTCATTCACCCGATGACCCGCGCCCCGCCATCTGATTCTACCCCTGTACCGGTGAGAGGACAAAGCAAAGCCCATAAAAAACATTGAACATTCTCGCCGTTCGAGAAAAGGCCGAACCAGCCCGAAGCAGTTTACCCGCCTGCCTCGCCGTGGCGGGCCGTGGCGGGCCAGCAAGGGTCACCAGCCCGCAGCAGTTTACCCGCTTGCCTCGCCTGGGCGGGCCGTGGCGGACTAGCAAGGGACGAACGCGGACAGCGCGACGGAAAAGTCCTTGACGACACGCGGCCATGTATTATTGCATCGTTTCGGGAGACGACGCTTTAATCGTGCTTGGCAAGTATGACGGGATCAGGATCGTCTCGCCCACGAATTTCTGGCGAACCGAAAACGCCCCAGACAAACGACGCCGCTCGCGCCAACAAGACACCCATCAACATGACGAATAGAAGTGCATCCAAAATCCCAACGGGATTTCACAGCAAAACCCGGTTCGCTACTGTCCTCAAAATCCCAACGGGATTTCATAACAAAGCCCAGGGTTGCGGCGCAGGCCGCTACCCTGGGAACCGATCCCGCGTTTTCCCTCATCTACCCTGAAAGGGTTGCGTCTCTCCCTCTCTCCTTCCCTTCATCCCCTTGTTTCTCTCCTGTTCTACTGCTCTTCTGCTCTGATCCCCCCCCCCCCCCCCGCAAACCCCCTCTTCGCGCCTCAGCGCCTCCACGCGCGAAGAACGTTTTTCAACATTTCGTTGTGGCCTACCGGCATCAACTACTCTCTACTGCCCCCTGACTTCTGAATCCTGACTACTTTTAGTTGCGGCTTGCTGGCAGACTGGGATCGATTACACTGGGCTATATAGTTAGGTTGACAACCCTTCGTTGCGGCTTGCTGGCAGACTGGGATCGATTACACTTTTGACGGAAACTGGGTACTCGGGATCGTGTTGCGGCTTGCTGGCAGACTGGGATCGATTACACTTTTTCCACCACGCGCATTATGGTCTCGTCGGTTGCGGCTTGCTGGCAGACTGGGATCGATTACACTCATGACATGGAAGGGTGTCACGGTCTTTCTGTTGCGGCTTGCTGGCAGACTGGGATCGATTACACTCCCCCGCGAGCGACGCATCTCCGCTGTCCTGTTGCGGCTTGCTGGCAGACTGGGATCGATTACACTATCTTGACCAGGCGAAAATCGCCGGTCAGGGTTGCGGCTTGCTGGCAGACTGGGATCGATTACACTAGACTCGGAGAGTTCGTTGAGGTCGGAACGTTGCGGCTTGCTGGCAGACTGGGATCGATTACACTCGCGCGGGCGTCGAACTATTGAGCGATCAGTTGCGGCTTGCTGGCAGACTGGGATCGATTACACTGGCTATGCGATTTTCAAACGCTGCGTGTTCGTTGCGGCTTGCTGGCAGACTGGGATCGATTACACTACCTGATCTGCAAGCGGTTGGCGGCAAAGGAGTTGGGTGAGATTGAGGTTCAAAAAAGTTCGAGCTGGGCAGGAGGATGTTCGGGTGGCTTGCGCCGTTTTCCCCAGTAAACGCGCATACGCTCGAATTGTTTGTCGGTAATGGTGATGATCCGGACTTCCCCGTCGTCGGGGACAAAACGCTCGACCCGGCCGAAATGAACCTCGGCATTTTCCTCGCTGGCGCAGTGCCGGATATAGACCGAAAACTGCATCATCGTGAAACCGTCCTGCAGCAGTTTCTTGCGGAAATGGGCGTAGGCACGACGGGCGGCCTTCGTGTCGGTCGGCAAATCGAACATGACCACGATCCACATGCATCGGTAACCGCTGATTAACATATTTCGACGTTCACGGCAAGCCTTGCCCCATTACGTCCGATCCAGGGCAACCGGAAAAACCAGACGTTTTTCAGTTCCCTGATAACATTGAACCAGGGAAGAAACCATTCGATGCAAACCCACCATGAGCGGGCCGGTCTGCTCGCCGGTACGAACCTCGGCCACGAGTAACTGCAACAACTGAGCCTTGACCGATTGATCGAGCTCGGTTTTGCCCCATTCGGAAAGCTCGCGCACCCGGGCATCGGCCAGGGGGCGAATCGGTTCGACCAGATCGTCGGCCAGGCAAAAGGCATTGGCTCGACTACAATGGTGAATACCCAGGGAAGGATGCAATCCGGCGGACACAAGGGCACGAGCGACTGCGGCCCGCAAGATTGCATAGCCGTAATTAAGCAGGGGATTGAGCCGGTCTCCGTCGGGATCGCGCCGAAAGGGTTTGTCAGGGCCGAGCCAGACAGACCAATAAATCTTGGCGGCCTGGGCCTCGATGTTAAACGGATCCCCGGATTTGACCTCCCGGGCCAGGGCGAGCAGCTTTGCACGGGTGGGCGATTCGGCGGGCAGATTATAGGCCTGGGCGCGGACCTTGGTTTGAACGATTTGCCGCCAGAGTTGTTTGCGCAATGGCTTGGCGGTGTTGACCTGCTCATCAATTCGCCAAACAACCTCCGAATGACTGGAAAAGGGCAAGAGCATACCGGCAGGCAGGTGATTACGGCCGCAGAGGACGACGGCCGCCCCGAATTCCATGAGCCGGGTAAGCGCGGAGTGGGAATAGGTGGTCTGGGGATGATCGACCATGACCAAACCGATATCCTCGCAAGGTACGCTGGCGGCCGTGCGTGGGTCGGCCTCGTGCCGCTGAATCAGGAGTTGATCCAGCTTGACGGTCAGATGGGCCGGTTCGCGCGAGATTTCGAGAGT
>CAZXSA010000082.1:0-18744 GCA_964642815.1 uncultured Planctomycetales bacterium | reverse complement strand
CAGGCCAGATATGCCGACCGGGCCTGGCTCGTTTCCCGGAAGAACCACCCGTCGTTCCGGTGGGCATGAAGATCAGACAAACGTGGTGCGAGTCGAATCTTTAAGTCCTCGTGAATCCGTGCGTAAAGGTCACGCAATCCCTTATCGCGCGAGGTCATGGTCAGCCCCGGCCCGCAGGCCACCGCATCGACGATAAACAAAAACTTGATGTCATCGATCGTCCCGTCCATCTGACGTTTCTTGATGTAATGCTGCACGCCGCCCGAGTTCAGCTCGTGGCTGCCCGGGGCCAGGAAGGTAACCGTTCTCTTGAACTTCGCGCCGGCCACCGCATGGGCCAACATTAATTGCACGATGACACTGCCGGTATTGTCTATCGCCCCCGCGCAGATGGGGAAAACGTCCAAGTGGGGAACAAACAGAATCTCCTCCTTGCTCTCGCCGGGAATGGTGGCCACGATATTGTTGGACTCGTTGGCCGGGAAATACATCGCGTGCAACCGGGCCCAGGTCCGGGTCCGATTGCGGATCGCTTCCTCTATCCTCGGCACATCCTCGCGGCCGAGACTGAACCGCGGAACGATCATGGTATATTCGTCGGTCATGTAGCCGGCGACCGGACCGGCATAAGGGCTTAGTTCGATCTGCACCAACACCTTGCCCGATTTTTCATCGACCAGCGCGTATGGCACGCCCGGAATATCCACCTTGCGTAAAACGCCCCAGCAACCCTTGACCGGCGTAGGGGCACAACCCACGCAGGCTTTCACTTCCACATAATTGATGCCGTCCAGGACCAGTTCCGCGCCGGGATAGATTTCCTGCCACTCCGTCCAATGCCGCTCGAAATGAGCGTTGGGGATCGCCCGCTGGATCTCGGCCAGATACAGTTTCTGGGCGATCTCGATTTCCATCGAGCCGGTCGGATGCGGCCCCAAGTCCGTCACCAAGGCCCGGACCATCTTCTCGAAATAAGCTTTCCGCTTGGCCGGCGTGTCCACCATCGCGTGAGCCTCGGCCGGCGAGGCCGCTGGAGCCAGCCCGACGGCCGCCGGCAACGCCGCCTCGCTCACCGCTGCGCCGGCCTTGGCTTGCTGTTGGTCGTAAGTGTCCCGCACGATGCGGGCGCAATTGTCCACCGAGGCCTCGAAATACTGACGGCCGTACTCCGCCGTGCCCTCGACGCAATTTTTCGTCACCCCGGTCATCGCCTCCGGATGCGACAACTCCTCCATATGGACCAGATCGGGGTTCAGGGCCAGCATCAGCGAGGTTTCCTTGTGGCCGCCGTGATCGGGCTTGGGATCGTTCGGGTTGGTGCCGAAGGGGTCGAGGTGCAGGACGTGCATCGCCGGATTCCGCTCCATGAACGCCTCGCCTTCCTCTCTAAGGATGCGGCCTTGCACTTCGGGATAATGACCCGTGACCGTCACCACGAATTTCACCTTCTGCTCGGCCAGCAGGCGCAGAATATCGCGGACCAAGGCCCGAAAGGCCGCCTCGGAAATCAACAGACTGCCGGTCCAGCCCTCCCGCCCGGCGGTGCCCCAATAGGTCGGGGGCAGCACAATCCCGCCGGTCTTTTCCGCCACGCGCAGACAGAACGCATAGGCATGCAAGGTGTCCATCCCCAAAGGCAGATGCCGGCCGTGAAACTCAAGCGTGCCGATGGGTACATAGACCAGCGATTGTTCCTGCAACGCTTGGGCTAATTGCGATGCGCTCAGGTTCTCGTACTTGTAACTTTTCATAAGCGTGTTCCTTGCAAGGACGGTTATTATTCAAAGGGTTTGCCCAGCCGCTTTTCGAGTTGGAACTCGCGGATCGCGTTGGTTCGGAACAAGGCCAAGGCCACGTCGCGAGCGGCCGCCTCGGTCATCCGCCCGCTATCAACCCGCCGGGCCAGAACCTCGGCGACCACGGACCGGGCGTATTCCAAAGCCCCGGCCGACTCCTCGATGGCTTGGCAATCGTCGCCCCAGAATAATTTGTTATACGGCACCATGTCCAACATCTCGTGCAGGCCGCGGATCGCGCCTTCGCGGGTGATATGGGTCAGCCAGCAGAGGTCCAGATACACGTTCGGAAACATCTTGCCCAACGCGGTGTATTCGCCCATCCACGGATAGCCGCCGTGGAAAAGCACGAATTTCGCCCGCGGGTATTGCAGGAAGAGGTTGTTCAACAGAATCGGCCGGCTGTTTTCCAGCACGTTGCCGTTGTCGGCCAGGTATCCCGTGTGAATCTGGATGGGCAGATCGTGCTCGATGCTCTTCTTGATGAACCAATGGAACATGAAATCCTGCAAGGCCGTTTTGTCTTCGCCGCTCAGAGTATTCGGATCCTTGGCGTACAATTCCTTGGCCGTCTCGTAAGGTACATCCGCGTAATAGAGCGAGCGCTGGTAGGCCGTCGGGTTTTTGAGCGCCACGACATTCCTGGCAAGGAATTGCTCAAGATGGTGCTCGACGAAGGCCAGATAATCATCCAGCGTATCGATCTTGAAACCCTCGCGCTCGGCGATCTTAAACAGGCTGTTTTCCGGAGCTGCGTCCTTGCCCACGATGCGGGCCACGCCCACGATGATATCGAGCACGTCGAAGACCACCGCGTGATAGCGGGTGTCCACTTCCGTGTTGAGCGTTTCCCACGGGCTGTCCACGATCATCAGTTCATAGCCGGCCTCGCGAAACGCGCGGCCGTACCACTCGTCGCGGTTTCGGTAGTTTTCCGACAGTTGCCGCGACAGGCGCGCAATGCTTTTCCTGGTGAAATACGGCTCCTTGTGCCCGTAAAGCACGCGATAGCCGGCCAGCAGCTCGCCGTAATAAGACGTGGCCCGGTTGACCTCGATCCACGGGCCGTACGTCTCCCAGAGACGGTCGAGATCGCCGCTGTTGATCGACTCGACGATATCCGTGCTCCAGGCCGGCCCCCCGGCCGAGGCGATGTCGTTGATCATATAACTCCAGAAGAGGATCGAATAGAAATTGTAATCGTGGCCCTCGAACTCGGGGAATACCCGGTTGTGCGAATGGGTGCTGATGACCTTGATCGAATCGATATGCTCGCGCAGCCGGCTATAAGTCGCGCCGTTCCGCGGCCCACCGCAACCGGCGACGGCTAGAGCGGTAAGCAGAATCCCGATTCCCGTCGGACATTTTTGCGCACGCATGTGGTGCTCCTTCCGGCTGAACGATAATCCATGCTTTTTATTTATTCAACAATCGTGCCGTTGGGAATCGCGGATTAAAAAAACGGGGCCGACCGCTAAAGCCGACCCCGTCTATTTGTTTCCGCACGCACCGTTATGACCGATGCGTTTCTTTCACTAACCCGTACTTACGCCCGTCGACGCCGCAGCAGCGGCAGCCCGGCCAACAGCAACAACGCCGTCGCCGGCTCGGGAACCAGGGTGAGTGTCGTGGACATCCAATAGAACCCGTCGTTGGTCATGGCCACCTTGATCTCGTGGCTGCCCGCGGACAGATACATATCACCGTAGTTCGGATATTGACCATTACCATTCGGATTTCCAATGATCGCTTCGACATGATAAGCATTGGGGGTTTTGGCCACGTTGCAGTAGCCTTTGTCGACGCCGTCCACATACAGGTGGATGGCGTTTCCGCGGTCATATTCAAATCCCTGAGTGTGCCGAACGAGCATAGAGGCGTCATACCAGCCGGCCTCCTGCACATCGACGGTGAACTTCCACCATTCGCCGGCGCCATAAACCATTCCCTGCCCAAAATCATAGCGCTCCGTTGTCATGATGATCCCATAGCCGGGACCCCAGTCCCAAAGGTCCGAATCGTCATTGCGCTTGTTGCTGGGCGGACTGGCGTCATTGCCGGCGTCCACGTCGAAATACGCATCGCCGCCAAACCTCGCATTCCCGCCGAAATCGTACTCCCAGCACTGCAGGGTTTTGCCCGGCCCGGTGATCACGATCGGCGTTCCGTAATAAGGGGTGCTTCCATAGGCCAAAGAGGCCACAAGCAGCACCGACATCACCGCAACTATCCGCTTCATATCAAACCTCCTCATCTTTCCTCTGGCGACAACTATGCTTTCCCGAGGAACAGCCATTCCGAGGTCGCCATTTCCCTCGACGTAACTGTGCCCTTTTCCTCGTTGATTATGCATCCTTCCTCAGAACCGCCGACCAACGCGGCCAGCGAACAAGACGCTAAGCAAATAACCGTTCAGATGAACGCATACGTGTAAACGCAACCATCGGCGAAAACGCCGCGACAACCCAACCAATCAAAGCTCGATCATCGCTTCCTTGAGGTGCCGAGAGATCCAAAAAACCTGGAAGTGCCTTGTGAAAGGATACGCTTCCTCGATCTCCCTCCTTCGCTTCAGGCACATCATTCCATGCGCCCGCTTCTTCACTTCTTCATGTATGATACACGAATGAATGTTCGTTTGCAAGATAAAAATGACCGAATAGGAATGATTTCTTAAAAATATATAGACCAAACAGCCTTAAATTAAGGTAGATATACTCAACAAATAACGAAAACATCCGCTGATATGTTCTTAAGTTCATATCATAAAAAGAATTAAGAAGATATCTCGACTCGTGGAATTAGCGGCGGTCAATATTTTGCCTATTTTATCGGCCGACGAAAAATATGATTAAACAAACATAAATACATCGCCTTGGCCAAAAGGCTCGAAACGACATGAAAATTATAAGTATCTTAAAAAAAGCCACTTACAATTATCATGGATGTGTTCGTTGAACCATTTGTCCAAATCCGTGGTTTCGGAACAGGAACAGTCCATCCTTGCCCGGAGCAATAATATCCAACCAGCCGTTGCCATCCAGGTCGGCCATCCAAAAATAAATGCCCACCCCGCTGGTCCGCCCCGCCGGCCCGTAGTCGATCGTAAATCGATCGAATCGGCCGCCGTCGATCTTAAAATAGCAAAGGAAAAGCGGATCGTTCTCGCCCGGATCCTTTCCGTTATGGGCTCGGTAGCGTTTGCCGGTAATCAGTTCGTCCTTTCCGTCGCGATCGATGTCCGCCATCACTAGATCGTGATATTGCGAGTGGTCTGTGTCGATCACGTGCATGGTCCAGGTGCGTTTCGATCCCTCGATTTTCTGCTCGTACCACGCGATGCCGTAGCCGTGGGCCCCGCCGGCGATCAGGTCGGCCACGCCGTCGCCGTTCACGTCATGCACGATGATCGGAACGCTGGCAAGTCCCATCTCGAAATCCGGATGCCAGGTCCACTTTTGCTCGAACGGTTTTTTCGGAGCCTCCAGCCAGCCGGTCGCGCTGACGAAATCGTTGCGCCCGTCGCCGTTGATGTCGCCGAACCCCAGGCCGTGCCCGACCCCGCCCTCCTTGAGCACGTGTTTCTCGAATCGGCCGGTACCCTTGCCGGTCGCATCGCGGACCAGCCGATAGGCCACGATGTTACCGCCCGCGTTGGGCACGGCTTCCACATGCCCGTCGCCGTCCACGTCCCAGCAACGCATGGTCTCGATGTTGCCGCATTTATCCACGTCATGCGTCGTCCAAAGAACGGGCAGACCCCGCGGATTTTCCCGCCAACGAACCGTCTCGCCGAACCAGCCGCCGGTCACGATATCCAGATAGCCGTCCCCATTCACATCCATTGGATAGTCGCAGAAATCATCGTGATACTCGGAGATATAGGGGATGTCGCAGATCTTGTGAGCCGTAACGAAGTCCGGGCCTTCATACCAGCAGGCCCCCGAGACGATATCGATTACTCCGTCATTATTGACATCGAAAGCCGCCGCCGCCTCGAAGGCGTTGGGGCTCAGCTTCCGTTTGTCGAACATCAGGAGCGAGGCGAGCGTTCGGCCGTCCCCCGTGGACTCTCGCGGCCATTCCGACCGGCTTTGCGGCGAGGCAGATTCGCTCAACACCCGCAGGATCGCCTCCCGAATCGCGGCAGCGTCCGTTTGCTCCGTCTCCTTCAATGCCGGCAATACGCGCGGATGTTTCTGCTCCATCAGCACGGGTACGAGGGCCAGTTGGGTCGTCTCATCCAACGCAGGGTAGCGCTCGACCAGCACGCGGGCCGGGCCCGGCCCCTGCATCCGCCGCAGCGCGTCGATACCCACCAGCCATGTCCGCGTATCCGTATCCTTGATCGCCTCCAGCACCGGATCGACACAACTTGCGTCTCCGATCGTCCCCAGGCCGGCCAGGGCGGCATCCTTCTGTACACCCTCGCCGTTCTTGAGCATATCGATATAAACCGCCCGCACGATCTGCCAGTTACCGCCCTTGTCGGCCATCGCCTGCGTCAGACGCAAAAGGGCATCAAACGCCGTAAAACGGGTTGGCTCGTCAGCCTTGCGTATGACCTCGTAAACGACTGGCAGATAAACCGGATCGCCCGTCCACGCCAAGGCCCTCGCCGCCGCGACCCGAACCGCCGCATCGGAAGCGGTGGTGAGTTCCTGGACAAGCTTCAAACCGTCGCGGTCGCATAACTCGCCCAGGCTGTTCAGCAACGCGCATTGAAACGCCGGGTCGGCCTCCCTCAACGCCTCGCGTAACGCAGCGCGTGCTTCCGGGGTCGCGATGCGTACCAAGGCCGCCCGGGCCTTGTCCCGCAATTCGCCTTTCTCCCGCAACATGGTCCCGATCGGCCCCATGTCGTAACCGGCGGGAATAATCCGCTCCAACAGACGCAAACCCGTGATCCGGTCCTGCTCCGAAAGATCCGTTTGCAGCAAGACCATCAACTGATCAACAACCTGCCGACAATCGGCCTCGCGACCCGGCACCGCCGCCATGTTGCCGATGTACTTCAGAACGTCGAAAGCCGCCTGAGCGACGGCGGGATTTTTGTCATGCAGCAAAGGCAGAACGACGGAGATGGCCTCCGGTCCCTTCCGCGACAATACTTGCCGGGCCTGAGCCTGGACCTGCATATCCGAGCTTTTCAGGTCTTCGGCCAGCTTCTCCAAGGGAGGCTCAATCGCTCCGAAGACGGTACTCGCAAAAACCATCCCCCAAAGCCCAAGCCTATATCGCCATCGTCGAAGCATGTTTTTCTCCTTCTCACAGATGCCACGGAGCGCGGTAAGGTCGATACAGATGCCGATTGGCCGCCTCGTCGTTGATAAAACGCTCCGTCTGGCCGTCCCAGTGCAACTGCCGCCGGCAATCGACGGCGATGTTGGCCAGCAGGCAGGCCGACGTCGATCGATGGCCGATCTCCACGTCCGCGTGCGGCCGCTGCCGCGTATGGATACAATCAAGAAAATTGTTATGGTGGTCCACCACGGTCATGAAGGCGTCTTCCCTCGGCTCCTTGAACGTCTCGAAACCGAGTTTCTTCGGCTCCACGACGTAGCTTTCGCGATCAATGACCAGCGTGCCCTTGTCACCCTGGAAAGATGTGCCGTATCCTTTACCTGCCCGCTTTTCGCCGTAGGTCTGCGTCCAGGTCATCGTGCAGCCTTTGAATTCGTAAATCGCCTCGATGATCTCCTCGTCTTCCAGTGGCAAAGCGCGATAGCTACCGCCGACGGCGGCCACGCTCAGCGGGCTGTCCTCGTTCATGCCCCACAAAGCGATATCCACCAGGTGCGGCCCCCAGTTGGTCAACTGCCCGCCGGCATAATCGTCATAAAGCCTGAAGTTCCAGAACCGCTCCGGGCTGTAGGGCACCTTGGGGGCCGGTCCCAGCCATAAATCCCAATCCAGGTCCGCCGGCGGATCCTGGATGTTCTCGGGTTGAAACGTCCAGTTGTGATCCACCCAGGCCCGCGCGGTGCAGACTTTCCCGATCCCACCGCCATGGATGATGTCGATGGCCTTGCGGTAAACCTCCATCGACCGCTGCTGTATGCCCACCTGCACGACGCGTCCGTAACGCCGGGCGGTTTCCACGATCTTACGCCCTTCGTAAACCGACGTGGTCAGCGGCTTTTCCACGTATACGTCTTTCCACGCCTGACAGCCGTGAATCGCGATCAATGCATGCCAGTGCTCCGGCGTCGCCACCCAGATCGCGTCGATGTCCTTGCGGTCGAGCACCCGGCGAAAATCCTGGTAGCCTTCGCATGGGCCACTGACCTGGCCGATGACCTCCGTATAACGCTGCTTCCACACATCGCAGAGGGCCGCGATCTGCACCCGCTCGTTTTTCAGCAGATTGTTGAGATGATGCCGCCCCATGCCGCCGCAGCCGATAATGGCGACGACGACCTTCTCATTGGCCGCCAGCCGTCCCAACGCGCGGCGAGGCCGCATCAGCGGAAGAGCAAGGGCCGCCGCCCCGGCCTGTCCCGCGACTTTCAGGAAATCCCGACGTCTCATCAAACACCTCCCGACAAATTGGCCACGGCCAGGTCCACTCCGGACCTCCGGGCAAAGCGGAATTGTACAACCCTTCGCTCCTGAACCCAACCTTGGACGCATGTGAAGTATCAGTACCTGGCTGGTATGGTTCCAGGTGGGTGGCATGGGCAGGTTCTTGTCCCGCCTTTGCGGGATAAGAATCTGCCCGTGTCTTCTCGGCATCGGCACAAAGCACGGGCAAACCCTTGTCCTGCTACCGCATGACAAGGGCCTGCCCATGCCACCCCGCGGCGTTGCATGCCACCCCGCCGGATCGCCTCTTTCGTCTGCCATGGCCCAGGGCTATGATACCGACCGTTTTTGTCGTTACGGTATAGATTTTGGGAGTCGTGGAATACTCATGGGCCATATCCTCATCTATCTGTTCCCCGCCATCATGGACCTGGTCCTGTTCGTGGTGTTCTTCATGACTACGGTGCGGGCCGCCCAGCAGGGGGCGTCGGCCTCCGGCGTGGCTAACCTGCTAACCGTCTGGGCGGTGGTCTACATGTTGTGCTCGCTTCTGGTCGGCCGCTGGGTCAACAGGAAAAACGCGGCCACCCTCCTGATCGTCGCCTGTCTCTCCACCGCCGCGCTGGCCGCCGCTTTCGTCCCCTGCCAAAGACTCGCGACGATGTACGCCCTGATGGCCGCCGAAGGCGTGGCGATGGCTCTGTTCTTCACCCCCTTTCAGGTATTCATGCGCGTGGTCGGCGAAAGTAAACGGCGACCGATCACCATGTCCGTCGGCTTGTACACGCTCTCCTGGAGCATGGGCGCCGCCCTCGGACCGCTGGTTTCCGGTTTTGTGTGGCAAAGCTGGGGCTGGCGGGTCTGCCATGCCCTTAACGGCCTGATCGCTCTGGGGGTCGCGTTTGGAATTTACCTGCTCAAACATCATGCCCACCCCACGCCCACGCCGACCGACAAACTCGAATCGGCCGCACCGGATTTGAACGGCCTGGACCGCTACCACCGGATGCCCGATCTGGCCTGGATGGGCTGGGTCTTCAGCGGTATCGGCTGTGTCGCGGTCACCATGATTCGCGGCGTTTTCCCCTCCAGCGGTAACGCCCTGGAAATCCCCAAATCCGAGCAAGGAATAATTCTCTTCATCCTCAGCGCCGTGCAGGCCGTCGTGGGCCTGGCCCTGGCCCGCGGTCGCTGGTGGATGTACCGCCCGCTGCCCATCCTGGGGTTCGGGTTGTTCGGCCTGGCCGGCTTGATGCTCTTTTCGCTGGCCCACACCGCCGCGGCCTTCGGTATCGCCGCCGCCTGTTGCGGGGTCTGGACAGGATCTATTTTTTTCTATCTGGTGTTTCACTCGCTCGTTCATCCGGAACGAAGCGCCCGCTATGTCTCCATCAATGAGGCGATGGTCGGCCTGACCTCGATCCTGGGACCCCTGCTGGGCGGATTGATCGGCGATTATTTCTCCTTGGAAAGCGCTTACCGCACGATGGCTATCGTCATCCTACCGGCCTTATGCATACACGCCACGCTGCACCTTATCATCAAGGGAAAAACAGGCGAAGCCGTCGGCTGACTTCGGCGGCGAAAAGAACAGATCATGACTGTCTCGTCGTTTGGATATGCAAGAAAAGGTACGTTGGACCGCGGCAACAACACCGCCGCTTTTTCTTAAATGGCAGGTGGTTCACCAGCGGCGCGTTATGCCTCAAGTACATGCACGCTTTGCAACCACTCGTTGTGCTCACCGTCGGGCGCGGTCCGACTCACCTGTTGCCAATGAAGCCGCCGATATCCGGGGAATTCGCAGGCCCGCGGCTCGAAGAAAAAGTACTCCTGCCCGTCAAGGATATGGCCTTCCTTTCGCAAACGGATGGCTCCGTTCGGCAACTTCGTGTTCCCCGGCCATTGCAGACAGGTGTTGCCCGGCGTGCGCCAGTCGGCAATGATCACCCGCGCGCCCCAACCCGCCACGATCGTGGTCAGATCGGGGATCAACATGGTAATGCCCCAGCACACCGCCAGGGCCAACGAATCGCCGGGATCGAAACTGCGCAGGTCGACACATTGGGCGGATACGCCGTTGGCCAACGCCGTCTCGCACATTTGCGGATCGTTGTCGATGCCCACGGCGTCAAAGCCGACTTCATCGAGCAGGCGCACATGCCGTCCCGGCCCGCAGGCCACGTCCACGGCGCGTGGCCGCGGCTCAGGAAAATCGCGCCCGGGACGGGCGAACCGATAGATCAGCCCGACCAGATCGCTGTCGGGATAGCGTAAACCGCGCCAGGCAACGGGGTTAGCCAAGATCTCACCCTTTCCATGCGGGCAGTTGGAGAAATTCCTCAACATTCTTCGCGTCAATCCGGGGGACGATGAAGCTCTGTCCGTCCCAGGCTCCCTGTCCATCGAGCACGCCCGCGAACCCATGCTCCCGCAACGGCGGAATCAATTGCTCGACGGTCGCGGGATATCGCGGCCGCATCGGCAGGGTGAAAAAGCCGCTGTCGCGCAGACCGGCGGCCCCCAGATCACGGCGGCAGGGTACGATCTCGGATAGCACATAGTCCATCGGATCGCCGCTGAAGGCGTTGTGGCTGACGGTGTGCGTGCCGAACTCGGCATGACGAAACGGGCGATAGACCTCCGGCACGGCGAAACGCGCACGCAGATAGCGCAGCTCTTCCGCGTCCGGCGGGCCGAGCAGGGTCCGCGCCTCCTCGTCGGTCAGGATGACGTTGCAGGCGCCCTTGAGACGCCGCCGACGTTCGTCCTTCTCGTAGGCGTAGACGCGATCGACATAGGCGGCCTGCTCGGGATCGAGTTTCGGCTCGACCAGTTGCCGCCCCGGCAACGCCAGCAGAATCTGCAAACGATGAGCTACCGGCCAGATCGGCTCGGTACGCCAGGGACCGGTGATTAACCCCGTGTGCGTGGGGATGCCCCGTTCCTCGGACCACGGCAGCACGTTGGCGGCCCAGTCGGCGGTCCCGTCGTCGCCGGTTATATAAAGCGTGTCCGCCTCGACCGGCTCGTGCAGTCGCGAAAGGGCGCCAAACACCCAGCCGGCCTTCCGGGCCTGCTCAACCTGATGGGCAAAACGCGCCAGCGGAACCGGGAAACTGCCCGTCACCGCGGGATGCGCATCGCTGCCCACGGAATGATACATAAGAATGATTTTACGATAACTCATATCTGATCCGGCGGAGTGTCGGAGAATTTAACGGACCTGCTCACTTTCCGGGATACTCGTTGCACAACAGATGCACCGGTGGCTCGTCCTCCTCGATCCTCGGGAAGCGACCCAACGGCTCGTGGAACCGGTTATCCTTGGTGTCGTCGTTGGTCATGGAGACTTCACCGACCAGGCAGTTGCCGCCCTCGGCCCAGAATTTATGATACATCCCCCGCGTCAGGGTGATACTGTCCCCGGGTTGCAAACGAACCGTATCGCCGGCCTTGACCGTATGCTCGATCCCGTCGATGGACACCTTCACGTCGCTTTTCTTGTCCAACTGCTCGTCGGGCGTCGAATTGTACAGTTGAATCACCAGCTCCCCGCCGCCACGGTTAATGATGTCCTCCATCTTCGCCCAGTGAAAGTGCATCGGCGTGATCTGCTTGACCTTGACCATCATGATTTTTTCGGCATAGGTCTTTTCGTTGCCCGAGCGGGCCAGGTTGCCATTCCGCACGGTGAACAGGGTCAAACCCTGCTTCTCGAAATCACCCAAGCCGAAGTCGGTGATGTCCCAGCCCAACATGCACTCGCGAACCTCCCGGGCCTCGGGACCGGCCTTCTTCCAGTCCGCCGGCGACCAGTACGCCCAACGCGGCAGCTTGAAGCGGTACGTCTCCATCAGTTCCTTGGCCAACGCGATATTCCGATTAATTTCCGAACGTTTCATCGATTCCTACCCTCATTGATACCAGGTCAACAAAAACCAAATCCATGCCGGGCCGTCCTCGCCCACCCCAAAATCACGGCGGACGGCCAACCCGTCCCGAAAGCATAGCGGATTTCTCCATCGTTGGCCAAAACCGGGTTGCGGAAACCCCCATTCAATCGCATCCGTCGAAAACCCCTTGCTCGCCAGGTTCCCCGACTTGGATTCCGCTTTAGTGCAATAGTTTTACCAATAAAGGAATAGTCCACGCCCACGCTCTTACCTCTTTAACAGTTGGCAACGATCCCGACCCCGGGTATGTTATAGAGGAATGCGACCGATGCGCCTCCGCTCGTGTGCGGTGGGTGGCATGGGTAGGTTCTTGTCGCGACTCATCGCGACAAGGGTATGCCCGTGCCCGCTTTGTGGATACGCTTTGGTATCGGCGTATCAACACGCCGACGTGCGAATCGGCGGCGCGTATGGTATAATTGACGGTACGCATGCATGGCGGCGTAGCTCAGTTGGTTAGAGCGTGGGATTCATAAACCCAAGGTCGGCGGTTCGAGCCCGCCCGCCGCTATTCCGTAAAGCCTTTTGAAGCAACGGGTTGAGAAGAAGGGGAAGGCAAAGGGATCTCCCGTTGGGGAGTGCCGACCGGCTCATCCGGAAGTTTTATGCAAGTCTTCCCCGATAACAGGTTTTCGAATTCGGCGCATAAAGCAGGCGGACTCCTTCTCGGAATGTCCGCCCGAACGAGTGCTTATTTGCACTTGCAGCAGCCCTTACGGCCGGCTTTCTTGGCGGCCTTCTTGGCGGCTTTCTTTTTCGCTTTCTTCTTAGCCATAGCGCATTCTCCTTTATAAGAACTCACCCGCCGGACGCAGGCGGGATATCGGTTACTTGCCCTTCTCCAAAAAGTTCGCCAGTCGCTCGAACATTCTGGCCCGGGCGACAGGGTCGCTCTCGAGAAAATGGTACATGGCGGCCGCCACGACCTTTTCCCTGATATAACCGAGTTTGTCGGCTTCCTTGTCAAAGGCCGCAACCAGCTTGCTGGGCAGGTAGTACGAACGTTTGGGTTGGTTTTGCATATAATATCCTTTCGCTACAAGAAGGTACTCAATTAAGCCGGTTTCTTCAAGAGATATGCGGGGGTTTGCCTAGTCGTCAAATAGGATTAAGATGGCCGCCTGTTACATGGAAATGAGTTCAACCCGCGCGCATTTTTACGCAAGGTTCGGCCGGGTTTGGGTTCTTATCCGCGATGTACGTGACGTGTCCGCTGTTCGGAAGTTTTCGAGGTGCGCTTATGGAATGCCGCAAGGAACGGAATCTCGATTTCTGCACGTGCAGTTACGACGGTTGTAGTCGCAAGGGCGTCTGCTGCGATTGCCTGCAATACCACCTGAAGAGCAAGCAATTACCCGGTTGCTGCTTCCCGCCCGAGGCCGAGCGGACTTACGACCGAAGTTTTCAGGCTTTCGCCCGGGCCTGGAAGCTGAAAGGTTAGCGGCGGTGGCGGATCACCAACCGGCATGAATTCACGAAGCGTTTTGCTCATCAACGCCAACCGCATGAGGCCGCCGGTCGCTCCGCTGGCCTTGGATTACGTCGGCGATCATCTGATCGCCGCGGGGTACGATGTGCATCTGCTCGACTTGTGCTTCGCCGAGAACCCCGTCGATTCAATCCGGCACAAGCTGGACAACTTCGATCCCCTGGCGGTCGGAATCAGCTTTCGCAATACGGACGATTGTTACCTGTTCAGTCAGGCCTGGTTTGTTCCACAACTGGCCGAGTTGGTTGCCCTGGTCCGGTCGCTCACGGCGGCCCCGATTATTCTGGGCGGCTGTGGGTTCAGTATCTTTCCCGTACCGATCATGGATTACGTGCAAGCCGATTTCGGCGTGGTCGGCGACGGGGAAGAGACCATGCGGCGGTTCATGACCGCCCTTCAAAAAGGCCGGGACTATCGCGACATCGCCGGCCTTGCCTGGCGCGACACCACCGGCCGGGTCGTCGTCAATCCGCCGAAATACACTTCCGATCTGGATATCTTCCCCACCCGCGGAATGCTGGACAACCTGCGTTATCTCCGCGAAGGGGCCATGAGCAACATCGAAACCAAGCGCGGCTGCCCAATGCCATGCATCTACTGCGCCGATCCGGCGGCCAAAGGCGCGGTGCTGCGCGTTCGTGACCCGCGACAGGTTGCCGAAGAGTTGGAAAACCTTTGGACCCGCGGCATCGATGTTTTTCACATTTGCGACGGCGAGTTCAATATCCCGGCCGAGCATGCCCTGGCCGTCTGCGAGGCGATCATCGCTCGCGGGCTGGGCGAGCGAATCCGCTGGTACGCTTATGCGTCGATCCGGCCGTTCTCGATGGAGCTGGCCGAGGCCATGCGCCGGGCGGGCTGCGTGGGGATCAACTTCGGGGCCGACAGCGGCTGCGACCGGATGCTGGCAACCCTGCGGCGCGGCTATCGTAGCACGGACATTCGCCAGACGGTCGAATACTGCCGCCGGGCGGGGATCACGGTCATGCTCGACCTGCTGCTCGGCGGGCCGAGCGAGAATGAGGCCTCGATTCGCGAAACTATCGCGTTCATCAAATCCGTCGATCCGGACAGGGCGGGGGCGGCCACCGGCTTGCGCGTCTATCCGGGCACCGCTTTGGCCGCCCTGGTCCGGCAACAAGGGCCCATGCCGCGAAACCCCAACCTGCACGGCCACCTGGAAAACAACAACGACCTCCTGCGCCCCATCTTTTATATCGAGCAACAACTCGGCGACGACCCGTTCGGCCTGATCGTGGATCTGATCGACGGAGACGAACGCTTTTTCCCGCCGCCGCGAAAGCAGGACGCGGCCAACTACAATTACAACGACAACAAGGTGCTCGAGGACGCGATCGCCGCCGGAGCCTGCGGCGCGTTCTGGGACATCCTGCGAAAAATCCATTGACTTTTTAACTCATTCAACAACAAGATTGACGCAATGTCGATGCTTGCCGTATAGTGTAAACGACGAATCTGGAATCCGTATCAGACACAAATATAAGACATACACATGTGCGTCCTGCACATCGTCTTTCATGTCTGAACACCATTCTCAACTCCGGAAGGGAGCGATGATCATGGCCTCCAAGACAACTCTACCGTTTTTCGTATGCGTGTTGCTTGCCGCGGCTTTGCTTTTGTTTTCCAGATGCCAGGGCGGCGGTGCGACGGCAGACCCACAACAAGAGCCGATGACCACCCAGCAACAAATTGTAGACGTCGGCGAATTCGAGGCGGCCGTCGAATCCGATGGGCAACTCAAGGCGGTCGTGGAGATGGCCCGAAGGGACTACGGGGCGGAGGATATCGTTCTGGCCGGAGTGGTCGCCGACGAAACCGGCGCCCAGCTCGACGTGGGAATTATGTCCACCGGCGATGGCAAGGAGGTGGTCGTTGTTCGTCACTGTCGCAATGGCGAATGCATCTCCGCCATTCAAAGCGGCGGGGTGGCCGAGGACAATCCGGTTTGGACCACGCCGGACGGTCCCATTCCTGTTCGTACCATGCAGCCACCGTTTCCCATGCGCTTGCTTGACGAAGATGATCCCGATGGTTCGGCGGTCATCGCTCCCCTGCCTGCCCATCTGCAAACCGCGGCCCGGTTGACCGGTTTACCCCAGGCGGGTAAAGACACGTCCATCCGAACGCAAGCCGACACAGGCACCCGGCGATTTCGTGTAGCCAGCGCCTGGGGCACCTTCTGGGCCGGTATTCGCTTTGATGGGTTGGAGGCCACCATGCGCACGGCGGGATTTGCCGACACTGCGACCATCTATAACGCCTCCGCATCGAACGTCGATGCGGAGTTGTCCACGATGGGCCCCCGGGACGCCCTGGCGATTTTCGGCCACGGCGATGTCTCCAGGTCGCGCAACCGCTGCGTGGGCCAGAGCGTTGCCCAATATTATTGGTTGAGTCAGCATTACAGCGAAGAACACATGCTCCAGCAGTTGCGAAACAACCCGAACCGCGGTCCAGGGATCATTTTTTTCTGCGGATGCCAGACCGCCGACATGCTGCCCCAATTTGATCACCCGAGTCGCATTACGCTCGGTTTCGATACGTCCCTGGCCCAGGCCAGCAGCGCCATGGGTTCCTTTTTCAAACATTTTACCTCCGGCAAGACTCTCGGGGAGTCTGTCGAGGCGGTCAACCAGGAGTTCAGCAAGCACGGGTTCCGCCTGATGGTCAATGCCCGTGCTCCATTGGGTATCAAACTCTCGGAGGTCGGCGATTTCAACCGTGACGGATGCACCCATGCCTGCGAAACCGCTAACAACGGCAGTTGTGACGATGGGGGTGAGGGGGCGGACTTCGACACGTGTGCCCTCGGGACCGATTGCTGGGATTGCGGTCCGCGCCTTGAGCCCGAGGAGGAACCCGCGGAGCAGGGTTCCCTCGAAGCCTGTAACGCGATCGATCTGGTCACGGTTACGCCTCGCGAGAGCGATGCGCAAAATGACGCGGATTATTGCAGCTATGTTCATGACGTTAGTTACCAAGGGATGGAAAGGCTGGTCATGTACTCCCATCGGATTGATACCGCCGCCGACGGTTCGGTCTATGAATTCTGGTATCGGAACTGTCTGGGGCCGGGTTGTGACGGAGCCCAGGTGGTCGGTACGACGTTTACATGTAGTCGTCGTTCCGGCAGCCAGGGAGTTAGCCGCGAAGATGTGACCGAGTATCTGGTGATTTACCGGCGCGACGATTGTGCCTGGATCGAAAAGGATCTGGTCGGTTCCGGTATAGAAATGTGGCCGCTGGACTGCCCCTGCCGATAGGAAGCACCTGTCGACGCGATACCCCGCAAGCAGAGCCCAGTGGAACGTATCCCCGTTCCCAGTTGCTCCCGCTACGCGGGGAGAGTGTACCTATCAGTCAGTGCGCCACGTAAACCGCGACGTATGCTTGTGGCACCCTTCCACGATCAGGTAAACTCCGTCTCGCTGGTGCAGCACAGGTGAGACACCCGCGCTACAAGTGCAGACCGGCAATGTAACGTCACATCCGACGCATTACGCGCGTTTATGGAAAAGAAACCAGAGGGTGCTCGGCACATGACCATACGACACAAACCCGGTTTAACCTTGTCCCGTCGGGATATCCTGCTGGCGGGCGCGGCGGCGGCCGGCGGATGGGCCGTGCCGCGGGTGTTGACGGCAGTATCCGCTTCACGACCGACGCGACCGATTTTTGGCTGGACCACGTGCCTGACCTACGAGGCCGGATCGAAGCCTCTGGGTCAGGAGCACTTTCTGCCCCTGATCGAGGAGATGAAAAGCCACGGCATGAGCCGGGTCATTGTCATGCCGTCTTCCGAAGGATATTTCGACCCCTTGCATCACGGCCTGGCCTGGCCGACGAGCCATCCGAAGTTGAAGACCATGATCGATCCTGCGGCCCTCAATGCATCCGTCAAGACGGAATTCTTCAGTCGCTTCATCGAGGCCGCGCATGCCCATGCAATCGAGGTCTTTATTGAGCTCAAATACCTCGGGCTGGCCGGCGTGGAAGAAGCCTACCCGGGTATCGAATTCGTGTGTAGTCCTAACGGCCAACGCATCGCGCACGCTCCCGAGGGCTCCGCCATCGCGGTCCGCCGGCGAATCGACACCCTGCATATCTGTTGCGACAGCGCACAAGCCCGGCGCTTCATGCAGGATAAGATCGAGGATGTCCTGAGCCGATACCCGAAGCTGAACGGCATCGTCCTGGAACATCCCTCTTACGGGGCCAACACCTGCTATTGCGCGGCCACCCGTCAACAGGTCATGAAAGACCTTGGAAAGCCGATCGAGCAACTGGTCTTGAAAGAGTTCAACCGATGGAAAAGCGAGCGTATTCGCGACACCCTGATAGAAATCCGCGAGTTCGCCCGCTCCATCGTGCCTGATCTGAAGCTTGGTTTCTATACCGGTTTTTCTCCGCCGGACGGAAATATCGCCGCTTTCCAGGAATCCCGTGGACACGACATCAACACCCTCCGCCAGATCGGCTGGGACTTCCTCATGCCTTACGGCGAAGGCCGCCACAAAGAACGCGAAACCGCCGAGCTCGAGCGCGTGATCGAATATCTCGCGCCCCTGCCGATCTATCTGCACACGGTCGTTCGCCGGGAATCGCCGCACAACTATCCCCTGCCCGTCAAGGATCCGGCCTACGTACACAATATAATCAGGTGGGGTAAGCAAATGGCCAACCGCGAGCCCCGCTTTATGGGAATGTCCTTCTTCAACGAGGTCAAGGTCCCCCCCGACAATCGCCGGGCGGTTTACGACGCGTTGGCCGATGACTGATGCCAAATGTGCCCGGCCGCGTCTTCTTGCTGTGATCAGGACTGAGGATTTCGCCACTCGCCACGGTTCGGTGCCACGGTGACGGATTCGATTCGCTCGCTTCACGCAAACCGAACTCGACGCACACACGAAATGCTGAGTATACTGACTGCTATGAAATGGCCGAAGTTATTCAG
>CAZXSA010000081.1:0-18946 GCA_964642815.1 uncultured Planctomycetales bacterium | reverse complement strand
CGGTTTCGTCCGGTACCCTGGGGTTTGGCCGTCGATCGCGATGGTCGGGTATTTGTCGCCCATGAAGACGGGCTGATTCATTGCTACGCTTCCGGTGGCCGGGCGCATAACCCTTGAGTGACCCGCGAAGTTTGCGGCTCGAAACTGCGTTTTGACACCCCCGAGGTAGTGTGTATACTTCGATGGACACGTATGGGCGAATAATCAACCATTTGGGAGGCAAATCCATGATTGGCAGCGCAGTTATTGTACTGATTGTATTCGGGGTCATTGTTTTTATTTTGATTGCGTGGGCGGTCGGAATCTACAACCAACTGGTTCGACTCAAGAATCGTTTCAAAAACGCCTTCGCTCAAATCGAGGTCCAGCTCAAGCGGCGGTACGACCTGATCCCGAATTTGGTGGAGACGGCCAAGGGCTATATCAAGCATGAACGGGAAACCCTGGAGGCGGTGATCCAGGCCCGCAACCTGGCCGCCGGCGGATTGCAGCGGGCCGCCGCCGATCCGGGTAACGCCGATGCGATCCGGGGACTGGGCGGATTGGAGGGGGCCTTGACCGGCGCGATCGGCCGGCTGTTCGCCGTGGCCGAGGCCTACCCGGATCTCAAGGCTAATCAGAACATGATGCAGCTCAGCGAGGAACTGACCTCGACGGAAAACAAGGTGGCTTTCGCCCGGCAAGCATTCAACGACGCGGCGACGGCCTACAACACTTACAAACAGAGTTTTCCGCCGGTGCTTCTGGCGGGTATTTTCGGTCATGGTACCGATGCCGCCTTGCTGGAGTTTGCGGATCGTCAGGCCATCCAGGAAGCGCCGAAGGTCTCCTTCTGATTTTGTGGCGCATATACATCCTTGATGCACGGAGTGATGCTTCTCGTTAGCGACGCGTTTCCTCCGCGTAATAAATAATCTTCTCCGCCCGACTATTCACGGTCATGACGGTTGAATGATGTACGTTACGATCCCGCCGCTACCGGGGCGGAAGCGGGTTGCGTGGCTGGAGCCAGAACATTCTCGAAGCGCGCGGCCCAATCGGGCCCGAATTGATCGGGTATCGTGGTTTTCAATCGAGCGTGAAATTCACGGGCACTCTCGGGATTGGTTTTGGCGATTTCCTGGACATAGCGCAAAAGTCGTTCGGCGATGGCCGCCCGGACCTCGGGCAGTTTGGCCAGGGCGGCGAAGGTAAGCGCGTTTTCGGGCGCGGGGATACGCAGGCTGATATCAATGTGCTTGGTCGCGATGCGCACCCGCCGCTCGGGCTGATCCTCAAGAGCGGCCTCGGCCGCGCGGGCATAGGCCCCGACCGCTTCGTTTAGCTGGTTGGCGAGGACCAGCGCGTCTCCAAGCTGTTCGCGTACTTCGGCGAGCCGGATACGCTCGTTGGGGGCGGTGGTGGTGAGCGCATGGTCGAGATCGGTCAGCAAGTCCGCGCGGCTGGCGGCGATGGTTGCCTCGTTACCGGTCCACGAATCGAGGACGGTTTGCTGATCGGTGGCGGGTAGCCGGGCGAAAATCTGCCGGTAGGCGGCCCAGGCGGCTTTGGTTACAAGCGGCGATTTCTCGATTTTAGCATCGAGCCGGTCGCGTAAAGGTTTGAGATACTCGATTTTATTGCCGAGTCGGGCCAAGGCCTCGGCGGACGCTTCCCGCACGCCCGGATCGGCGTCGTTCTCCAGACGATCGATCAGCAGGGGGATCTGGGTGCTGTCGCCGATCCGGCCAAGCCCGCGAATGGCGGCCTTGCGAATCGTGGCGGCCGGTTCGCTCGGCCCGGCGAATCCCGCAAGGATGGGTAAGGATGACTCATTTCCGATGCGGGCCACGGCGTTGATGATATTTTCACGGAGAGCAGGGTTCTGAATGGGTAAATTGAGTCGCTGAATCAAGGCGTTGGCGGACTCATGACGCATCTGTTCCGTGACCCCGGAGGCCAACTGGCCGAGCAGACTGAGGGCCTCGGCCGCGCGGGCGGCGACCGTTTCGTCGAGGTCGTTCAGCCCCGCGATGCAATCGGTAATGGCCGCCGGATCCTGAAGCAGGCCGAGAGCGTGGTAGAGGGTCGCCCGGATTTCGACCGGCTGACCTTTTGCAAGCATGGCCCGAAGCAGGGGAGCATCGGCCGACACGCGGATATCCCTGAGCAGTTCGACCAGCCGCTGACGGACGAGAGGATCCGGATCGTCCGGCATGGCGCGGACTTTTTCGAGAACGCCATTGGCCGGCTTGATGTTCTTATTCAAGCCGTCGTGCATGATTTCGAGGGCCGTTTCCCGCTCGGCGGGAACCAGCGATTGCAGCCATTTGAGCAACAGAGCCGTTTGGGCGGGTTCGGGAGAGATATCAAAAAGAGCCTTCATGTTGACCTTCAAGGCTTCGGTGAGCAGGCGGCCGCGGTGGTTCTGGAGGCTCGCCTGTACAGAGGGGTCGTTGTACTGGGCCAGGGCTCGAGCGGCTTCCCGCTGCAAAAGCGGTTCACCCTGCTGCAGAAAACGCAGGAGATGGGGTATGAATCGAGGCTCCTGTAATTTGGTCTCGGC
Source organism: uncultured Planctomycetales bacterium (assembly GCA_964642815.1). Taxonomy (GTDB): domain Bacteria; phylum Planctomycetota; class Phycisphaerae; order UBA1845; family PWPN01; genus JAAYCU01. The sequence goes on along the minus strand of CAZXSA010000081.1, from coordinate 16,401 downwards.
GATAGCCTGGCAGATGGCCATCTTGGTGGGCTGTTCGTTTTTTCGTTCGAGCAAGGTGATGAGTTTATCCACGCTTTCGGCCTGTTTGCCCCCGAGGATGGTTACGGCGGCCTGTTTTTTAGCGGGTATGTCACCCTCTCCGGTAAGAATCAGGATAAGATCGGCGACGTCCGGTTGAGTGGCGGGGGCAACTTGGGTGGAAGCCGCCGGTTGCGAGCCGGCTGGCGCGTTTTGGGCAAGTGTTTCAAGGGGATTGGTCAAGATCAGCCATAGCGACAGGACCGATAATAAACTGGATGCCGCCCGCTTCCACGTTTGCCGAAGCGATACTCTGTCGACATGGCTGGTCCGCCGCGGTTTCATGCTCTTCGCATTCCCTTTCTGGGAAAGTACACATTATCCGCCAACTATACCTTCTACCTCAAAGTCCGAAAAACTGCAAATTTTATCGAGCGAAGCGGTACAGGTATTCCCACGACCGGGACAGATGCCGGCTCGATTTCCGCCGAGGATCGGAAGAAACCCATCCGTATATGGCGCTCCATCCATAAATTTGTGACGGCCACCGACATCGATTCCTGGAAACCCCTTCGATCCGCCTGCCTGCATGGAAATCCGGCGTATCTTTCTTATACGCCGGGCGAGCGGAAAAGTTTCACCACCGTCCTCGGTGCCGCAACGGCCGGCGCGATCCCAACGGTCATCCAGTCAGACCCAGCGCAAGCACAATGGTTAGGCTCGCGATGAAAACGCAACGATTTGCTTTCCTTCGGGGACGGCAAGGTCTTGAGAACCCGTAAGTAACGGGGTGCAACCCTCGGTTGTTTTTACAGGTTCATGCTGATGGCGATTAGGGTGATGTCGTCGATGGGCCATGGCCCGGTGTTTTTTCGGCGCAACCGTCCACGCAGATCGTCCAGGGCGAGAGCCGGACCGGTATCGGCCAATTGGTTAAGCCAGGGTGTATGCAGGATACTCTTGTCACTGCCGCCTGGGCGGTCGAGTAGCAGGGTCTCGATGCCGTCGCTAAAAAATAGGAGTACGTCGCCGGGCTTGAAGGAATGATGCACGATCTCGAAGGTTTGATCGGGCAAGGCACCGAGCAAGCCGCCATCGCTGTGGATCTGGCGGGGGGGCTGGCCTGGTCGGAGAAGGATTGGGTAGGGCAGACCAGCCCGGGCCCAGCGGACTTGGCGAGTGTGATGGTCGAGTATCGCGTTAAGGGCGGTGATGAACTGGCACTGGCTGAGGTTGGCTTGCAGCAACTCCATATTCAGTCGGCCCAGCAACTCGTCCGGCTCGACAATACGGTAGGTGTCGTGGTGGATGACCTTGTTGGCCGCCAGGGAGTTCTTAATCAGAATGGTCAGCAGGGCGGCGGGCAGGCCGTGACCGGTGGCGTCCGCCAGCGAGAATCCGAAAAGGTGCTCGTCGATCCGCGAAAAATCGTAGATATCGCCGCTGACGTGGTCCGCGGGCAGAAAGAGCGTATGAATCGCGAAGGGTTCGGTATCCTGCAGCGGGGGAGGGAGCAGATCGCGCTGGATCTGGCTGGCCAGGTGGATTTGTTCGGTCAGGGCCTTCGAGTCCGAGACCAGTTCGGCATCACGCCGCTTAAGCTCGGCCAGCTCCTGCCGCATGCGGAGCATCGGACGGCGGATTTCACAAAGAGCCTGAATACGGCCGGCCAACTCGTCGGCGGTGTTGCGGTGGTTGTCGAAGGGGATATCGAAATCGCCGGTGGCGTTGGACCGGTCAGTTGGGATTTCCGCGGCGTGCGGCATGACCAGCGTGGCACAAGCCTGTCCCCTGGCCTCGGCCAGCAGATGATCCATGATGTCGGGTGGTCCGTTGCGGCCGGGTACGATCACGCACACGTCGGCCGAAGGCGATAAGCCGCTGGCCAACGCTTTTTCCACCGATCGGATGGAGACGCGGGCGTTGAGCCGGCCCAAGGCGGTCCGTAACGCGCCGGGTATCGGCCGATCGTCAAGAATAAGTTGGATATGCGGTGTCGACAAAACAGGCCTCTGTTCCGCGGCTCGCCGGTAAAAACTGTTCCGAAGACCGGGGCATTTCGCTGAATACACTTGGTTGGCCATTGTTTCGGATGAAAACCCGCCCGACTTGACGTTTCAATGCCGCGAAAAAGAAAAATATTGGACCTTGTCATGAGCCCATATGATTCATCGTTTTTTACCACAGAGACGCGGAAGTCACGGCTGGGTGGCCCAAGTCTTCAGACCCGAGGGATCGACGATGGGCCGATGGATGTCCCGCTTCACCGAAATGGCTTATGCAATTAATCAGGGTAAGCGAGCAATGCTGGCGATGTGGGAATTACCGGGCGCTTCTCCTCCTCCCATTGTCTCCCCATGTCTTACAGACCGGTTTCCCTTGATGGGGCGTTGGGTCGACAGCGGCCGCTCACCGGCGCGGGCGGAAGATATGCGGGCTGGTACCGAAGGCCTGTTCGGCGCATTCGCCGACGGTCTCCGAAAGAGTCGGGTGGGCGTGGATGCACATGGCCACGTCTTGGGCGATCGCTCCCATTTCAATCGCCAGCACGGCCTCGGCGATCAACTCGCCGGCCCCGATGCCGACAATGCCCACGCCCAAAACCGCCTTGTTTTCCGGCGAGACGATCATCTTGGTCAATCCGTCGTTGCGCCCCATGGCCGTCGCCCGCCCGGAGGCACCCCACGGGAACTTGGCCACCTCGAAGGGGATACCGGTTGCCGCCGCTTGCGTCTCCGTCAAACCGGCCCAGGCGATTTCCGGATCGGTGAAGACGACGGCCGGAATGGCGCGGGCGTCGAAGGCGGCCGGTTCGCCGGCGATGGCCTCGACCGCGATCTTGCCTTCGTACGAAGCCTTGTGCGCCAGCATTGGCTCGCCGGCGATATCTCCGATGGCGTAGATGTGCGGATCGTCGGTCCGCCGCTGCGGATCGACGGCCACAAAGCCACGCTCGATGACCCTTACCCGAGTGTTTTCCAGACCGACCGTGTCGCTGTTGGGCGTACGCCCGACCGAAACGAGTACCCGCGCAAAACTTTGTGTACTTTCCTGCCCGGCGCTGTCGCGGAGGACAACCTTGACCGCTTCGCCGATGTCTTCCAAGCTGACTACCTTGGTATTCAGGTGGATGGCCTTGAAAGTATTTTTCAGCCGGTTATGCAGGATGCGGACCAAGTCGCGGTCGGCGCCCGGTAGCAGGCCGTCGGTCATTTCCACCACGCTGACTGCGCTGCCCAGCGCCGCGTAGACGGTGCCCATCTCCAGGCCGATATACCCGCCGCCGATGATCAGCAGCGATTCCGGCACGTCCGCCAGTTCCAATGCGCCGGTTGAGTTCATCACCCGCGGGCTGTCGATGTTCAATGCGGGAATAACCGTCGGCCGCGACCCGACCGCGATGATCGCATCCTGAAATTCAAGCCGTCCCCGGTCCGCCTCGCCCCCGCGTTCGCTACCGAGCAGGATGGTTTGCGAATTTTCGAACCTTGCCCAGGCCTGGATCAGCTCCACGCCGCGGGCCTTGGCCAGTTGCCGGATGCCGCCGGCGTTTTTGCCCACCACCTCATTTTTCCACGCCCGCAAGGCGTCGATCTCGATTTTTGGCGGCGTAAAGTGAATCCCCCAGTGTTCCGCCTCGCGACTTTCCGTGATCAACCTGGCCACATGCAGCAGGGCCTTGGAGGGGATGCAGCCACGGTTGAGGCACACACCGCCCGGCTGGGGGTCGGCGTCGATCAGGGCGACCTTGAGTCCCTTGTCGGCGGCGGCGAAGGCCGCGACATAACCGCCCGGACCCGCTCCGATGACCGCCACGTCCGTCCGCTTTGGGCTGTTTTCCACGTTCATGTTATCCCTCTAAAAGGAGCTGTTCGGGAGCCTCGAGCAGGCCGGCCAGCCGGCGGACGAAGCGGGCCCCGTCCGCCCCGTTGATCACCCGATGATCGTAGGACAGGCATAGCGGCAGCATGAGCCGGCCGATCCACTGACCGTCGCGCAAAACCGGCACCGTCCGCCCGCGGGCTAATCCAAGAATCGCCACTTCCGGATAATTGATTACCGGGGTAAAGGCCGTTCCCCCGATCCCGCCCAGATTTGTCACCGTCAGGGTTCCGCCGCGCAGTTCCTCCAACCCGATCTTACGCTGCCGGGTACGCTCGGCCAGATCGTTCATCTCCATTGCGATCCGCAGGACACTCTTTTTGTCGACGTCGCGCAATACCGGTACGATCAGCCCGTCCGGCGTATCGACGGCCACTCCGATGTGGTAATACTTCTTCAAGACCAGTTGATTCGCCGCCGTATCCAGCGAGGCATTGAACTGTGGATATTCCCGCAAAGCGATGGCCGCCGCCTTGAGCACGAAAGCGGTGACGGTCAGCCGGGTCTGCTTACCGCGCTCGGTCTCGCGGAATCGGAGACGCATGTTTTCCAGTTCGGTGATGTCGGCCTCGTCGATCTGAGTGACGTGCGGGGCGAGCGACCAGCCGATACTGAGATGCTCGGCCGTCTTGCGCTGCAGGCTGGTGAAGGGCACACGTTCGACCGGCCCCCATTTGGTGAAATCCGGCAGGGGGGGCTGCTCGATCGCTCCGCCGGCCGCCGCCTCAACCGTGGCCGGACGACGCTGCAACTCGCGGATGTAAGCTTTCAGGTGCTCCTCGGTCAGGCGCACGCCGGGATTGGCCCCGGCCACCGCTGCCAGGTCGATCCCGAACTCACGCGCCAGCCGCCGCACCGCCGGCCCGGCGGGAATAGGTTCTTCCACCGCCCGTGGCGCCGTGCCTTTACCTTCCGCCCGCGCGGGTTCCGGTGGTTTACGAACCGGTTTCTCCAGCGATGGCTCGACCTTGGGCTCTTTGTTCTGGGTGTTCTCCGCGGCTGGTTTGGCGGGTTCGTCCTTCTTGGCCGCCTTGTCGGGCTTGGCGGAGTCCTCCCTCGGCTTGGGTTGTTCTTTTTCAGGCGCCGGTTCGGCTTGCTCGGATTCTCCCGCCGCGCCGGTTTCGACGGTCAGCAAGACCGCCCCGACTTTCACCTTGTCGCCCTGTTGGATATGCACCTTGAGCACCTTGCCGCTCAATGTGCTGGGCACTTCCAGGACGGCCTTGTCCGTTTCCACCTCGACGACGGTCTGGTCCACGGCCACCACGTCGCCTTCGCGAACGTGAACCTGTACCACGTCGCCGGCCTCGATACCTTCGCCCATGTCGGGTAGTTTCAGTTCTTCAGCCACGTCAAATCCTCTTCATTAACCACGGGGACACAGATACACGGAGAAGAAACCAATTCATTGAAAAAAACTTGAGAACCTAATAGAGCGTCTCTATGACAACCTGCGCCACCAATCATATTATTCATTAGGACAGCTATCTCCGTGTCTCCGTGTTCGCCGAAGGCGGATCCTCGCTCGCCACGGCGGAGCCCCGCGGAACCGGGCCTGGGCGTGCCTCGGTGGTAAAATACCCATGCCTCTTCACGCGTACATCGGTTCCGGTGCATCCGGATCGATCCGCATTTCCTTGATGACCTTGCCGAGCAGGGCCGATTCCACCCGGCCGTCGCGGACCAGGGCGTCGATCGCGGCCACTACGATATGCTCGGCGTCCACCTCAAAATGTCGGCGAAGCGACGACCGATCTTCACTTCTGCCGAACCCGTCCGTGCCCAGAACGGAGAATCGGCCGGGGATCCACCGGGCCACCTGGTCCGGGACCATTTTCATGAAATCCGTGGCCGCCACAAACGGCCCGGATACGTCGGCCAACACTTCCTGAAGATAGGCCCGTTGCGGTTCATCCTCGGGGTGCAGCCGATTTTGCCGCTCCACCTCCAGACATTCGCGGCGCAACTGATGGTAACTGGTCACGCTCCATACGTCAGCCGCGATCCGATAGCGATCCTCCAGTATGCTCGCCGCTCGCAGGGCCTCGCGAAGGATCGGCCCGCTGCCCAACAGTTGCACGCGCCCGCTCGCGTCGAGCAGCGGTGATTCGCGGTAACGGTACATCCCGTTCAGAATGCCGACATCGGTGGCCGCCTCCGGCCGTCGCGGCTGCGGATAATTCTCGTTGTAGATGGTCAGGTAATAAAAACCTTCCAACTCCTCTTGGTACATCTGCCGGATGCCTTCGCGGACGATGGTCGCCAGTTCATAGGCGAAAGCCGGGTCGTAGGCGTGAATAGACGGGATGGTGCCGGCCAATACATGGCTGTGTCCGTCCTGATGCTGGAGCCCTTCGCCGGCCAGGGTGGTGCGCCCGGCGGTGCCGCCCATGAGAAAACCGCGCGTTCGCATCTCCGCCGCCGCCCAGGCCAGATCGCCGATCCGCTGAAAACCGAACATCGAGTAATACATGAAGAAAGGAATCGTGTTGATTCCGTGCGTGGCGTAGGCCGTCCCCGCCGCGATAAACGAACACATCGAGCCCGCTTCGGTGATACCTTCCTCGAGAATCTGGCCGTCCTGGGCCTCGCGGTAATACAACAACGTGTCGCGGTCCACCGGTTCGTAAAGCTGCCCCTTGTGCGCGTAAATCCCGCACTGGCGAAACAGAGGTTCCAGGCCGAAGGTCCGGGCCTCGTCCGGGATGATCGGTACGATAAGCTTGCCGATGTGGGGATCCTTGAGCAACTTGGCCAGCAGGCGGGCGAAGGCCATCATGGTTGACACCTCGCGTTCGCCCGTGCCTTCGTCGAATTCGTCGAACAGCCTGGCCTCGGGCGGTTCGATCGGTTCGGCCCGCGCCGTCCGCCGAGGCATCGATCCGCCAAGATTTTCGCGACATTTACGCAGGTACTGCATCTCCTCGCTGTCGTCCGGCGGTTTGTAGAACGGCGCGGAGGCGACCTCTTCGTCGGAAATCGGGATACCGAATCGCGAACGGAATTCGCGGAGTTCCTTTTCGTTAAGTTTCTTTTGTTGATGGGTGATGTTGCGGCCTTCACCCGCCTCGCCCATGCCGTACCCCTTGATCGTCTTGGCCAGAATGACCGTGGGACGGCCTTTATGTTCCAGGGCGGCCTTATAGGCGGCGAAGACCTTGACCGGATCGTGCCCACCGCGTTTCATTCTCTGGATTTGCTCGTCCGTCAATTGCTCGGCCATTTTGGCCAGGGCGGGGTATTTGCCGAAAAAGTGTTTCCGTGTGTAGGATCCCGGTTCAACAATGTATTTCTGATAATCGCCGTCCAGGGCTTCTTCCATGCGCTGGACGAGCAACCCTTCTTCGTCCTGGGTCAGCAGGGGATCCCAGTCCGAACCCCAGATGACCTTGATGACATTCCAGCCGGCCCCGCGGAAGGCCGCCTCCAGTTCCTGGATGATCTTACCGTTACCCCGCACCGGTCCGTCCAGCCGTTGCAGGTTGCAGTTGACCACGAAGGTCAGGTTGTCCAACTCCTCGCGGGCCGCGAGGGTCAAGGCCCCGAGCGTTTCCGGCTCGTCGCTCTCCCCGTCGCCGACGAAGCACCATACGTGCGATCCGCGGGTATCTTTTAATCCGCGGTGATGCAGGTATTCGTTGAATCGGGCCTGGTAGATGGCCATGATCGGGCCGAGGCCCATCGAGACGGTGGGGAATTCCCAGAAATCGGGCATCAGCCAGGGGTGGGGGTAGGAACTCAGCCCGCCGCCCTCCTTCAGCTCGCGACGGAAGTTGCCAAGTTGTTCCGCGCTGAGTCTCCCTTCAAGAAAAGCCCGGGCGTATATGCCCGGGGTGGCATGACCCTGGAAATAGACCTGATCGCCGGTGGCGTTGTTGTCCCTACTCCGGAAAAAGTGATTAAAACCGACTTCGTACAGGGTGGCGGCTGACGCAAACGTGGAAATATGCCCGCCGATCCCCGCTGACTCGCGGTTGGCCCGCACGACCATGGCCATCGCGTTCCAGCGAATGATGCTTTTTATCCGTCGTTCAAGTTCCCGGCTGCCGGGATAGGGGGGCTCCTGGTCGGCCCGCAGGGTGTTCACGTAGGGCGTGTTCATCGTGGAAGGCACGTTCACGCCACGTTGTCGCAGATGAGTTTTAAGTTTCTCCAGCAGTTCCAAGGCCTGACCCGGTCCCCCGGATTTAAGCACATAATCGATGGAATCCAGCCATTCCCGGATTTCCTGAACATGGCCTGCGCCTACGGACTGATCGGGTGATTCGGGCATCATGCATGTCTCGCGGTTTTTAAAAGAGGACGGCCTTGCATCCCAATTAAATGAGAACAAAGGGGGTCGTCCGTAATAATAAATTTATTGTAGCGGCCGTTTCGTGGATCGGCCGCTCCCGGTCAAATCATTTTTGCCCTTTCATGTCCACTGCGCCGATCACCGTTATCTCTCGACCTAAGGGAAGACGTTCAATCGTTAATATCGCGCGAGGCTGCTCTCGTTTTGTCGAGGCTCCTGAACGCCACTCCGCGTCTTAATGGCGTCAATAGGACGAGGGAGGGGAGGCCTCGACAACCGAAGCGAGGGTTTTCGGTCCGTCCGAGACTAAAAGACGGCGACCTTTCCGTGAACATCAATCCCGTGACCGGGCCTTTTTACGCCAAGACCATTTGCATCCCATCAGTCCAAGTGCCGTCAGCGGAAGCAGGCTGGCCCCGCCCATTCCGCATAAGCCCGCCCCACACTGGGTAAACCCGCTCTTAATAGTGATCGTCACGGTATCACTGGCCATTTTGCCCTGATCGCCCAGGTCGGTTACGGTCAGCTTATACGTTGTCGTTTGCTTCGGTGAGGCTGTCGGTTCGGCGATCACGGCGCTGTCCAGATCGGTCGTGGGTGTCCAGGAATAAGCGAACTGCCCCGAGCCACCGGTGGCCGACCCCTGCAGCACGACACTCTCGCCCGAGGCGATCTCCTGGTCCGGTCCGGCATCGACGGCCAGGGCGGGGGTCACGGTCACGGTCATCGTGTCGGTGTCCGACGCTCCTTCGTTGTCGGTGACGGTGAGTGTGTATTCCGTGGTCACCAGCGGCGTGGCTGTCGGTGTGGCCACGTTCGGGTTGCTCAAGCCCGTCGTCGGGGTCCAGGCGTAGGTGTAGGGTGGCTTGGCCCCGAATGCGCTGCCCTCCAGCGTGGTGCTGTTGCCGCTGATGATGGTCTTGTCTTCTCCGGCATTGGCGGTCAGCGGGCTCCACCAGTTGATGTTATCGCCTTCGTCCACGACCCCGGCCATTTTGTTGCCCAGCTCGGCGTCCGCGAACCCGCTCGTGTTGCTGATGTAGAGGCAGTTGCTCAAGGCGGTGAACTTGACGGTCATGTTGTCGGACGAGCCGCGGTTGATGATGAATTGTCCTACGTTACCCACCGTGCTCAGGGTAATGGGTGTCGCCGTGGTCTGCCCGTTAATCGTCAGGGTTCCACTGGAGGTGCCCAGGAGAATGATCGAGGCATTGGGGGAGAACAGCATCGTGGCGTTGGGAACATTGTTGACCAGACTGCCCTGGTTCTCGATGTTGATGTTGGCGAACTGGCTCCGGTAGGCGCCGGCCATCTGCACGAGGCAGTTATCCCTGATATTGACCGTTCCCAGCAATTTGAAGTCGTCATTCGCGGTGGCGGCCAGGGTCAACAGGCCGTCCTTAATGAAGTTGACCGTGGAACCGGCCACGGCGTCGAGGTTCGTGCTCGCTCCCGTGTGTCCGGTGATGTCGCTGGCGGTCTCGAAGGTTGCTCCGTTGGCCACGGTGATTTTCTCCGCGTCGTCGCCAAATACGATGTTCGCCCCGCTCGGATCGCTGAAGGTGCCCGCGTTGATGTTCAGCTTGATCCCCGTCGAGCCGGCGAAGCTGAACCCATTGCTAACGGTCAGCGAGCCAACCCCGGTCTTTGTGAAAATTTCGCCGGCGGTATCCATGGCCGTCACGGTCGCCACCGTGGCCGCCCCGATCCCGGTAAAGGTGAAAGTGCCGCCCACCCCGGGGCTGGGTTGGAGAGTGGTAATCTGTGACGAGCCGTTTGCCTGGACCGTACCCGTCGTGGCGATGACTTTGGTTACGGTTCCATTGCCGAGAAGGACAAGCGTGTACGCTCCGATATTCAGGTCGGCGGTCAGGGTCCGTCCCTCGGCCACGTCCACGCTCACGTTGTTGGAGATATTGACCGCGACGGGCGCGCAACTGGCGTTGACATCCAGAACGCCGTTGGCCGTGTCCATTTGGATCGTTCCCGGTACGCCGGTTTCGTTCAGCGAAAGGGTGTTGGCGTTCACGTCGATCAGGGCGGTCAGAATCTTTCCCGAGGCCACATTGACCGACCCGCTGACGTTAAGGTTGATGTTGGTCACCTCGCAGATTTCATTGACATCCAGCACGCCGCCGGCGGTAACGAAGTTGGCCGTGGTGATTTTGCCCTTTCGATTCAGCGTCAGGGTCTTGTTCTTGATATTTATCGTGCTGGTCAGGATTTTGTCCTCGGTGACATTAAGCACGCCGTCGGCGTCGACATTGATCGTGGTCACGGTGCAAGTTTCCAACGCCTCGATCGTGCCCCCGGTTCCATCGATGTCGATACGGCCGATCGTGCCCGTGCCAGTCAGGGTAAGGGTCTTTGTGTTGGTGTCCACCCCATTGCCCGTGGCGAGAGTTCGATTGCCGACCACCCTGATCGTCGCGTTGCCGGTCAGGTCGCAGGTGTCGATGGTAATGTTTTCAATGACATCGATGATCCCGCCGTCGGTGTCCAGGTTAACCGTGGTGATCGTTCCTCCGTTCGCCTTGTCCAACGTCAGGGTGTTGCTGTTGACATCGATCGTGGTGGTCAATGTTTTATTCGTGGCCACCCGGATGGTCGCGGAGACGGTCATATTAATGGCCGAGATCGAACAGCTTTCGTTCACTTCCAGTATGCCGTCCACGGTATCGAATTGCACCGTGGTAATCGTTCCACCCGTGGGCTCGTCAAGGGTCAGGGTATTGCCGTTCACGTCCACGATGCCGGTAAGCAGGATGCCGCTGGCGACGCGTATGGCGGCGTTGCCGGTAAGCGAGGCCATCCCCCGGACGGTCGTCGCATGATCGATGTTCAGCAGGGCATTGACCCCGCCGAAATCAACTTTATAGATACTGCTGGTTCCGCTGGTCACCAACTCGTTATTGCCCAGGTGGATCGCGTTGGCGTCCACGTCTCCTCCCAGGGTACCTTTGATGGTCAAGGTGGCCCCGTTGTTATCCGCGAAGTCGAAGCCGCCGGCGTTACCGGTTACCGTAATGGTGCCGTTGTTGGTGATCGCGGAATTTCCGTTGTTTCCCAACTTGATTTTCGCGCCGTTAGTGAAATTGATCGTGAGCGTAATACCCGGATCAACCACGATACCGGTCGTCCCCAATAACTTGGTCGTGTCCGCGTTAATATTAAAGGTTGTGTCCGCGTCGACAAGGATATCATCGCCGTTGTTCGGCACGTTTGCGTTGTATTGCGCGGCGCTGAAGGTGCCCCCGCCCGTGGTCCAGGTCGCGGCAAAGAGCGTACTCGCGACGAACAGAGCGATCAGATTGGTGACGACAAACAAGGTGCGCTGAAACATGTTGGAACTCCCTTTCGTGTAAAGATCCCATCACGAACCGGCAGCGTGGCCATCCACGTTTGCCGGGCGATATTATATCATCCTGTCGTTCAAGGGAAAGACGTGAATATGGCCAGGCGGCCACGGCTCCGGTGACGAGGATAATATAAAAAGAGCCGCCTCGGAGCTTGTCCGTCATCTGGGAATACGGATTCTGTAACGTCGTTTCAGGGGAGGCTCTTATTTGAACCCACTTCGCCGGGCTAACTCGTCCGGCCGCTTATCAATGCGGTCCACCTGGGCCTGGGTCAGAAAACGCGGGCCGCCGGCCGGCAGGGTGCCGGCAATGATCCGGCAGGTCTTGACCAGCATGGCCGTGATATTCAGAACCTCCTGAGCGGTGTGGCCCAAGGCGATGACGCCATGATTTTCCATCAGCAACACTTTGGGTTCCCGATGGTACAGTTTAAGGAAATGCTCCAACGAACGCTGGACGGCCAGGGATAACGGCAGGCCCGGGTCCGCGTAGGGTACGAAGGCAAACGCCGGCCCGAGAACCACGATCTGATCCGGAAAGATTGAGCCGGCGAACATCTCCCGACAATTCCTGGCGCTCAGCAGGCCGACCGCCGCCGTCGGGTGCGTGTGCCCCACGAAATTCACTCCCTCGATCCGCAGGCATAAAGCGTGCAGAAATGTCTCGATTGACGGCGCTCGCCCGCCCTCGATGGTGGCCGACTTGAGCAGGTTCTTGATCGCGGCGTCGTCCAGGCTCTCCTGTTTCAAAGCCTCGAGAATCGGCTCCGACCGCACGCGCACGAAGCTCTCCCGGCTGGCTTGGACCAGTTGGGTGCCCGAGGCCTTCACCCAGAAGCTTTCCGCATCCGCCCGCACCGAGGTATTCCCTTCCCCGAGGATCGCGTAATCGTGCTTAGGCGCTCCCAACTCGCGGGACATGCCGACAAGTTCATCCAGAACGTCCGTCATTGATGATCTCCATTACCTTATTCATTAACTCCGGCTCGGTCGCCAGAAAACGCGCCGCCACCGCCCGCATGGCTTTGTGGTCCCGGCCCTCGAACCTCAGGGTAATCACTGGCTCGGTAATCGACGCCCGGGCCAGCGCCCAGCCGTCCTCGTACCGCGCCCGCACCCCGTCCAGCCGAGTCACCTCGCCACCGCAGCCGGCCGCGATGCGTTCCAGAACCTTCTGGATATCCTCTCCGAGCGGAATCCGCAAGTCCGGGCTGATCGCCGGCCAGCCGATGGCCGCGATCAAATCCGCCAGCGGTTTGTCCAACCGGCTCAATAGGAAAAGCAGCAGCAGGGTGGTAAATAAGCCGTCGTCGCCGCCGCCGAGCGCCTTGAAAAAATGATGCCCGCTGACTTCCAGACCCATCTCCGCCCGCCGATCGATCATCATCGACTTGATAAAGCCGTATCCGCTGGGCTGCATGATGGTCCGCCCGCCGGCCGCAAGCACCGCCGCCTCGAGTACGGAGGCGCATTTCAGATCGTACACGACCGTCGGTCGGCGGAAACATTCCTTGATGAGCAAGGCCCCGATCTGCTCCGGTCGAACAATCGTCCCGGTATGATCCACGAAAACAACCCGGTCGCCGTCACCGTCCAGGGCGATTCCCAGATCGGCCTTTTCGGCCGGTACCTGCGCGCATAGTCCCTGGATATTCTTGTCCACCGAGGGATTGGGCGTTCGCTTGGTGTAATCAGGATCGATCCGATCGCTTAATGCAATAATCCGCGCACCGATATCCGCCAGCACCGCCGGGGCGATTTTCGTGTACGCCCCCTCCATCGTATCGAGGACAATCTTGATATTGACGGGGCGCGAATGGCCCGCCAGATCGGCGGCCTGCCGGGTTATTTCCTGGAGGTAAGCCTTGAGCAGTGGTTGATGTTCCACGCTTTCCGCGTGACCTTTCGTGGCCGTGGTCGGCGGCTCGTTCAATCCCTTTTCCAGCTCGGCCATCAGCTCCGGCACCGCCGGACGACCGGCCAGCATGAACTTGATGCCGTTGTACTTGGCGGCATTGTGCGAGGCCGTCACCACCGCCACGTTCGGACACTGCAAATACCGACCGGCGAAATAAATCATGGGGGTCGGCAGTTGTCCCAGGTCGCGAACTGTCGTACCGGCTTCGAGCAGGCCTTCCATCATGGCCGCTTTCAAGGCCGGGGTACTGCGTCGAAAGTCGCCACCGACGCAGATGGCTTGCTCGCCTCTGCGGCGCATCATCAACCCCAGCGCACGGCCGATTCGCCGGCCCATCGCCTCGTCCAGCTCCTCGCCGTATACTCCGCGAACGTCGCAGGCCTTGAAAATACTCACCGGTATCCTCGTTTCCCCAACTCATCCACGAAACGCGCATATTCCCGATCATAAGCGTCAGCCAGTGCGGGTTCCGGTTCGACCCGCCGCCCGATCCGCACCATGGCCGCGATCGCCTTGCCGCAATCGCCGAAATGCGGTGTCGCGGCCAGGACGGCCGCCCCGGCGGCGCATTCCGGCTGCTCGGGCACCGCATAGACCCTGCGGTTGACGGCCGCACGAATCCGCAGCCATGTCTGCCCGGCCGTTCCACCACCCGTGGCATAAACCGTTTCCGCCGTCGGCAGACCCAATCCCGCGAAGCATTCCATGCTCATGCGCTCGATAAACGCCGTTCCCTCGCAGCCTGCGGCGAAACGCATGACCGGATCGACGATCTCCTCCATCCCGAACCCCGTCGCCGTCGGGCAGGCAAACGGGAATCGCTCGCCTTTTTTCACCAGGGGGTACGCCACCCGCCCGGTCGGCAGCAGACCCGCCGCCTCCTCGCCGAGCACGTCGAGGTTCGCGTTCGCGAAGTATTTTGTTACCCACTCCCCACCCGTACTTGAGGCCGCGCCTGGCAGATATCCGCCCGCCGGATGTCGATGGTTATATACCGCCCCCGAAGGATCAAGCAACGGTCGATCCGCCACCGCCTTGAATACCAACGTCGTCCCCAGAGTGACGTTAAGATCGCCGGCCGACTTGGCACCCGAGGCCAGGCACCCGGCCGTGCCGTCTGTACACCCGCTGACTACCGGTGTCCCTTTCGGCAAGCCGGTCCTCGCCGCCGCGTCCGCCGTCACCTCGCCGATCACTACACCCGGCAACACGATTTTTGGTAAAAGGTCGCACGCTATACCCAGACGGTCGCTGATCGCCGACGGCCACACCAGTTTTCCCGGGTCCGCGCCCGTCTTGAGCGCCGTCGAAATATCCGTCACGTCATATCGCCCGCAGAGCATACCCACGATCCAGTCCGTCTGGTGAACGATCCGCCGGCAGCGGGTAAAAATCTCTGCTTGTGTGCGAGCCAGATGCATGATCTTCGGCAGTGCGAACGCGCCGGCGATGGTGATGCCGAACGGCCCAAGCACGTCGCGCAAAGCTTCCGCCGCCTCGGGCGCCTGCTCCGCCGCCCGCAGATCGTTATACATCAACCCGCGGGTCAGCGGCTCATTATTCGTATCAACCAGCAAAAAGGTACCGGAGGTTGCGTCAACCGAGATGGCGATAATGGCGTATTTGTCTTTCAGTTTGGCGGTCAACTGCTTCAAGGCCGTTTCCGCCGCCGTCGTCCAGGCCCGCGGATCCTGCTCCACGCAAGGCCCGTCCACGAAGACCGCTTCCGCCGGCAGATCAGCCCGAGCGCCGGCCACCACCGCGCCGCTCAAATCCATCGCCAACGCCCGCGCCCCGCCCGTGCCTACGTCCAATCCGATAGCGACTTCTTTGTTCATAAGCACAATCCTTGGATGTAATATGCAAGCAATTACTTTTAATTAAGAGGAGGAGTTAGGATAATTTGTTTGTTGTTGGCTTTTTCTTATGTATCGGACCCCTTCAATTCCAAAGAAGTCTTCATCTTGCGTCCAGACTATCGCATCACGTGAGCGAGCTGTAACCAGAATGATACTGTCTGCCATGGGTAGCTTGAGTTCCAATGATGTTCGTGCTGCACTCAGTGCCAAGGACATATCCAAATCCACTACCTGCCCTTGGGACATTACCGCAATGGCTTCTAAAGCTGCGTCTTCGTTGCGCTGTTGTAATACGCGTTTGAATACTTCGTACAGACTAATACACGGAACTATCAATTCTCGCGTATTTTCGATAACAGGAGCGAAAAAATCAGCGTTGGATCCATCTGTGAAATACTCCAGCCATCCGGATGAATCCACAACGTTCATACGCGATCAGCCTCTCGTTTAATCGTTGGGTCGATTCCCTTGAGGAACCCGCGCATTTTCTTGGCTGGCTTCAAAGGGATGAGTTCGATGCGGTTTTCATAGCTGATAATCTGTACTTTTTGTCCCGGACGAATGCTCAGGGATTGACGCACTGCGCGGGGAATAATCACCTGGAATTTGGGCGAAATCACTGCGGTTTCCATAAAACCTCCCATCGTTAATAAACAACCCTGGTCCCTGCTCAGTAGCCTATATTTTCAGCTTACAATCAATGCGTTGCGGTATCAAGCGTGCGTACCTCTAGGACTACCTGGCCTGAGTCGTTTTTACCCCAGGGTTTTGGGAATGTAGCCCCGGGTGGAGCGGAGCGGAACCCGGGGTGTTGTTGTGCCCACCAACACATCAAACCCCATATCAGGGGTGATGGAATCTTTAAGAACGACAACGTGGAACCTCTACGAATACGGGCTTACAATAAGAGCGTGGTATCGGTGAAATAATCGCGTTCGAGGACGAGTAACGAAACCGAAAAAGCCTGCATGGATGGAGACGATCCCCAATGAATCAGGAAATCTATAGCCACGTTCAACAACTGCCGATCTTCGACGTACATGAACACCACATGCCGCAAATCCTGCGGAAC
>CAZXSA010000080.1:2168-19320 GCA_964642815.1 uncultured Planctomycetales bacterium | reverse complement strand
TTGCTGTTCTCCGTGGTGTTCCTGGGTGGGAGCATCGCCGCCCGGCTGCGTCAGCGGGAGATCGAACTGGAAGAGGCCTACCATCGTCTGAGCGAGTTGGAGGAATCGAAGAGCTTCCACATGCGCAAGACCAGTCACGAGCTGCGAGCCCCCCTGAATGCGGTCATCAGCATGCTCCAGGCAGTGCAAACCGAGACGGTCAACGAAGGGCTGACCGCCCTGCGCGAGATGCTTGATCGGGCCATCCTGCGAACGATGGGATTGTCCCAGTTAATCGAGGATCTGCACCGCTACGCCATGCTGCGGGATTTGGGTTCGGCCATCCGCAGGCAACGGGTCGACCTGTGTGACCTGGTCCATCAAAGCGTCAACCTGTACCTGCCCATGGCCCGGGCTGGCCAGCTTGAGTTGACCAGCAACCTGGAGCCGGCCCCGGTCAACGGCGACCCCGAGGCCCTGACCGAACTGATAGGGAATCTGATCGTCAACGCGATTCAATATACGCCCGCCGGTGGGCGGATTCACGTCGATCTCCACTGCAACAACTGTCACGCCCTGCTGGAAGTAACCGACACGGGTATCGGTATGGAGCCGGACGAGGCCCGCCGCATTTTCGAGGAATTCTATCGAACGCCCGCCGCGAAAAAGACGTTTCGACAGGGAACCGGCATGGGCCTGCCCATCATTCAACGGATCGCCGAGGCACATGGTGGCCGCATCGACGTGCGCAGCCGCGCTAATGAGGGCAGTACATTTATCACCATCTTGCCTCTTGCTATGGACTGATTTCGCGAAAGCGGATGGCATTTCTCTGCATTTCGTAAAATAACGAGCCGATTTTACGCGGAGGGGTTCTTCGTCTGTGCCGATTCAGAAAGACATCAATCCTTGACGATCCGTTCGTCATCCACTACCGTCGATAGTGAAACGAAAGCATCCCGGAGGCGCGCCCGAGCGGCTGAAGGGGACGGTTTTGAAAAATTGGGGAATACACGGCGTCATTCCGGCGTCAGTCGTCAGTGTGTTGGGTGTCAGGAGGCCAGTCTGAGGCCAGTGCGTGCGGCGCGTGAAGCCCGTTTTGACCCCAAAAACGGCCATAAGTACCGTGGAGATAACCCCTTACGGGCCAAAGGACTGATTTGTGAACCGCAGGTCACCGGTTCGAATCCGGTCGGTGGCTTTCTCCGGCAGAATGGCCGCTGAGTTCGAGCGCGGATATTGTGCATTCGGTTCGTGGCGGACTTAAGACGCACACAACGGCGTTCCGAAGACAGGGTGCATTTTTCATATTGAACACAACCACTGAACATCCGGTCTTCTCGGGCGGCATGAGCGGGGGTAATCCGCGCCATCCCTGGTCAAGTCATCGCGCCATTATCCCGCTGATTTGCGGTATATGGCTTCTCTTGGGGATCGTCTTGTTGTGTACAGGTCCGCTACTCAACAGCCACGAAACGATTGTCGCACAAATCGCCCGCCAAACGCTTCAGAATGGCGATTGGATCGTGCCTCGTTACCTTGACGCGCCTTTTCTGGTCAAGCCACCGCTCGCTCCGTGGCTTGCGGCGATTGCCGGCTTCTTGCTGCCGCCCGACAGGATAACCGGCCTGCCGATGAGCACGGCCGCAGCGCGCCTGCCATCGCTGGTGGCGACGTTGATGACGATCCTGGTTCTCTATGCGTTGGCCCGCTCGATGTACGGCCGGCGTGTCGGACTGTGTACGGCCTTCATCTACGCGACTTCGGCGGGCACGATGGCCTTTGCCCTCAATGCAACGGCGGAAGCATTACTCACTTTCTTTTGCACCTGGGCGTATGCCGAGTTCTGGTGGTCGCGGCAGGCCGGCGGCCGGACTAAGCGAGCCCATCAAGTTCGTTTCTTCATTGCCCTGGGGCTGGCGATGATGGCCAAGGCCCCGATGCCGCTGATGTTATTAGCGGTCCCGCTGGCGGTCTGGTGGTGGACCGAACGATCAACCCGCCTGTTGGCCGTTCGTGGGCTGCGCGCCACCCCGGCCGCCGTGAGGCTTTTCGGTCGCGGCTCGCTCGGCCGGTTAAGACTGGCCGCGACCGACTTGGGACTTTGGTGGGGCATCCCGGTTGCCGGGGCCTTCCTCGTAGCCTGGATGTGGGCGGTGTCCCGACAGATTCCGTATATTTGGCGACTCTGGCACAGCGAGTACTTTGATCGCCTCCACGATCAGGAGTTATGGGTCGCTACACATGGTTCGTGGTACTACCTCCCCATCCTCCTGGGTCTGACCGCCCCCTGGCTGTTGTCGCTCCCGGAGGCTCTCGCCAGTCCTTTCCTTAAGCGATACCAGAAGTATCGCAGGCCGAACTTTTATGCGTGGTACTGGGTGATAACCTCCGTCGTCGTGCTTTCGATAATGCATTTCAAGCAGGATTATTACCTGCTTCCCGTGTTACCCGCCTGTGCGCTTCTGCTCGGGCCTGTCCTGTACGATTTGTTCATCGCACCGTCGCCGCCTCCAACGCGGGCGATAGCTCGCAGGGCGACTTTTCTTCTGCTCTTCATCCTGCTCGTCGTTCCCGTCGCCTGCTTCCTCGCCTTCAGGGATGAGCTCAGCGGCAAGGATTTGGGCAGTGCCTTCGTCCTGTTCAGCCTTCTCGCCGCGGTCTTTGTCGTGGGAGGAATTCTTTTTGCCGCACGCCTGTTCATCAAGGGACGAAAGCCGCTCGCCTTCTGCACCGTCGGGCTGACCAGTCTGGCGGTTTTTACCCTGGTCTGGGTCGCCGCGGGCTCGGACCCGCAACGGCTTCGAGAGTACACTGCCCTAATCAACGGTCTTCATCAAGCAGGTGTTGGAGACAACGCGAATGTCTACTGGGCCGACAGCGTTCCCGATGGGCGTATTACGTTTTATGGCGTCCACCGGATTCAGCAGCTTGGCGACCCGTTTGAGATGCGCGCCGGGCTTCGCGGACAGGACAAAACCAATGCGATGCTCGAAATCGGATCACAGATCTGCACGATGCTCGAGGGGGAGCGTGTTTACGTGGTCTTTAAACGGAAACGCTACGACATGCTGAGAGCGATTTTTAAACCCAAGGCAAACGTCCTGTTCGAAGTAGACCGGATGCCCCACGGTCCCGATGGGGATGATTGGGTGGTCGTAACCAATCAATAAATAAATATCGCATGGGGGTGGGTTCCACATACATCTAATGGACCGCCGCCCTCCCCAACTTACGTAAACCGCGGGGCATCGGTTCGAATCCGATCGGTGGCGGTTCCTCCTTCCTGCTGATTTCACCGAAATCAATTCGGAATCGTCCGGCCTGCCGGAATCCGCCGACTTCGCTGATAAATTTTCTACACCCACGGAGAATTCCTGGCGTTTCTCTCTGGATATTCGGCTCCCAATGTGTCATAATGTATCGCTGGGAAGCAGGATAATGATGATGAATATGATCGGCCGGTGGCGGTTACTCTTGGTTGCCTTGTGCGCGAATTCCGCATGGGGTTTGAACATCACTTCCGTTGCGCCGGTGGATTACCAAATGGCCACTCTGACCGAAGGCGGGTTATGCCGTATAAACGATACGGCTACCATTACATCCATCCCACCGGCCTTGTCCGACGGAACGCTGGTCCGGACCGACCCGGCTGACGCCGCGGACCCCGCTCTCCAAGTGCAATTCCAGATCGACGAACGCGCGATGGTGTATGTCTGTTACGACCGCCGCGGTCCGGTGCCCGATTGGCTGTCATCCTGGGTACGAACGGACATGATCCTGGGCGTATCCGATTCACAGGCTGGGTATCACGAGGTCTACGCCCGGCGGTTTTCCCCCGGCCTGGTCACCTTGCAGGCCAACGCCGCGCCCGCCATGTACTTCGTCGTGGTCAAGCCCTCCGTACCGGTGTTACCGCGCAACGGCTGGGTGCTGCTGTCCTATGACATGCCCTACCTCCGCGAGATCATCAAGCAAGCGCCTCACTACAATGTGAATCACATCCAGCTTTCACACGATATCGTGATGTTCTCGCATGAACTGCTGAATAGTCCCATCCGTCGGGGAAACATCAACGAGCTGATTGATCTGGCTCATGCCTACGGCGTGCCTGAGGTAACCCTCTGGACTCATGAACTGGCTACCTACGGAATGCCTATGGAATATCGCGCGGAGGACGGCCGGGTGGACGGGGACAACCCCGGCCTGTGGACCTGGATGCAAGGCTGTTACCAGCAACTCCTCGCTCCCGGTACCGGTTGCCCCGAGGCCGACGGCATCATCTTGACCTTCGATGAAGTCTCGATGTTCAACGAGGGCGTCGAGGTGTTTAACCGCAACCTCTTCAAGCATGATTGTTCTCCCGCGCAGAGCCTGGCCACCGTCCTGAACAAGGTTCAGGAAGTGTGTGCCGCAGGGGGCAAGAGCCTTTATGCGCGCACCTGGGCCGGCACATACCAGGACGAGATTCGCGACGCCATCGCCCTCAACGGCGATCCGGCCATCTGGATGATGAATAAGAACGTAGGTGATCCCAGAGGATACTCCACCGATTGGTTATTCATGGATTCCCACCATCCCTGCATCGGCACCTTGCCCCCTGAATACCCGGAACTGCTCGAGTTTGACATCTGCGGCGAATATCTGGGCCGCGGCAAGTACACTTTCGCGATGACCTCATACCTTAAAGATCACTGGAATTACGGCCTCGACCGGGGGGTGGACGGCGCGGTCGCCCGCATCGATCGGGAGGGATCACCATCCTATTACACCTCCAACCGCCTTAATCTGCACGCACTCAAGGAGATCATCGCTGATCGTCATGCCGATCCCGCGACGGTCAATCTGGCATTCTGTCAGACGTTTTTTCCTCCGGAGGCCGCCCAGGATTTGGCCGACCATTACGACGCTCCCGATTCGCCCTGGGAAGGCGATACTCGTTATATGACCTGGGAGGCATTTCAACCGATCTTGTCCCCCACGACCAACGCACAGGCCATCGATATCGCCATGGCGGCTATCGAGCGCATCGACCGCCATCGCCCTCAACTCGAAATGCAGACCACCCTCGACACCCGCGACGGAAAAACGGACTACCAGACACTCCGCTATGGAATCGCCCTGGCCATGTTGGACCTGGGAGGCACTCTTCCCGAAGCCCACGGATTTTCAGGTTTTCAACCGAAGGCGGCCACGTCGCTCACCCCCGACTGCATGATCCAGATTCGCGTGCCCGCCCCCGGTCTCGATATCACCAGTTTGACTTGCGAGTATTCGGTGGACGACGGAGAAAATTGGACCGCCTGGCCGGTCACGAGTAACGGACTGAACGGCAGTGTAGAGCTGGAGACCTTGTCCGCCCTGGCCGTACCGTTTCATCAGCTCAGCGAGGACAGCAATCTCATTCGCTTCACCGCACGCTCTATCAATGGGACGCTGTACCAGAGCGGTCGTTTACGGGTGCGAGCGGTTGTTGGGCCGGCGTGGGGGGATTTCAGCCCGGTCAGTACCAAATCATTGACCCCTACCTGCACGGTAAACCTGACCACCGAAGGAGAGCCTTTAATCCCCGCCGAAACCGGTTACAGTATCAGCCGTGACGGAGGGCTGAGCTGGATGACGGTACCCACTTCCTGGACCGCGAGATATGAATGCGATGCTCTGCCACTAAACTCCGAATGGTTTTTGGCGGAGGGGCAAACCGGCTATGAAAGTATCATCAACGGCGTTCTTCACATCAACGATAACGGCACGAGCCCGGGCCAGAAGGTCAAATATGCCCGGAATTGGACGGTACAGGCGGGGATCGGGGCCACCGTCGTGGCTCGCATACGCTGCCTGTCCGGTGGTCATTTCTACGCCGGTAATCTTTTCGTCTCCGATTCGGCGCATAGCGAAGCCTTGTACCTCAAGGCCAACGGCATGATCGGCCTGGCCAATTACGGAACCCTTATTCCCGTTGACACCCAGCAATGGCATATTTACCGCATCACGATTCTCAATCAGGACATCAACGTTTATCTCGACGAGAATCCCGAGCCCATCATTTCCGCCAATGGCGCTTTTATCCACGGCGAAGGTTCTCAGCGGCTGATGATCGGTTCCGGATCCAGCGCGGGCACGCAGGAAATTCAATACGATTACGTGTACTGGACAACGCTGGGCGCCTTTGCCCCAACGTCATGGTATCAGGCGAATTACAGCGGTGATTCGCGGCAGGCGCAAATCACGGCCGTAAACGTACCGTTTAACCAATATGCCGACCAACTCAACAAGATACGTTTTCGCGTCCTTGACATCACCGGACAGGCTTTCGTGAGTCCAAGCTATAACGTGGCCATTCGTCCCCGGCAAGTCGATCCCGACGGCGACGGCGACGTGGATAAATACGATCTCGCGAAGTTCCTGAAATGCCTGGGGCAGACCTCGGCCGCGCCTTCACCGGAATGCGTCTGGGCGGACTTTGACGGCGACAATGACGTGGACCTGACGGATTTCGGAACGATGCAGCGGTGTCTCAACGGCAGCGGCCGTCCCCCACCCTCAAACTGCGAATAAGGCCATGACGTGCAAAGCGATTCGGATAGGCATGTCCGGCATTCCCGGTCCACGAGATATTATCCGTCCATGATTCTTCTCACGGGGTTCGCATCCGCGTAGCTCGTGAATCATCGTCGATCATGCGATTCGCTTGCCGCGCCGGAACCCCCCGCGACACGCCGAATGATGACCGCCGTAAGATCGTCCGCCTGCGGAGCACCATCAGCATAAATCTCAACGTCGCGGCGAATCGCCTGGATCAGTTCGGCCGGAGGACGATCTCCGGCTTTGATGATCATTTCCTTTAACCGCTCGATGCCATATTGTTCGCCATCGGCTCGGGTCCACTCGAAAAAGCCGTCGGTCAACAGAACAAGAACATCGTCGACCGCCATCTCGATCCGGGGAACGGCATGGAAACCCATCTCCGGAAGAATACCCAGCGGCGGACTGTCGGCATTTCGGTCATTCACCGTTCGGGAGGCTGCTTGATAATGCATGATTGGGCCATGGCCGGCGGAGAGGATTTCGACCGCTCCCGAACCGGGGGTGAGCAAGGCAACCACGAAAGTCACGAACCGACCGTCCGACAGATCACCCGCGATCAGCCGGTTGACCCGCTCCAGCACCATGTCCAGCTTCGCCTGGTCCTGAAAAGTCGCCCGGACATAAGCCCGGCAGAACGCCGTAACCAGAGCCGGACCGATTCCATGCCCCGTAACATCGGCAAGAGAGACGGCCACCTTTCCATCCGGTAATACCTGCCAGTCGTAGTAGTCACCTCCGGTCTCATCGGCGGGCCGGCTCCAGCCGGCGATTTCAAAATCCCGCACACCGGGATGATCTTTTGGCAGGAGTCCTTGTTGAATCCGCCGGGCGGCGGCCAATTCCTGTTCGATACGCTGACGGCTCTCCGCTTCCGCCAAGCCGGCCAAAACATGTTGGCGCAGCCGGCCGGCCACAAACGCCGCGGCCGCACCAAGGATCAGCAGGGCCGCGGGATAAGTGAAAAGCATGGGAATCGGCGGACGGCCGGCATGACTCTCATTCGCCACCACCATCAGAACCAGCCCGGCCAGCCCTGCATACTCAACACCACAGATCACTCCTGAGTAAAACGACAACCAGGGACGCAATTGCAATACCGAAAGAAGCATGAAGACCGGGTAGAATAGCATACTGGGGGCGGTGAGAGCCTGGTAAGGACTCAAGGAACCGGAGTTCCAAAGAAGAACAATGCCCACCGTTGGAAGACTGCATTCCACGATCAAATTGATCCCCCAGAACCAGTTTGCCGGCCGCTTGCCCGAGCGTATGATACGATGCAGCCAAAGAGCGATCGCTCCCTCATAGATCAGACCGAATAAAAGGACGATTGCCGGCCTCTGAAGCGGGATTTCTCCGGAAGCGCTGAGCAGCGATCGGACCAGAACGATAACACCAGCGGCACAGAAAACGAGAAAGAGGGCGAAAGCGCGTTGCACCTCGCTCCGCAACGCCGTCTGCTCAAACCGTGCCCCGAACAACTGAGATTGTGTTTTCATTGGACCGATCTCGATAAGTTCATGGCCGCATCGATGGTTGCGATGCCGGCCGGGTCTCGCCCGCAGGCAAAATAATATAGGAGCGGGCTAGTTGGTCGTCGCACTGTCGGACCCAGTCGAACAGCAATCGCCGATGCCGCTCGATTTCCTGAGCATATTCCGGAACATCGGCCAGATTATTCATCTCGCCCGGATCGCTCCGTAGGTCCACGAGCATTTCGCGACGCGTGCCGTTCTCGTAAACAGTATACTTGAAGTTCGCGGTCCGCACCGAGCGGCCGTTACGGCTTTCCACCACCACATGGTCGCGCCAGGCGGCGGTCGCGCGATCCTCCACCAACGGGCGCAAACTGCGCCCCGCCAACCCCGCCGGCCGTTCGATTCCCGCGTAATCGCACAACGTCGGCAGCAGGTCCAGACCGTTGGAAACCAAGTGCACGGCGTCCACGCGGGCGGAAGGGATCCGGCCTTTCCACGACATGATAAACGGGATACGTATCGATTCCTCGTACAAAACACCCTTGTGCTCCAGGCGGTGGGCGCTGTCCATGTCGCCGTGATCGCTGGTGAAGATCACCAGTGTATTCCTTTCGAGCCCCGCCTCCTCGAGAGCCCGCAGCACCACGCCGATTTGAGCGTCCACGCTTTCGGTCAATCGGCAATAGAGCCAACGGTGCAGGCGCCACATCCGCTCCGACCACTGCTCGCGGGAGTATCGGCGGGGCGACTTCAGCCCCACATAATCAATATCGATACCGTCCGGTTCCTTTTCCGGTACCTCGAAATTGTCCGGCAGCGGCGGACAATGCTCGC
Source organism: uncultured Planctomycetales bacterium (assembly GCA_964642815.1). Classification (GTDB taxonomy): domain Bacteria; phylum Planctomycetota; class Phycisphaerae; order UBA1845; family PWPN01; genus JAAYCU01. The sequence continues at coordinate 10,444 of CAZXSA010000080.1, read as the reverse complement.
GAACGAAAGTCTCCAGATCGCCGCTGGCCCGTGCCTTGTCCAACCAAAACTCGCAATACCTCGCGTCAACATTGTCATAGATGGGTTTGCCTTGCCGAGGACGAAAATCGTTGAGCACCATGTAGCAGATATCGTGCGGATTGATAAACGACGCGAATAGGAAGAAAGGACGATCATGCGGCTTTCTAATGAAATCGGCGCAGACCTTGGCCAACTCATCCCGGGAATCTTTCGTCAGATTCTCGTAACCCTCCTTCATCATGTACTGGGACAAAGCCGTCGGCGTGTGATCCTTGCCGCCGTAGACGCAATGATAGCCGGCCCGCCTCAGCAGAGGTCCAAGGGACTCGGCGCGCATACGGGGAGGGACATCGAGCTGCGGTTCGTTGGTCCCCATGCGGATCGCGCTGGGCATCCGCCCGGTCTGCAGACTGAATCGGCTGGGGACGCAAACGGGGTTGGTGGCGTAGGCCCGTTCAAAACGCACCCCGCCGGCCGCCAGAGCATCCAGCGCGGGTGTGCGCAGATACGCGTTACCCGTGCAACTCATCATCCCCGCATGTTGTTGGTCGGTCATGATAAACAGAATATTCGGCCGCTCGGCCCGCCCGGCCGCTGGTTCCGCGGCATGGATCAGCAAGCCATGAGCCAGCATCGCCACAAACAGCCCCAAGAACCCTAACCGTTTCGACAATCGCGGTGGATTCCAAATCATCATTTACGTCCTTTCATGGTCGGACCGATCAGACGATGATTTTGAACAAAGTAGAACGCTCTGCCCGGCATTTTCCAAGGCGCGCGGTACTCGCGTGATTACCTGTCCAACAATCGGACTTGTCCTCTTCTTCTTTTCTACACATCCTGAGGCGCGATATAGGGCACGCGGTAATCGCGGGTCAGGAACCGGTTGGCGTATTCGTCGCCGACAAAACGCTCCACCTTCGGGTCTACCTTAAGCTCGGCCCCAAGGGTAGCATACGCCTGTGCAAGGTCGATACCGTTACGAGCCAGATGTTGCCGGAAAGAAGTATAATGCTTCGTTGCCAGATCGTGATTTTCGAGAGTCTTGCAAATAGTCCCGTCGGAAACCGGTCGACCCAGCCGATGGGAAACCAAGCCGCAGTGACAAAGGGCTGAGGATAAATGCCCTTGCTCGATGTCCGCGCGCAGAGTTTGCTGATCGCGGGTGCGGATTGCATCCACCCAATTCTCAAAAAGGATCTGGGTGGCCATTTCCCAAGCGTGACTTTCCTGCATATTGGGTGTACAAAAATCCTTGACCAGCTTGTCGTCCTTATCCACGGCCTGCAGAACCTGTCCGCCATCCACGACAAGCAGCCGCCCCCCCTCGCAATGGACTATAACTCCTATACCTCCCGAGCTTTTATCGCCAAATGGGTGGTCCATGTTCTTGACCCACTGTTGCGGGTCATGAAATTCCTTGGAGGATGGCAAACCGCGGACCTCGAAGATCAAGGGCGCCGGCTCGTAATCATAGATGACCAGTTGGGTATTCGGCGTTTCGCCGCCATCGGCGTAGCCTAGTCGCCCACCGATACTTAAAACGCGCGGGGCCAGTTCCTGATGCCCCAGGAACCATCGCGAAATATCCACTTCATGTATGCCCTGATTACCCAAATCGCCGTTACCGGTGTTGAAGACCCAATGCCAGTTGTAATGCAAACGCTGGCGGCGCAGGGGCTTTTCAAGCGAGGCCGGCCCCGTCCACAGATCGTAATTCAGGCCCGGCGGTATCGGACCATCACCCAGGCCTTCATGCGGAGAAATGGGTTGACGCGGGTTGTAGCATGTCCCGTGAATATAACGAATCTTGCCCAGATTGCCCGCCCGGATCCATTCAACCGCCGCGATCAGGTCGGGGTTGGCCCGGGCCTGAGTGCCGACCTGAACAATTCGCCCATAGCGCCGGGCGGCCCGCACCAGTTGCCGCCCTTCCCAGACGTTATGCGATACAGGTTTTTCCACATAAACATCCTTACCCGCCTGGCACGCCCAGATGCCCATCAGCGAATGCCAGTGGTTGGGCGAGGCGATGGTGACGGCATCGATGTCTTTCCGGTCCAGTAATTCGCGCACGTCGATATAAGCATCCAGCTTGCCACATTGCGGTTCCCAGTGCTTCACCGCGCCGGCCAAATGATCAGCATCGGCATCGCACAACGCGACCATCCGCACATTCTTGATACCCGTCAAATGGGTCACGTGTTGATTGCCGCGTCCACCCGGATATCTCACTCCGATCGTGGCTACCCGAACTTTCTCGTTGGCGTGAAGGACTTTGCCCGAGGATTGGGCCTGGCCGGCCACGAGAGAGGCGGTGGATAATGCCGCTCCGGTCATGGCGGTCTTTCCGATAAACGTACGGCGGGTCATGCTGGACATTGAATTCTCCCTGTAGCAAATGGATAAAGCTTACCTTTCCCAATAAATTAACCCGGATTATAGCCCTTTATCTAATCGCGTAACAGTAACGACGCCGGGCGCGTAGCATGGGCGGACCCTTGTCGCGCCGTAGCATAGGGTGGCATGGACAGGCCCTTGTCATGCGGTAGTAGGACAAGGGTTTGCCCGTGCCTTGCGCTGACCCCGAGAAAACACGGGCATTCCCGTGCAAGCCTGAATCCCCTGGGTCACCTTTTCTCGGATGCGCTCGTTGGCGGAGGGCTGCCGCGTCGGGTTTTGTTTTTTTCGCGGTCTGGACTTAGAATGACGCCCATGACGCAACCACACTATTCCGATTCGCCGGCTACGGGCTCATCGGATCAAGCGGCGGGGCGACCGGCCGCTCGGCCGAATCCAGCCCGTATGCTTGTCGTTTTGCCCAAATGGGTGGGCGACGTGGTGATGGCCATGCCGGCCTTGCACGCCCTGCGCGCGCAGTTCCCGCAAGCCCATATCGCCTACCTGATCCGTTCGCCGTTGACCGAGATCATCGACGGCTGCACCTGGATGGACGACGTGATCCATTGGCCGGGTAAGGACAAAAGCCGGGTCAAACGCCGACAGGGTTTTTTAGGACTTGCGGCAACCTTGCGCGAAGGCCAGTTCGACTGCGCGATCCTTCTGGCCAACTCGTTTCGCTCCGCCCTGTTGACCAGATTGGCGGGGATCAAGCGGCGGGTAGGCTACGATCGCGACGGGCGGGGTATGTTGCTGACCGACAAGCTGCTGCCGGCCAAATGTGACGGCCGCTACCTGCCCATGCCGATGATCCGGTATTACAACGCCGTCGCCCGGTACATGGGTTGCCGCGAGTGTACGGAGATACCCGAACTTACCACCACGCCGGCGGAGGAATCGACGGCCGCCGCCGCTCTGGAACGGGCCGGCGCGCGGGATGGCCAACCAATCGTCGTGCTCAATCCGGGCGCATCCTTCGGACCGGCCAAATGCTGGCCGCCCGAACGCTTCGCCGAAGTCGCCGACCGGCTCATCGAACGTTACAACGCGGCCATCCTTATTTCCTGCGGGCCGAAGGAAACGCGCGTGGCCCGCAAGGTGGCCGAATACATGAAGAAACCGGCCTTCGTGCTGGATGACCCGGTGATCGGCCTGGGAGCGAGCAAGGCCCTGATTCGTCGGACCGCCCTGCTGATTACCAACGACACCGGGCCAAGGCATTTCGCGATCGCCCTGGGCACGCCGGTGGTGACCATCTTTGGCCCGACGCACCAGGAATGGACGGCTAATGATTATCCGCGCGAACGGCGGGTGGCCATCGCCGTCGATTGCGGACCCTGCATGAAACGCGTCTGCCCGCTCGACCACCACCGCTGCATGACCGGGATCAGCGGCGCGCAAGTACTGGCCGAAGCCGAGGCTCTGTTGTCCGAACGCATCTCTTCATCGTCGGTACCCGCATAATTAACGAGAATCATTATGAGCGAATTTCTAAGCCGAATCATTTTTGATCGTCAGGAACTACGCCGCGAGACCGATCAGCTTCGGGCCGCGGGCAAGCGTATCGTCTTCGCCAACGGAGCATTCGACCTGTTGCACGTGGGACATATCCGTTTCCTGCGCGGGGCGGCGGCCGAGGGCGACGTGCTGATTGTCGGAGTGAATACGGACGAATCGATACGGCGGTACAAGGGACCGGACCGGCCGGTGCAACCTCTGGAAGAGCGCATCGAGCTGGTCGGCAGCCTCAAACCGGTAACCATCATCACCGCCTTCGACGAGCCGACCGCCGACGCGATCCTCGATGTCGTCCGCCCGCACGTACACGCCAAAGGGCCGGACTACACGATCGATAATCTTCCGGAAGGACCGACTCTCAAACGCCTGGGCATCCGCCTGGCCACCGTGGGTGATCCGAAAAATCATTCCACCAGCGACCTCATCTCCCGGATCGTCAAATCCAAAGTACCGAAATATGAGGGATAGCTATCAGCAGAGTCAGCTATCAGCGTTTAGTGGTTACAGACATTCTCGCCGGTTTTCAGGTCTCCCGATAGATAAGCGTTGACCAGTGCATCCGGATCGCCGGATGCGCCCACGACAACTTTGATCCCCTTGCCCGCGAAAAGCTGTTGGGCCCGTTGTCCCATGCCGCCGGCAATAATCACGTTCGCGCCCTGTTCATGCAACCAGCGCGGTAGAACTCCCGGCTCGTGGGATGGAGGAACAAGATACTCCTTACCCAACACTTTGCGGGCGGCCGGCTCCACTTCGTATATCCCGAGCTGTTTACAATGTCCGAAGTGCATACTGAGGCAACCATTCGCGATCGGTATGGCAATTTTCATCTGGCCTCCTATCGTTCATTCAAGACATTCAACACGACTCGTCCAGCCCGGGTACGATCCAGCACGGTTTGCACGATTTCGCGAAAACTCTGATCCGAGGTCCGCGGCTCTTTTCGATCGGTCAGCGGGCGACCGGCATCGCCATGCGCGACGATCGTCGGATCCAGCGGAACTTTGCCCAGAAAGCAAACCTCCATCTCGCGGGCCAGCGCCTCACCGCCGCCGGTCTTGAAGATATCCACGTGGTGGCCGCAGGACGGACAGGCATACCCGCTCATGTTCTCCACGATACCCAGCACGGGCAGATCAACGGCCCGGCAGAAACTTACACTTCGCCGTACATCATTGACGGCCAAGTCCTGCGGCGTCGTAACCAGGACGGCCATGGCGGGCTTACCCACCAGTTGAGCGACGGCCAGCGGCTCATCGCCCGTGCCCGGCGGCGAATCCACCACCAGATAATCCAGCCGTCCCCAATCCACGTCCTTCAGGAATTGGCGGATGACGTTGTACTTCATCGGCCCGCGCCAAATCACCGCGTCCCGCGGAGACGAAACCAGAAACCCGATCGACATGACACTCAGCCGGTCGTTCACTTTCACCGGCTGCATGGACTGTTCATCCGCGCGGATTTCCCGCCCCTGCAATCCGAGCAACTGTGGCACGCTCGGACCGTGGATATCGACATCCAGCAGCCCTACCGACCAGCCGGCTTCGGCCAGACCGACGGCCAGTTGGACGGCCACCGTGCTCTTGCCGACCCCACCCTTGCCCGACATGACCAGAAGTTTCTGGCGGATGTCGCCCATCCGTTGATCCAGTACGGTTTGCTCCTTCCGGCGATGGGCTTCATCGTTTGGATTGGCTTGAGAACAACTCTGACTCATAGTCCGCGTTTCACCTTTCGCAATTTAGATAATAGATCAGGACAGCCATCGGCCTCACGACCACCCGATCAGGCCCAATGACCCTCGACATTCGCGGATTGCGCCTGCTGAAGTCGCCCCATCTTGAAGTCATCGATCGCCTGGCTCACCGTGCCCGACGCTCCGGTATGAATGGCCACCCCGCCGACGTTGAGGGTCGCGAACGCCTTCGGTCCCACGTTCCCGGTAATGACCGCCTGGGCCTTGAGTTCCACGACTTTACGACCCGTTTGAATACCCGCGCCCTGAGCGGCATTCAAATTAACATCGTTGTCAACCGCCAAGAATTCGCCCGTTTCGGTATCCACAAGAATCAGATATCTGGCGCGGCCAAACCGAGGGTCGGCCTGAGCCTCCAATGCCGGTCCTTGTGCTGTCACAACTACGCGCATAAGTTCTCCTTCCTAATCGACATACGGATATCTTGCAAGAGACGTTCCAATAATCCAGAAACGGACCAAGACAATTGCAAAACCTTATATGGAAAGGATTTATGTTACATGTTCCGTTGAATACGGGCATCCTGGTCAATCTGGCGGAGCAAAGAGAATTGCAAAATGCAATACTATCGCCTTCGCGTTCGCCCATCCGAAGATGGTGTTTCGACCCCCAGGGATTTAAGTTTGCGGTAGAGAGTGCTGGTATCAATACCAAGCTCATGGGCGGTCTGCTTGCGGTTGCCGTTATGACGACGCAGGGCCTCTGCGATAAGCAGCCTTTCCATGACCTCAAGGGTGGTCGGCCCGCCATACTCGCCGGTCGGGGAACCAGACGTCGGACGCAGTTCCGGCGGCAGGTGGTGAAGTTCGATCAGGCCGCCACGGCAAAGCACGAACGCCTGTTCGATGATATTCTCCAGCTCGCGCACGTTGCCGGGGTAGTCATGTTCCATGAGTTGTGCCAACACCTCGTTGGATACTCCGGCGATATCCTTGCCTTGCAGGCGATTGAACTTGGATACAAGACGATCAATCAACAACGGGATATCTTCGCGACGTTGCCGCAGGCTGGGCAGTTTAAGGTAAACGACGCGGATCCGGTAAAATAGATCTTCGCGAAATTTACCCGCCCGCACGAGTTTGACCAGATCCTTGTTGGTGGCCGCCACCACTCGGACATCAACCTTGATCGATTCAAGTGAGCCGAGCGGTTCGATAGCCCGTTCCTGCAAGACGCGGAGCAGTCGCACCTGCATGGCCGGCGAAATATCCCCGATTTCGTCAAGAAAAATCGTGCCGCCATCGGCTATTTCAAAGCGCCCGGGTTTGTCGCGACGGGCGTCGGTGAATGCCCCCGCCTTGTGCCCGAACAGCTCGGATTCCAGCAGCGTATCAGGCAGCGCGGCGCAGTTGATGGCCACAAAACGTTTCTTCTTTCGCGGGGATAAATTGTGGATGGCTCTGGCGAAAAGCTCCTTACCCGTTCCGCTGGCCCCTTCGATCAACACCGTGCTGGTGCTTTCGGCGATCTGCGGCAGGATTTGAAATAGATTTATCATGGCCGGGCTGCGACCGACGATATCCTCGAAGGTATAACGGGCCTCAAGCTGTTTCTGCAACTGCTCGACCTGACTGAGATCCTGAAACGATTCCACCCCGCCGATGATTTTTCCGTCCGGCGATTTGAGCAATGCGGTGGAAATACGGATGGGAATGCGCTGCCCGGAATGGCTGACAATGTGGGCGGTGGCGTTGACGATCGGCTTGCCCGTACTCAGGGTCTGACGCAAAGCACATGCGCTTTCGCAAATACTGGCCCTAAAAACCTCGCAACAGGGCCGACCCAAAGCATCCCGTCGCGGAACACCGGTAATCCGTTCGGCCGCCCGGTTGAACTCCGTAATTTGCCAATCCAGATTCACCGTAAATACACCCTCGTTGATCGAGTCGAGGATGACATCTTGCGATTGGTCAACTTTCATGTCACGACGTCCTTTGGTATCGAAGCCCGGTCGGTCTCATGTCATCATATTCGGAATATTGCATTATGCAAGTTAGTACATGTCAATATATTGCAAAATGCAAACCTTTCGATGTTGTCTAGTATTTGTGCAAGTAATTATTATTAAACATCTTACGGCAATAACATATTAGATAAAAAAATTGGCACAGGTCTTGAGACATGTTTCATGATGAAAGTGGCAATACCACAATGGCAGGGGCGTGTATCCCCGGTATTCGACGTGGCGGCTAGGTTGGTACTGGTCGAGATGTTGGACGGCCGCGAAGCTTGGCGCGGGGAATATCCCATGACCATCGAAAACCCTCTGGAGCGGGCGCGGGGGCTTAAGCAACTCGGGGCGGATGCGCTGATTTGCGGAGCGATTTCCCGGCCGCTGGAGATGGCCTTGTCGGCTGAAGGTGTACGAGTCATCGCCCAGGTTTGTGGGCAAGTGGACGAGGTATTGGCGGCCTTTGCCGAAGGGCGGCTCGACAATCAATCGTTTTTGATGCCCGGATGTTGCGGTCGACGCCGACGCTTTCGGGGTCACTGCCGACGCCGCAGTCATACAAACGAGCAGGTTAATAATGGAGGAAATGATCATGCCAGCAGGTGATGGAACAGGACCGATGGGAATGGG
>CAZXSA010000080.1:0-2068 GCA_964642815.1 uncultured Planctomycetales bacterium | reverse complement strand
ATCCGCAAACGGATTTCCGAACTTGAAACATCGCAGGTCAAGGAGAACTAATATGCCCGGGGGCAGAGGACAAGGTGGCGGCGGTGGACAAGGTGGTGGGCGAGGCCGAGGCGGTGGCGGCGGCGGTGGTGGTGGCGGCAGCCGTGGCCGCGGCGGAGGTATGGGTGGAAGAGGATGTGGGGGCGGGGGCGGTCGCGGACAAGGAGGTCGAGGGCGTCAATGGGCGCAAGAACCAAACAATGATCGGCCATTGACCCCTTTGGCGGTCTCGCTGCCTGCACCATCTGCCTCCAGCGAGTTGGAGCGTCTGCGTCAACAGGCCGGCATACTCGAGCAGGAAATGGAATCCGTTCGTGCGCGAATCTCCGAACTCGATTCGCGATCGTCGGGGCAGGTCGCCATCGTTGACGAAGCGTTGTGTACGCTCTGCGGCGTCTGTGTTTCCATTTGTCCGACGAGCGCGATTGCGATGGAAGATATGGTCCGGATCGATCCGCAAAAATGTACGGGCTGTGCCCTTTGCGTCCACGAATGTCGCAGCGTAGCCATCCATGAGGGGCCAGCCGCTTGAGGAAGCCGTTTCCACTACTACAGATGTCTAAAAACACAAAAACCTCGGGTCTGAAGATCGCGGTAGCAAGCGGAAAAGGGGGGACGGGCAAGACCACGGTGGCGACCAATCTCACCTGGGTGGCTTCCGGCAACGGTCAAAACGTGGCTTATGTGGATTGCGACGTGGAGGAGCCTAACGGCCATCTTTTTCTCAATCCGCAAATCAGCGTCAGCGAGCCGGCGATTCGGCTGGTACCGGAGGTAGACGAGGCGAAATGCACGTATTGCGGCCGGTGCGGAGAAATCTGCCAATTCAGCGCCATCGTATGCTTGGGACAAGCCGTGGTGGTCAACCCGGATATGTGTCACGCCTGCGGGGGTTGCAAGCTGGTCTGCCCGACCGGCGCGATCAGCGAAGTCCCGCGCGAAATAGGCAGGATCGAGCATGGAGACGCCGGAAAGGTCCAATTCGTTCGCGGCCTGTTGAACGTTGGGGAGGCCATGAGCCCTCCGTTGATCCGACAGGTGCTTGCGGCCGCTCCGCCGGCCGATCTGGTCCTGATCGATGCTCCTCCGGGAACCTCCTGTCCGGTTATCGCGAGCCTTCGGGGATCGGATTATGTGCTTCTGGTAACGGAACCGACACCATTCGGGTTGCACGATCTGAAGCTGGCGGTCGAGATGGTCCGCGCGCTCAAACTTCCTTTCGGAGTAGTCATCAACCGGGCGGATTCGGGCGACAATCGCACAAGCGCCTACTGCGCAAGCAACCGCATCCCCATCCTTCTGGAAATCCCCGACGATCGCCGAGTGGCCGAGGCCTATTCGCGTGGCGAACTCGCCTGTGTCGGCATGGCGGAATATCGCGATACTTTTTCGACCTTGCTGAATCGGATTGGCGAAGCGACGCAAACACCAACACCGGCGGGCATCGGCGCTGGAAAGGATAACGGATGAAGGAATTAGTCATCATCAGCGGCAAGGGTGGATCGGGCAAAACCAGCGTGGCGGCCTCGTTCGCCGTGCTGGCCAAGCAGGCGGTCATCGCCGACTGCGACGTGGACGCGGCGGATTTGCACCTGCTCTTGTCGCCCCGGATTAACGAACGCCATGAGTTTTACAGCGGTAACGAGGCCGTCATCCGCCAGAAGGACTGCATCGGTTGCGGGGCCTGTCTGGCTCATTGTCGATTCGAAGCGGTTGTGCGCATGCCGATAACGTTCGGTACAAACAGCGTCTGCAAGGATTGCGAATTTTGCGTGCGTTCCTGCCCGGTCAGGGTGAACGAGATGATCCGGGCCATGAGGGAATCCTGTGGTTATCAAGGGGAGGAAGCGGCCTTTTATATTGATCCCGTCGCCTGCGAAGGGTGCGGGGTTTGCGTACAGTTCTGCCCGGTGCAAGCGATCGATTTCCCCGAACGTCATTGCGGAGAATGGATGATGTCCGACACCCGCTGCGGCCCGATGGTTCACGCCCAACTGAGCATCGCCGCCGAAAACTCCGGCAAACTGGT
>CAZXSA010000079.1:0-19350 GCA_964642815.1 uncultured Planctomycetales bacterium | reverse complement strand
CTCCTCGTAGAATTGCACCGCGTTGCGTTCCGCGGCATCGCCGACGGCCATGCGAAAATAATGCATGAACTGTACGGGTCCGACATCCGCTCCCTTGTTGATGACCACCCGTCGCAACAGGGCTTGTTCGCCCGGAGGCAACACGTCGCTGATCTCGATGTTTAATTCAAGGCTTTTGTGCTCTAGACGGGTGATCAGCACATTGCTGGCCGACTCAAAGGACTGGGTACATTGCCAGCATTCCGCGAAGTTCCACAAGAAGGTCTCGCCCTCCGGTGGCTTGAGCAAACGGATGGCGGGCATGCCCTCGCGGATGTTCTGCGCGAAATCGAGCCGCGGGTAGAAAAATCCCATGATTTCGCCGCTACGACCGAAAGTAGCCAAGCTCAACGAATTGCTTGCCGCGGCCGTGGGGATATAAAAACTCATGCTGATGTCGCCCCAAAGGTTCAGTTATACAACGTCATACCAATCACAAGTTTATCGGTCGGACAAGGGCTGTAAGTATAATCCCGATCGGCCGGTGAGGCCAATATCTTTTTATGAATACTGTATATTTGATCCACTGTCTCGGAAATGCGTGGCCCAAGGTGACGAGTGAGCAAGGCAAGTGCATATTTTGCCCGGTCTCGGAATACCCCTCGTTGCCACGAACCCGACTTTGCCGGTTAATTTTGGCAAAATAGATAATATAAAGGTCGGATAACCGGGGAATCAGGCCGAATGGTCGCAAGTTTTTTATTTTTCTTCTGAATCTGCCCATCATGCCATCTATAATGCTCAAAGAAAGCAGAAGCAGGGGTATCAAGCTAATCTGTAGGGCCTGGGGTAGCCAGATGGTTTTTTGTGCGACCAAAACCGTCCGGTGGAAACGTAGAAGGGAGAGCACGGAGATGGAAAAACTGAGATTGCACATGAGCGGAATGGTGTGCGAAAACTCCGTGAAGCAGGTGAGCCGTTCGCTGGAGACTATCCAAGGCGTCCGCAAAGTTGTCGTGGATACCTTGGCTCGGACAACCGTCGTCGAGCATGATGAACAAGTCTGTGCCGTGGATGATCTGTTGGAAGCGGTCGATCTGGCGGGGTTCCAGGTTGAACGCGTCGATTTCGAGCGGCCGGACGCGCTGGATCAAGAGTGGCGATTCGCCCGCCGCCCCGTGGTTCGTGGTATGTCAACCGGTTCAATCGAATGGCCTAAGCCAAGACTGCATCGGATGGGCGCATGAAAAATGCGACGCGGGCTCGGAACACTCGTTTGGCCCCTCAGAGTCTTCGATCAGATTGCTCGGCCTGGGGTGTTACCACCCTCGGTCGTCCTCCGGAAGTTTTACCTCGTTCAGAGTTTTTGCCCCGTCCACGTATCGCCCGTACTGGTTAAGCGATCCCACTTTGCCGTTAGCCTTTTCCTCGGCTGTGTGGTTTTCCCTGGGCGGGGTTCGCTGGACACCGTTCAGCATCCAATCGAATCCTCTCTTCGAGTTTCTCCTTCCTGAGTATTACCCAACCTGATCTAGCCGGTCAGCCACGGCCAACCAGCCCCTCTCATGGGCTTTTTCTCCCTACAGCACGGATCGGAATCGATGGTCCACTTGCCGCGGGTTTTACCTGCCCGCTACGTTCCGCCTTCAGGGTTTGGTCACCCTCTTGACGGGTTACTCCCATCGATCCCCAGCCGGTTCTCTTTCGCACCGGCAGCGCTCATGGGATTCACCCTTCGGAGCTTTCTCCTCGCGAAAGGCTTTCCGACGGATTAGCACCGGAAGAAACCCGCCTACCGTTTCTCCGACCGCTGATCACCTCGCATGACCGAGATGCCGGCACGGCCAGCCGCGGTTCCCGGGTTTGCACCTTTCGAGAGTCCCTGGCAGCTGCGTGTGTTTTTAGCACCGCCACCGCTGGATGCTCCCTTGGGTTTCACCCTTCTAAGGCTCGCTCGCGGAAACCTCGAGCGGGATTTCGCCCACTCTCCTCTCGCGCACTTGGTCGTCCGACGGGAACCGCCCGACGACCGATGCCTCAGAGTATCTATCGGTCTCCACCTGGCTTCTTCCCTCCGTGAAGCGATTGGCTTACCTTGGGAAAAAGCGGCCTTTATAGGGTTTTCGCACCCAGCTTTTCCTGAACATTAGAACGCCTTTTTCCCGGGTTATGGGTTCACCTTTCGCCGCGTCGTGCATTACTGCCGACCGTTCGGCGAGCTTTGGGAAAAAGACGTTTTCCCTGAGGTGCTCAGGATCGCTCGGATGCCGAGCATTCGCGACCTTCGCGTCGCATTATTATGGTAACACAAAAAGCATGGAAAAGCAAGAAAAATCGCGTGTTTTTACGACGCGAAATCGTTTTTACATGTGAGTAAACCGGCGGGTCGAATAAATCCCCTTATCTCCAAGGGAATTGCGCCGGCCGGCCTTTGGAAATCGAAAAAAATGGCCGAGATCGGACGTCGATTAAAGTATGCTAACGTTTCATTAACTTCAACAATCTGTTATCGGCGCGGCAAGGATATGATGAACCGTCGCATCATGATTTCGGGACGCTGGCTATTTTGGGGTATTCACGCTCTTTTTTTCGCTAGGCGACGGGTCGATCAACCGATGGAGAAAATAAGATTGGTGGTTATTGATTACGTGGAGCCGCTCAGAAAAAGGACATTGGCATAAGGCAAACAGAATGTTCCGTTATTGTGATCCTGAACTCCGTGTCTCAATAACTCCGTGGTGATACCCGATAAAAAATCAGGTTAAAGGGCCCAGTTGTTTCCGGTGCGTGGAGAAGAAGAGTAGTGCAATCCGTCCGAAAATCCTTGGCGCGTCTTGGTTGGCCGGTCGGTCGCATGACCGACAAGCAGATCAAGATCGAGTTGTACCGTCGTTGGTTTGCCTGTCAGCCCAAGGATGCGGACGACGATGCCGCGCTGACCGTGGCGTCGGCTGGGGGAATTTTCGCGGCCTTGGCGACCGAGGGTAATTTGGATGTTTTGGGGTGGTCGCTGGAGGATAAGGTTCCCTCGATTCCGCGGGGCGAGGTTTTGGCGCCCGCGGAACAGGCGGTTTTTGTTCGCGGCCGTGACGGGCAAGATTATGCCGGACATGAACGCCGCCGGGCCCCGCGTGAGCCGGCCCGCGAGATGATCGGCTGGCGCTTACCTCTGGGCGACGGGGAAGCTTCAACCGGCTGGTTGGTCGATCGCTCGGCCACGGGCCTGGCCTTCATCGCCCCGGCCGATGTTGCTCCGATTGCCGGACAGGAAATCACCCCCACCTTGCACGCCCGGACCGGTGGATCGGTCGATTTCGGGACGGCCACCGTGGTACGCACCGAGCCGCTCAATCCGGAATTGACCCTCGTTTGTGTCCAATTCGATGCTCCCGGCCAATTGGCGTAAACAACCATATCCAGCACGGATTTTGTACCATCCCTGTCCAATCAACCGTACAAAAATACCGAACATTGTCTTTTTATGCCTTCTTTGATAGGTTATTGCCGAGGGGTTACAATGCATCCTCCTAAAAATACTCACCGTTGAAAGCGACACGCAGCAAGTATTCGACAACTGAATGGATCTCGACAACCAAACACAAGGAAGATTCCCATGCATGATCCCAAGCACACAAGCCTGACCCGGCGGGAGTTTTTACGCACGACAGCCCAGGGAGCGGCCCTGACCGGCGCGGGGGCCGGGGCCTTTCGCGCCTTGGCGGCGCCGGCGGCCAGTCAGCCGTCTACACAACCGACCCTGCCTGCGGGGATCCTCGGACGTACCCAATATCCCGTGACCCGCGTCAGTTTCGGAGCGATTGCCCTGTCGGAAAATTTGCACGTTCGCTTGCTTCGGATGGCGATAGATTACGGAATCAATCTGGTCCACACCGCCCGGGGATATACCGGCGGCAACAGCATGCGGATCGTCGGCCAGGTGTTCCAGGAGAATCCTCGTCTTCGTGACCGAGCCTGGCTGGCTTATAAAATCGACGGCAAGCGCATCGAGGAAGAGCTGAACGACGGGCTGGCCGCCATGAAAACCGACTACGTGGATCTGCTTTTGCCCACCCTGCATGAGCCCGATCCGCAACGTTTGGAGACCATCGTCGCCGTTCAGGAAAAACTGCGCAAAGCGGGCAAAATCCGCCACGTCGGTTTTGTTTGCCATAAAAATTACAACGAGGTGATCCCCCTTGTCCTGCGAAAAGCCCCGGACTTTTTCGAGGCCGCTTTGATCGCCACCGCCTGGGCGATGGGGGTCAGTAATAAACTGCGGGGCAAGGGCGATGAACAGAACGCTAAACAGTTCGTCGAGAACCTCCGCGCCTTGCGCAAGAGCAACGTCGGGATCCTCTCCATGAAAAGCGGCGCGCAGCAGGCGGCTTCCGAGGGGCCGGACGTGTTCGGCCCGCACGTCAAGTCTCTCATTCAAAAGGCCTCGGTGGATACGGTCTTGACCACCATGAAAACCCGCGAACAACTCGAAACGGTCCGTCGGCTGGACCTGAAAGACTTGCAGCCCACCCCGGCCGAGCAGGAAAAGGCTCAGGCGTTTAACCGTTCGCGTTCCGGGGCCTGTCGCTTATGCGGGGCGTGCAACAAGGCCTGTCCGCAGGCCCTGCCGGTCAGTGACCTAATGCGGGTGCGGCTGTATCACAATGAATACGGTGAACCGGAATTGGCCAAGGCCGAGTTCCAGGCTCTTGGCCTGAATCCCGAATCGCTGCTCCGCTGTTGCGGACCATGCGCGGACTGCACCGCCGTCTGCCCCGTCGGCCTGGCCGGTGCCCGAACCATCCGCCAGATCGCGACGAAATTCGCGTAATCTTTTTCGGAATGTCCCCCTGGTTATGGATGGAATTTCCCGCCCGCTCCCGGAAAACTTGTCGCGACGGTTGACGAGGCGATACGATTGCGGTGGATCGTGGTGAACGATTGCGCATGAGGTAATGATCCAAACGGTGGAACCGGATAAGACCATTCAACAATTGTATGCTCACCAAGTCCGACGATGATGAGTGAGTTCATCATATTTCGGAGCGTGCGCCTTACGAGGGTTCCCGGATACTGAGGAGAACGGAATGAAGAAACCAAGCGTTTGCACCATTGCGGCGTTGATCGGCTTCGCGTGGGCGATGGCCTTAAGCGACACGGCCAGCGCTTATCTCCGACTACACCCCGATAATCCCCATTATTTCCAGGAAACCACCACGGGAAAGGCGGTGATGATTGCGAGCCATTCGAACTGTGCCCCAAGCTCCAGGGGAATCGACTATCAGGCCGAGATCGACGGCAACGCCAGGGAGGGCATGGGGTATGCCCGAATTTGGCATTGGCTTCCCTGGGAGGGCGAGAAGGCCATCTGGCCGTGGGGCCGAAGCGCGGCCACCGGCCCCGACCAGGGCGGCGCGAAATATGACTTCGATATTTGGAACGACATTTACTGGGACCGCCTCAAGGACTGCCTGGCGCGGTGTAATCGCGCGGGTATCTATGCCGAGGTAATGCTTTTCGAGGCCTGCGGCATGAAAAAGGCCGATACTCGATGGCGCAACAACCCTTGGGCCTCGAACAATAACATCAACGCCCTGGAATTGCCGGGTCGCGATTCCGCGGGCGTGCCTGAGTTCTACGAGTTTGACTCGAAACCCAACCTGCGCCGTCAACAGGAGCGCTACCTGAGGAAAATACTCGACGAGACCGCCGCCTTTCCCAACGTGATGTATGAGCTGGAGAACGAACACTATCCCGGAAACGACGCCGCATGGGCCGCGCACTACGCCCGGTTCGTGAAGGACTACCTCCGGGCACGCCATCCGGATTCCCCGCGGCTTCTCGCGCACACCAGTGACTTCGACGTGTGTTTCGAAACCTCCGAGATCGATATTGTCAACTTCCACAGCGATTCCAGGGATTTCGACAAGTACAACCGGTTCCTGGAGGGAAACTGGAAGCGGAACAAGGCGATGAACGTCGACGAACTGGCCAACGGCGAAACCGACTATGACGCTCTCCGGAAGGTGTGCTGGACGATCGTGACCAGTGGAGGGCATTTTCATATCGAGGACGCCAAGCCCGCCTCGAAACCGTTCGAGATAGCCCGGAATATCCTGGCCTTCAATAAAGCCTCGGGCTGGGACTTCGTCCGGGCCGCTCCCTGCAAACGCACGGTCATTTCCGATCAGGGCTACTGCATGGCCCAACCCGGCGTCGAATACGTCTTCTTTTTTCCGTCCGGAGGCGGTAAGACGGTGGAACTGGCAAAAGGAAACTACCGGGCGCGATGGTGGAATACGAGGCTCCAAGGATTCTCGGGCGAGACAGGCTTCTCCCACGAAGGTGGTACCCAGACGTTCACGCCCCCGGACTTGAATGACTGGGTGCTCCACGTTTGTAAGGATATACCGTAAACGCAACTTCAATGCCGCTATTTCAGGTCGGCGTGACGCAAGTGGCCGCGTGCGAGGGTACAGGAAGTTGTTTTCCGCTGACTTTCCCGGGAATTTCGACTACGGTAAAAAGTCGCGCGGTTTCTGGTCGGGTGGCCCATCCTTTGCATCAGCAAAGAGTGGGGTCTCGATGAGGGGAAGACCGAGCGACTTGTCCCGCCTCGGTTGCTTAACGATAAGTCGGTATTTGTTCCAGCTCTGTCGCTGTCCCAACATTTCCTTATCTTGCGAGTGACGGACCGGTAATGAAATTGGTTGCTCACTCGTGTCCGGATTGGCAGCGGCAGCCGGTCAATGGTCACCGTACCAGACTTTACGCCGTTTGCATTTGCTTCTCTGGCGGCCCGAAGGAGATTTGCAGCGGCCGGTGTAATGCAACAGCGATGCGTTGGAGCATCGACAGGGAATGGCCCTCGTAATCGGCATCTTCCAGGCGGGCAATGGTCGGCTGGCTGGTGCCGATGAGTTCGGCAAGTTGAGCTTGTGTCAGTCCTGCCGCGGTTCGGGCGTCGTAGATGAGTTGAGCAACACGGCAATTGAGGGTTGCCTGCTCGATCATTTCACGTTGCTCGTGATCGTTAGCCACTCCTTGGTCGAGGATTTCCAAGGCGTCTGCGGTCTTCTTAGCCATCATTGATGCTCTCCATATACCTGTGATCGGCGGGATCCTGTTCGTACCGTTTCTTACGTTCCAGGGCTCGCTCGATATCCACGTCCGGTACCTTATCCTCACTTGGTCAGCCCGTGGGCGAGTATCGCCGTATCCCGATTATGGAAGAAGTACAACACGCGATAGTTCACCCGCCCAACGCGCGCACGGAGCTCATAAATCCCATCGCGCAAATAATCGGCATGAGGCCGGCGCAGTTCATACCCCATCTCCGCCAACAGCCGAATTCGGGCCACACAGTATGCGTAAGCCTTGCGGTTCTCCCGTTGCAGCTTCTTAAACCAGTCAAGAACAGGCACCTTACCATCGTTATCGCGGTAAAAGTAAACATTTGTTTCGGACACCAAGTCTACTCCATAATTATACCAATCTTGGTATGAGAGTCAAACTGCCCATAGATTTTTCCTCTATATCGGCTGGCCCATTTTTTTGCGCCAGCAAAGGGTGGCTGGGTCGCCCGACGACGGAAAAAGTTACTCGATTCTTGGCTACCATGTTCAAGAGAGGAGGCCCAGCCGAACCAGTCCGTTCCGCACGTCATCTTCCACGCTGAACGGCTTAGTCGGTTCAGCTTGAAACCTGCTATACAGATTGCCGGCCATCTCTTCCAATGGATGCCGCTGGTATCCCACATTCATTAGTTGCCTCAGATAAGTTTTCAGGAACTTCCTGTCACCAAGAAAAGCCCATTGAACGACATGGACAAGCTCGTGGAAAAGGATAACACCGTTGCTCGAACACTCCTCGCAAAGAAAGATTGTATCGCGCAACGTTATGGCGGGTGGAGCGGCCAGCCCTACGCTAGCGGGCAAATCGCGCATTAAGCGATGCATCAACGGCGGCATGGGCACTTGAGTCACGATGGCTAGACGGGCCTTGTTAAGCGTTTCAGCGCGAAAATACCCGGGCCATTGCGTAATTTTCATTCCTTGCATAGGGATGGCTTCGCCTGCATGACATCGGAGAGTCCAACGGACCCACCCCATGGCGATCGGAAGCCAAAGGCAATCAGGTACGAGATTAAAAGCTTGTTTCACCATATGATTCTCTCATCGCCCATCGCCTGTATTTTTCCTTACTGAGCATAGCGGGAGATGGTTCGTGACTCTACAGTTGTCAACACATGTCGGGTGACCCATTTTTGCGCCGGCAAAGGGTGGGGCATCTGAAGGAGGCATCACTAATCTCTTTTGGCGGTTGGTTGGCCTGCTAATAAGCGGATTACCGAATGAATTATTAGAAGTGTAATATTCATAGCGCTATTTATTCCTCATCTTCTGGTAACTTGAAACTGAATATAACAGGTTGTCCAGTCTTGGCACATACGATAATGCGTTCATCTTCAAGACAAATATCCAAATCCTCGTTGCGTAGACCCTGCCACGTGGCAAGGTAGTTTAAAGTTCCAGATTTCTTACCGGTTTTGAGTTTCTCTTGGATTCCACCTTTCCAGGCAAGCAAAACGAGCTCACCATTCTCGGCCCGCGCCGCCAGCTCTGGTTCTTCAACTCGTTTCTGTCGGCCTCTCTCCCAACACCAGATGAGGCCTTTATCCGCGCCTTCCCATTTTTCGCTCCAACTGAGACCCTCGCGAATGGGTTGATTAATAGAACGATGCAAATGTTTAGTCATTTTATTCTACCTCCAATCCAAGGGATTTCCAGAACACCACTTCATGTATGATCCGAATCCCATATTGTCGCGCTTTCTTGGCCTTGCCAGACTGTGTCAAAGGATCAGCAACCACGAGTAGATCTAACTTCTTCGTTACAGATTCAGCAACAATCATTCCTCGATTTGCGGCGAGCTCCGCAGCCATCTCTCGAGTGATTGTTTTACCTTTCAAATGGCATTGGCACTCTCCAGTAAAGCATACACGCTTTCCAGTGTACTTCTCGATATCCAATGATCCAATAACCGCAGATGGCTGAAAATGGACTTCTGTCAGCTTCTGAGCGGCCATTTCAAGGATTGTATCAATATTCTGATTTTCAATCCCCAGTAATAGAGCAACCTGTTGCAGATCACGGCGTTCTATATCACTCAAGACTCCATCAGCCAATGCCGCTGCGCCTAAATGTATCAGGCAATCCCAATGTATTTTCTGAATTAAATCGCTTGGGATCGCCCAATGTTTAGCTATTTCGACCAAGCTATCTCCTTCTTGCTTGCTAATATCGCGGTCTTCAAGAGCCCGATAAAGCACCGAGGTATAAGCGAGTATTGCTGAATCATTGTCGTCAGGTGGAAGCTCAGGTTGCATACGTGTAAGCAGTATTTGCATATAAGAAGGTGGTTCCGCTAGCTGGCTGCGCACATTCTCACGTGTCATGGGGCTTACTAAAGATTTTGCATGTTTAGGCCAGACTATTGGGGGCCAGCTTAAGATCTTCGATGTCAGACGAGGAGCATCTTTCAGTAGCGCGGCTAAAAGTAGCGCGGTCGCATTTACATCATGCCAGGCCGAATGAACCTCCCCTTCGAATACCAATCCATAATCTGAACACGCGGAGTTGAGATTCCCTCCGCCGGCAAGCTGCATGGTGCACAAAGTGGGTCCATCGGGAAATGCATACCCCAATCGGCCAAATTCAGCCGCAAGGAAAGAATGATCAAATCGTATGTTGTGGCCGGCCAGAGCAACACAGCCTTCGAGAACATCAAGAAAGGCCCCTGCTATGTCATTGAATTTAGGGGCTGCAAGAATATCACGAGTAGTGAGACCGTGTAGACGAGTCGGACCAATGTCTCGTTCGGGATTGACGAGTGTAACATACTTACGAAGTTTCGTTCCGTCAGGACGAATAACCAAAACGCCCAGTTCAACAACACGATCGTGTCGATAGGGATTCAGTCCTGTCGTCTCAACATCAATAACGGCGATACAAGTCATGGGTCAAAACCCCTGCAACTAATGGTTGAGAAACAAAAAAAGACATCATTGATTTCTCTTTCTTTCTTGCAACTAACCGCTCGGTAATGAAATTGTTTGGTCGCTCCCATCCTGGCCGGTTGCGGTAGTCGGCGAATGGTCCGCCGTACGAGCTTCCTTGTTAGCAGTCTCTTAACGGTGGCAGAGGCCACAACTCCTTTTCCATATCCATGCCGAATGCCGGGGATGCCGCACTCAGGTATCGCAACATCGATTTACCGCTGTTCCTCAGACCATGAGGAACATCCGATGGAATAAAGATACTATCGCCTTGGGAGACTTCAAGGGTCTCCTCGCCAACGGTCATGACGCCATGACCCTCAAGAATCGTGTAGGTCTGTTCATTCGTGTGTGCGTGGATGTGCTGCATGCCACCCGGTTGCATTTCCACCAGCGAGGTCGTAATCGTCCGTGCGCCCGTGGTCATTTCCGACATCAACAGATACGAGGTTATGCCGTCGCGTTCGTACCGCGGAGCTTCGTCTTTCCGAAGGACGATGTTCATTGTTTTCTCTCCTCGCGCCTTGTGTGATCATTGACGGCCATTATGTCCGGTTCGAGCGGGATATTGTCTTCTATTTTGCGCCTTTGTTACAGGCCGATCCGCGGGCGAAACGGACCAGTGCGCTGTAATTGATCGCGCTTTCCCAGGGGCGATAGCGCGTGCCTTGCGGCCGATCGGCCTGGTAGTATTCCACCCAGGCACCGGTAGGATCGAGCAGCCCGATGAGCAATTCCGCCATACGTCCCGCTTCAACGTGCCCGAGTTCGCTCATGGCGTTCAGCAAAAAACCCAACTCATAGCCCGGAAGCCGACGCGAACCGTAGCCGAGTTTACCGTCGGCGTCGCGAAAGTCGGTCAGGGCCGCTTCGAGATCGGTAAGCCGGGTCGGGTGGTTTTCGATCGGAACGCCGACAAACAGGGGCGTCAGGGCGACCGACGCAAGAAAATGACGCACCGGCTCGGGCGGCTTGCTTGGTCCGTTGACGTAGCAGTACTCGCAGCAGTACAGGCCGTGCGCGTTGCGCTCGAGCCAGCCGAAGAACAGGCAGCCCGGCAATTGGGCCTGACACACGCCGTGGCGGAAGCGCGGACCGCTGAGGCCCTCGGCCCGCGCCGGATTGTTCAGCATAAGCCGGCTGTCCACGATGAAGTTGTCAACAAAGGCGGATTCCACCTGTTTGCATTGCCTGCGGGCCGCCTCGGCCTTGTCGCCGTCCCAGAGCCCCTGCGCCTCGGCCCAGTCGGCCAGTCGGCGGCCGGACGCGAAGAACAGGTAAGTCGACTCGGCCGATCCGTGATCCATGCACGAGCGAGGCAGGATGCCGCCGGCTATGTAGGTTTCATCCCCATTAAACGGGAGCATGTTTTTGACAATATGCCGCGTCTGGACGTTGAACGCCCATTCGAGCATGGGGAAAATCTCGCGGACGAAGGCCGCGTCTTCGGTACGGTCCATATATTCCAACGCCTGCTGAATGACATACGCCGTCATCTCGACATCGTCATTTTCGTGGACGTGGAAGTAAGGCCACCCGCCGATAGTCTGGGCATTGTGGAGCAGGCCCGCACGCTGAAAAATGCCCCAATAAAAAGCGAGAACCTGCCGGGCTCGATGTTCGAGGCCCAGATCGAGCAGGCACCGGGCTACACCGAACTGGTCGCGAACATACGCCAGGCAATAGTTGTGACCGGCAAGCACCGCGCCTTCGCTCGCCTGTTGGGTGATAAGATTCACGGCCACATCCTCGGCGATCCGGCCCAGCCTGCCGCCCAGCAAGTCGGCCGGGCCGGGGACTTTGACGTTGGCCAGTTCGCGATTCCACCACGCCCGCGTGCGTTCCAGCATGTCGGCCGCCCCCGTTTGCAGGGCCAGGTCGGTGTAATTGATACATTGGGGGAGTTCCGGCCCGCCGACGATCATCAGCAGGCTGCGGCCGGGTGGGATTTTTATAACCAGCGGGTCGGCCTGCGCCTGTGGAGCAACGAACTGTAGACCGCCTTCACCGAGAATCTGGATACATGCAGGTTGTTGCGAGCGAAAACGGTATCCATACACCGCGCTTCCGGTCGGGTGAGTGCAAAGCAGGGCGGCGCGTCCATCGTAACGGGCACTGGTGTCGGTTCGTCTGGCGTTTTCTGTATGTACCACCATTTCCAGCGGTACACTGTTCTCGATGATTCGCACCATGCACGGCAGGTCCGAATCCATGAAGTCAGTGATGGTTCCCGCGGGTTGCGCCTGACCTTCGAGGTTGAGTGTATGATGCCAGATGGCGCTCCCGGCCTCGCGCGACGACACGGCGGTAAGCCCTGGCGGCTGACGAAACTCGATCCGGGCGAGGTTCGGTGAGGAGTAGGGCGGTCCCCAGAGATGCGTAACCTCCGGGCCTTTCAGGTAAGCGATCATGCGGCCGTTGCCAATCGCGAACAGGCTTTGTTCCTCGTCGCTCCCCGACCGCCAGATTCGTTGATGCAGAAGGCCGGCGGACCTGTCTTGAGCCGGTGGTCCTGCACGGGATACGTCCGCCGCCATTAAGCCGCAAAAGACAACGGCCGCAACGACTGCTTTTGACTTCATAAAACCTCCGGGCCGACGGCATCACCTTCCCGGCTCATAACACCTTGGTTTGACCGGGCATGGCGACCGGGTAGCGGCCTTGGGCATCGGGGACGACCGGCGGTTGGCTGTCCATGGTGTATTTTTCCATGCCCGGGGCCAGAACCAGATCGGACGCGAGTGCCTGCTCCCAACTGATCTCCTGGCCCGATTCGGCGACCATGCGGCCGAGGAGCCCGGCCAGCGTGGCATAGGCGCAGCGCTCGGTCTCGTTGTACGGCTTGTCCTGCCGAATTGCCTCGAACAGTCGATCGTGCTCAAGCTGGTACGGATCGACTTTCTTTTCCTTGTATCGCCAGATGATGTCCGCTTCGGCTCGTTTATGTCCCTTGTAAATGAGCGGGTCGGGAATCCCTTCGCCCAAGATGGCCGACCCCTTCGCTCCGTGAATGACGGCGCCCCAGAAATCCCAACAGTTGGCGATATGCCGTCCTTGAGCGAACAGCCGCGTCCCATCCGCGAAGGAATACTCGACCGCGTAGTGGTCGAGCATCTGATCCGGTTCGGTGCGGGCCTGCCGCCCACCCTGCCCCTGCGCGGATACCGGCCAGGCATTTTTGATCCAGCAGCAGATGTCGATGTTATGAATCAGCCAGTCGAGAATAAAGCTCCCGCCCAGCCAGTTAAAGTTGTGGAAGTTGCGGATTTGGTGGGCCATCTCGCTCATGCCCGCCGCTTTCGGCGTATAACCCACCGGCCCGTGGTTTCTGTAGGCCCAACAGGTGATGACCTCGCCGATCATGCCTTCGTGGATTTGACGCACGGCCTCGGCCAGTTGCGTGCAATGACGGCTCATCAGCCCGCCGGCGATTTTAAGGTTTTTCTTCGTTGCCTCCTCGCCGGCCTTGAGTACGCGGCGAGTCCCCGGGCTATCGACGGCAAATGCCTTTTCCATGAACACATGACAACCTTTGGCTACCGCGTATTCGAGATGAAGCGGCCGAAAGCCTGGCGGCGTCGCCAGGATCACCACTCCCGATCCGTCGAGGCAATCGATAGCCTTTTGGTACGCATCGAGGCCGAGAAACTGGCGGTCTTTCGGAACATTGATCTGCTTTCCCAGCCGCGGAGAGAGGAATTGAAGGCTGGTCGCAAGCCGATGATCGAATACGTCGGCCATGGCGACCAACTCGGTTGGGCCGCTCTTGGTGGACAGGGCGTTGAGCGTCGCCCCCGTACCCCGTCCCCCACAGCCGACCAGGGCGACCTTGATGGTGTTATTCTCCGCCGCATGGACGGTCGGGACGGCCGTTAGACTCAGCGCCGATGCCGCGGCCACTCGACTGGAAGTGTTAAGAAACTCCCGACGCGTCGTACGCAGCCCTTTCTTTTCATTCATGGTTTTCCCTCGAATAGAAATTGTCAATTGATCGGTTGACTTCCCGGTCGTTCGGATCGCGGACCGGTCCGTCCCACGACAAAAGCTAAGATGCCCGCTACAGTCCTACCCTACGTTTGCATCGTTGATTCGTCAATAAAACGCTGGATGTCTCCGATCCTGAGGGGGATGCTTGAAAAACGGCGGCATTGATAGAGGAAGACCGAAAAGGTATTCTCCACTCCGTAACAAACCGCAGGAGGCGTTGCGATAGGTCGATTTGCATTTGTTTTCGTTCTTATCTTACTCTCGGTTGGTCGGCCGACATCAGGGGAGAATGTTGCTCCATCCGCCGACGACAAGGAGACCTCCGGGCTTGAACTGGTGGATGGAAAAGAGGTGGCGCACTGGTCCAGGTTGCCCATCTGGGGCGAGAAGGAGGCCCGCGAGCTGGGTTACAAGCTGCCACTGCCTTTGGGTGTTTCCGGCGGCTTCTACGCGGAAAAACAGAGTTTTGAATTGCCCGAGCTGAAACTGGGGGGGCATGGTGTTCCACTTCTGGATGTCGGCGGTCTTGTTAAAGTCAGCGAGGTTAAAACCGAGCAATCGGCATGGGAAACCAGCGTTGACGCCTGGGTACTCCCCTTCCTGAAATTGTACGCGATTGCCGGCTATGTGCAGGGGCGGGCCGATATCGAGGTGCGGCCGGGCTTATTTCCCCTGTCCCTTGCCCCAGGCCCCAAACTTAATATCAAGCTGGATTACGAAGGACCAACGATTGGTTTGGGTGGAACTCTGGCCACCGGCTTCAAGCCGATCAAGGATCGATCCACGATAGTATTTGGCTTGATGGACCTGAATTTCACCACGACCATCCTCGATTTTAACCAGGTGGTCGCCTCCCTGAATACCGTCAATGTGACGATGTTCAGTACGCGGGTGGGCGTGCGGGAGCAGATCCCGCGGGCTACGCCGCTGGGTGACTTGCACGTTTCCGTATGGGGTGGCCTTATGTACCAGGGTGTCCAGCAGGTCATGACCGGGCGTCTTGAGATACTCGATTTGGACTTCCATGCAAAGGTGGAGGCCGTCAATCCCTGGAGCACGCTTGTCGGTGGCCGCCTGGAAATAGGCGAGAACCTGGATTTCATGGTCGAGTTCGGCGTTGGAGCTCGTCAGTCCGTAATGCTGGCTCTCACCTATCGATTCTGACCGGAAGCACATTTTCGCGGGAATCACGACCCACTTCGGCTTATTGGGCCTGCGGGTATTAATGGAGGGGGGTTGGTGGAAAACTCCAAATATGGCGGCGGCCTTGGAGGCATGGAACCTATTTGTTTATAAGGGCTTAAAGAATTTTCGGATCAAGAGCCGGAGTAGTATCCGTAACTTCATTTAATATAAATACTTACGATATTTTCTCCGTCGGATTCGTGACGGTTGCCCCGAAAGTTTTATCTTAGCCGGCAATTGATTTGTATTAAATCTTGACAGGGTATGGATGGGTTGGTAGTCTTCAGGGTTTGAGTAGAGGGGCTTGCATCCGCGGCCGCGCGTGCGGAGCGAAGGCGTTGGCCGATGATGCAAGCCTCTCTTTGGTATACTGTTGCGTTCGAGTAAATGGGCGACGGCCCTTGACGCCCGAAGGTTCCCTGTTTATTAGGATCAATCATGCTTCCGGTTGCGAAGACATCAAAAGCTCGTAAGAATAAGCGCCGTTCGCATCACGCGCTGACGCGGCCGAACTTGGTGGCTTGTCCCAAGTGCGGGATTGCCAAGCTTCCCCATGCGGCCTGCGAAAACTGCGGATACGTCAGCGGTAGCGTAGCTTTACCCTTGAAGGAGCAGGAGTCTTAAACCCCATGCGAATCGGTATCGATGCGATGGGGGGTGATTACGCGCCCAAGGAGATTGTCCGCGGCGCGGTCGAGGCGGTGTCCCGGCTCAAGGGCGTGAATCTGGTGCTGTTCGGCGATCAGGATGCGATCAACGCCGAGCTGGATCGCCTGGACGCGCCGGCCGGCCGTATTTCCATTGTGCATACCACCCAGGTCATCGGCATGAATGAGGTGCCGGTGGAGGCGGTCAAGCAGAAAAAAGACGCATCGATGTGCCGGGCGGCTCAGATGGCCGGCGATAAGGAGATCGATGCGGTGATCAGCGCGGGCAACACCGGGGCGTTCGCGGTGGTCAGCCAACTGCGCATGCGGCTGCTCAAGGGTGTGTCGCGACCGGGTATCGCGGTGGTGATTCCTTCCTTCACCGGACCGATCACGTTGTGCGACGCCGGCGCCAATCTGGCTCCGAAAGCCTACCACATGGTGGAATACGGCATTATGGCCAGTGTGTACGCCCGGCATGTACTCAAGGTGGAGCGACCTCGGGTTGGCTTGCTTTCCGTTGGCGAGGAAAACGCCAAGGGAACCATGCTGGTCAAGCAGGCGCACGAACAAATGCAGGCCTGCGAGGCGATCAATTTCGTGGGTAATGTGGAGGGCCGGGATCTGTTTAGGGGCAGTTGCGACGTGGTGATCTGCGATGGTTTCGTAGGTAACATCACGTTGAAGTTGGCCGAGGGACTTTCCGAGGGACTGATGAAGACCATCGCCAAGGAAATAGCCCTGGCTTCTCCGGAACTGGCCGCCAAGTTCGATCCGGTGGTCAAACGGGTCTGGGCGAATCACGATTATGCCGAGTATGGCGGCGCGCCCCTGCTGGGCGTGGATGGAGTGTGTATCATCTGCCACGGCCGAAGCGATCATGTGGCCATCCGAAACGCGGTCCGGGTGGCGGCGGAATATGTCGAGCGTGATCTCAATACGATCATATCCGCTGATCTGGTGGGCGGTCCCCGCCCTCAAGAATTATCTGTGCAATAAGTGAATTACATGGCGAAACGAATTCCCTTGATGATAACGGGCATTGGCGGCGCCTTACCCGACAGGGTCATGACCAATGCGGATTTCGAGAAGATGATGGACACCACCGACGAGTGGATCCGCACGCGTTCGGGAATTTGCGAGCGGCGCATCGCCGGCGAGGGGGAGAACACCCTGACCCTGGCGGCGGGGGCGGCGCGGAAGGCCTTGGCGAATGCGAAGCTCACCGCCGCGGACCTGGACCTGATCGTGGTCGCCACCTCGACACCTTATGTGCCTATTCCGGCGACGGCCTGTTATCTGCAGAAGGAACTGGGTTGCCGAAGTATTGGTGCTTTTGATGTATCGGCCGCTTGCAGCGGCTTTGTTTATGGATTGGTGTCGGCGGCCGGCATCATGAACGCGGGGGGCTTACGCCACGCTTTGGTTGTCGGGGCGGAAACGATGTCGAGCATCACCGACTTCGAGGATCGCGGAATTTGCGTTCTGCTCGGCGACGGCGCGGGGGCGGTGGTGCTGTCTCAGGCGGATAACGAGCAAAGCGGCGTTTATGATCATATTCTGGGATGCGATGGTTCCGGCGCGCCCATGTTATGGATGCCGGCCGGCGGCTCGCTGGAACGGCCTTCGATACGCACGGTGAATGAAAAGCTGCATTATCTGAAAATGAACGGTCGCGAGGTATACAAATTCGCGGTCGTCAAGATGCAGGAAGTAGTGGCCGAGACCCTGGCCCGCGCCGGTCTGACCGTGGATGATTTGGCCTTGATCGTGCCGCATCAATCCAATCTGCGGATCATCGAGTCGGTCAGCAATCGGCTCGGCATTCCGATGTCCAAGATGGCGGTCAATATCGATCGCTGTGGAAATACCTCGGCCGCCTCGATCCCCCTGGCCTTGGACGACGCTTTCCGGGCCGGGCGGGTGAAAAAGGGTGACTGGATTTTGCTGGCGGGTTTTGGGGCCGGCTATACCTGGGCGTCCGCGTTACTGCGGTTGTAAGGGAGTCAGGGTCTATGGCCGGCACGGCCGTTCTATTTACCGGACAAGGCGCCCAGGCGGTGGGCATGGGACGCGACATCGTCGATTCGTCCGCCGAGGCCGCCGCTCTTTTCGAGCGGGCCAACGCGGTGGTCGGCTATGATTTGCGTAAGCTGTGCCTCGAAGGTCCGGCGGAACGGCTTGAGCAGACCGACATTCAGCAACCGGCGATTTTTACGACCAGCGCGGCCATCTGGCGGGCGCTGCATGATGGAGCGGACCTGAAAGTGCCGATCGCGGCGATGGCCGGCCTGAGCCTGGGAGAGTATACCGCCCTTTATGCGGCGGGGAGCGTAACCTTTGAAGACGCCTTGCGACTGGTACAGCGGCGAGGCGAGTTAATGCAGGCCGCCGCCCGGGCGGTCCCCGGCGGTATGGTTACGGCTCTGGGACTTTCCGCCGAGCAAGCCGAGGCGGTCTGCCGCGAGGCGGCGGCCGCGGGCCGGTTGGCCCCGGCGAATTTCAATTGTCCGGGTCAGATTGTGCTCTCGGGCGAACGGGCGGCCTGCGAGGCCGCGGTCGGTTTGATCGAGCAAGCCGGCGGCCGGGCGATTCCGTTGAAAGTCGCGGGCGCGTTTCATTCGGAGGCGATGCGGTCGGCGGCCGAGGGGTTGGCGCAGGTGCTGGCGGCCACCCCCTTCAAGACGCCGTCGATTCCCGTCGTCGCCAACGTGAATTGCCGGTATCATGGCGAGGCGGATACGATTCGGCACTGGCTGGCCGATCAGTTGACCTGCCCGGTGCGCTGGCAGCAATCAATTGAAACGCTTCTGACCGCCGGTATCGATCGGTTTATCGAAATTGGTCCCGGCCGAATCTTGAGCGGGATGCTTAAGAAGATTTCACGGGCAACGCCCGTGGTGAACATAAGCACGGAGGCGGATCTCGCCCGGGCGTGTAGCGAGGTGGCCTGACGAGTTAAGTCATCACGGCCGCGCCATGAAAGGAATGAACGGCTAATCCCTGATTAGCCGAAAAGGGAGAAATAGCTTATGCCTTTGACCAATCAAATTGCCATCGTGACGGGCGGGGCCCGCGGTATTGGCCGCTCGATTTGCTTGAAGCTGGCCGGCCGCTCCGCCACCGTGGTCGCGGTGGATTTAAACGCGGAGGGGCTCGATCGGCTTGCCCAGGAAGCCCAACAGCAAGGCCTGCCGGGCAGGATCGTCGCCCGATCGTTGAACGTCACGGATCGCGAGGCGGTGGATGCCCTCGTGGAGCAGGTGGCCGAGGAGTTCGGCAAGATCGATATTCTGGTGAACAATGCCGGCATTACCCGTGATGGGCTGCTGATGAATATGGAAGATGAGCAGTGGGACATGGTGTTGAACGTCAATCTGCGTTCGATTTTTCTGCTGACCCGGGCGGTCAGCCGTTACATGGTCCGGGCTCGATACGGGCGAATCGTGAACATGGCCAGCGTTTCGGGCATGATGGGTAACGCGGGGCAGGCGAATT
>CAZXSA010000078.1:16271-19381 GCA_964642815.1 uncultured Planctomycetales bacterium | reverse complement strand
CTTCCTCGCCCGGCTGAAAGACAAAGACGACCCGGCCGGGCAGCTCGTCGGCCATCC
Source organism: uncultured Planctomycetales bacterium (assembly GCA_964642815.1). GTDB lineage: Bacteria > Planctomycetota > Phycisphaerae > UBA1845 > PWPN01 > JAAYCU01. The sequence goes on along the minus strand of CAZXSA010000078.1, from coordinate 19,324 downwards.
GGGTCAGCACCATGGCCGTCCCCAGCAGGATGGCCGTGTGCCCATCGTGGCCGCAGGCGTGCATGACCCCGGGCACGGTCGAGCGGTGCGGTACGTCCGTCTCCTCGACGATCGGCAAGGCGTCCATGTCCGCCCGCAAGGCCAGGCAGGGTCCGGATCGGCCCTCGTTGAGCACGGCCACCACATCCGTCCCGATCAGCGGCTTAAGCAGTTTGAGGTTGGGCAGTCCGGCCAACACGTCGCGGACCTTGTAGGCCGTCTGGAATTCCTTGTAAGACAACTCGGGGTGAATATGCAGTGCGTGACGCAACGCGGTAACGTCGGCCAGCACCCGATCGATAAGTTGTTCGATGATGTCGTTCATATAAATGCCACCCTATCAGGAAAAACGGATTCGTGATGGATATGATATACGAAGCGGAGAAAAAGTGTTATACTTGGGGCATGGAGAGAGTGGGGACGCAGCATTACTATGTTCACATCCAACCTGTTGGCATTCCCTTAGGTAATCAAGTATGATACCTGTAGTTTAGTCATACGTGCTGGAGACGGCGACATGCCCGAATCTTCTGAGCAATGGGCGAAAAAGGCTTTGTACGACCTGGAAACGGCACGGGCCATGTTTACCTCGGGGCGGCACCTTTATGTGCTCTTCTGCTGCCAGCAAGCCACCGAAAAAATGCTCAAGGCCATCATTGCCGAACGTACTCGTACATTACCGCCGCGCATTCATCAGCTCATCCGGTTGACGGAACTGGCCGGGCTCTCCCCCGATGATCGACAAGCGGATTTTCTCCGGGAACTGTCCGCGTATTACATCCAATCCCGCTATCCCGAGGAAATACCCCAAGTCGGTGGGGAGATCAACGAGACGATTTCCCGTGAAATACTGCAACAGACCGAGGAACTCCTGACATGGCTACAATCGATGCGGTAATCAACGAAAGACTGCAACAGGCAGTCGAGATACTATCCCAGCAATTTTCCGTGCAAGCCGCTTATCTTTTTGGCTCCTGGGCAAAAGGGACGGCCGACGCCTGGAGCGATGTCGATCTGGCGGTTTTTGTGAAAGATATTGAAACCTTGGATCTGCGCACACGAGCCCGCGCGTCCGCCTACGTGCAAAAACAAACTGGCGACGATATTGAAGTCCATTTTTTCCCGGCCGAGGCCCTGCAACAGGCGGATTCGGCCAGCTTTACCGCCTATATCCTTGAGCATGGTCTGCCGATATCTCTTTCTTGATGCATAGCGTTGGATTCTGATTGTTTTCCGGAGAGCGGTACAGGCACTGTCGGTGAACAGAAACCTACCTGCATCATGTGCCTCTCTTATCATATTCAGCTCCTCTATCCGACGGAACACGGTTTTAATAAAATGCCTCCAAAGGAGGCAACCATGATGAAGAAACTGTTCATGCTCGCCCTGGTCGCCGGCGCGGCCGGTGGATGCACCCAGAATTATCAGATCAACTTGAACAAGGTAAAGGATTTCGAGAGTTTCGAATGGGATGGAACCATACGGATTAGAAACACAACCACTTGGTTGCTCGATACCCCCGGTATTGATCGCGTTGAATTGGGTTCCCGGGACGGACGCAGCATATTGATCGTCACCGATAGCATGGATCGAATGAAAATACGCGGTTATCTGGAAGTAAACGTCGAGCAGAGCAAGCCCCCGACCAATAGAATGGCAAAAGAAAACACAATGAGGTCTGTCGAGGTACAAGAGGACTGAACAGCAGGAAATCGCGCCGCGAACGTGCGGACAGATTACTCGTTTACGTGGATCGCTTCAGAATCTCGCCTAATTCCTCCGACGTCAGGGTGATCGGATTGCCTTTAATGCTGCTGGCCTTTTGGCCTTTCTCGATAAGGGCGGGCAGGTCGGCTTCGGTTACACGAAAAGTGCGCAAGGGCAGGATCGTCAGTTGATCGTTGATCTGCCGAACCCATTGGATGGCTTGCTCGATCATGGCCGATGCATCGCCGGTCAAGAGTCGGCCGATCTCGTTATAGCGAGCCAAGGCCGGATGGTCGGGTTCACGTTTACGTAAGGCCCGCGTGTTGATTTCCATCACCTCCGGCAACAACGCCGCGCAAACCGCGCCATGAGGCGCGGAGAACATGCCACCCAACGGAGCCGCGAAACCGTGAACGGCTCCCAGCCCGGCATTGGCCAGGGCCAGGCCGCTGAACAGACTGGCGACGGACATATCCGTTCGTGCCGCCAGATCGTGCCCATCGCGAAAGGCGCGAAGCAGCGAACGCCCGGCCCGCGTTATTCCCTCGCGACACAGGCCGTCGGTAAGTGGATTAGCCTTCAATGAAGTGAACGCCTCGATGAGCTGGGTCAGGGCATCCATGCCCGTTGTCGCCGTGACGGCCGGCGGAAGATCGAGCGTCAATTCGGGATCGACCAAGGCCAGACGCGGCAACATGAGCGGGCTGCGCAGGCTCACCTTGACCTTGTGGACGGTGGAGGCCAGGACGGCGTTACGGGTGACTTCCGCGCCGGTGCCGGCCGTCGTGGGTATGGTTATGCAAGGAACGGACGGATGAAGCAGGGGCTGGTTTCGGCCGACGACTTCAAGGTAGTCCAGTACATCGCCGGGATTGGTCAGCATGGCGGCGACGGCCTTGGCCGTGTCGATCGCGCTGCCGCCGCCGAAACCGATCACTGCGGCGCATTGATGGGCGCGGGCGTACTGCGTGCCGGTTTGGACCAGTTCAACGGTCGGTTCGCCGAAAACGGCGAAAGCGATCGCCTCTAACCCGCTATTGGCGATTTGATCGAGCAACGGTTGCGTGTCTTGCGCGGATCGTCCGGTGACGACCAGGACGCGAGCAGGCCGCCCGCCAGGTAGCATATCGACGAGCAATGGACCGATCTCCCGGAACGTGCCGGGGCCGAAGACGATGCGCGTAGCGGTGGCGAACTCGAAACGCATGTTCATCACCAGCCTTGCTCGTCGGGGAAGGCATTCGTGTACTTGATGCCCTGGCGCGGGACGGCCATCATTGGCGCGACCGTGTCCCGCCATTTCTGAT
>CAZXSA010000078.1:0-16171 GCA_964642815.1 uncultured Planctomycetales bacterium | reverse complement strand
ATGCCCTGGCGCGGGACGGCCATCATTGGCGCGACCGTGTCCCGCCATTTCTGATAATGGGCGGTTTCCTTGTGCTTGCCCGTGGCGGCCTCATCACGATAGACCTCGACCAGAAGGAATCGCGTCGGGTCATCGTTCTGTTGGATCACATCGAAGCGGGCGATGCCCGGCTCGCGCACGCTGTTACGCGCATTCTCGATCGATGCCTGGCGAAAGGCCTCGATGGAATCCGGCTTGACCTGGACATGAACAAGAACGATGAGCATGACCAATACCTCCTGCGATGGAAAACGGATGCGACCGACTCGCAAAGGGAAACCATGAAATCATATCGTTAGATTAGGCGTTGCCGTATTCCCGGGCAAGGGAGGCGCGAGCGGGCTGGGAATGGCATCGACAGGCCCTTATCGCGCCATCACGAACCAGAGCGGCATGGGCAGACTTCGCAACAGACTTCGCGAACGCTTGCCTTGCGGCCTTTTGCCCGTTATACAGTTATCGCGGCCGCAAGGCCGTGGGCGTCAGGTCCAAAGAGTGTTTGAGAACGGTTTTAAGACAGGAGACAACCGATGGCCAAATACTGCAACGTAGCTCTGATCGGACAGGGTTTCATGGGGCGAACCCATAGTAATGCTTACCTGAAAGTGCATAAGTTTTTCACGGATCTACCGCTGGCCCCGGTGATGCACACCAGTTTCGGCCAGAAGGAGGAAAACCCGACGGTTTTCGCCAATCGCTGGGGGTGGATTCACTGCTCGCAGGACTGGAAATCAGTGGTGCGCAGCGAAGAAATCGATCTGGTCGATATCGTGACCCCTAATTACATGCACATGCCGGTGGCCATGGAGGCCCTGGCCGCGGGTAAACCGGTGGCTACCGAAAAGCCGCTGGCCGGCACTCTGAAAGACGCTCGGGCCATGGTCGCCGCCGCCAAGAAAGCCAAGGTCAAGACTTTCGTCTGGTACAACTATCGACGCTGCCCGGCCGTCGCTCTGGCCCATCAACTGGTCAAGGCCGGTAAGATCGGGCGGATTTTCCATGTCCGCTGCGTCTATTTGCAGGATTGGGGCGGTCCGGATACCCCGCTGCTGTGGCGGTTCCAGAAGAAACTGGCCGGCAGCGGCGCGCATGGCGACCTGAACGCCCACGTCATCGACATGGCCCGCTTCATCACCGGCGACGAAATCACGGAAATCAGCGGAGCGATCGCCGAAACTTTCGTCAAGGAACGAACCATCCCGACGAGCGGTTCGGCCGGGGGGATCGCCGCCGGCTCCCGTGGTAGCCGCAAGAAAGGCAAAGTCGATGTTGACGACGCCGTGCTGTTCCTGGCCCGCTTCGCGAAAGGGGCGGTGGCCAGCTTCGAGGCCACCCGTCTGGCCACCGGCTATCAGAATATGAACGGTATCGAGGTCCACGGCGAGAAGGGTGCCTTGCGGTTCCGCTTCGAGGACATGAATTATCTGGATTACGTGGACAACACGGCCGACGCCGCGGTCAAGGGCTGGACGCGGATCATGTGTACGCACGGGGGCAGCCATCCGTACGCGGCCGCCTGGTGGCCGGACGCCCATATCATGGGCTATGAACACGGCTTCATTAACCAGGCCGCCGATATCATGCTCGCCCTGGCCGGCAAGAAGCCGGTGGTGCCGATCCCCGATTTTGCCGACGCCTACGAGACTCAGCGCGTGCTGGAGGCCGCCCTGTTGTCGGCCAAGAATCGCTGCGCGATCAAGATGAGCGAGGTGAAGTGAGAGAGCGTTCAGCAATCAGTAATCAGTTGTCAGGGGGGGCGATTCGCTGAGCAAGATTTCCATCGAAAAGCCCGCGATGCGAATGAGGAAAAAAGACTCAATCGTATCGCGGGTTTTTTCGGTTTAAGCCGCCAGGTTGTTGCTTGTTTATTGCCCGGAGATGCTCACCACGATCGCCAGGGTAACCAGTTCCTCGGCTCCTCCCGTGGTGTTCACCTCGTTCAGGTCAATGATTCTGAATTCGATGGTTTCTCCGCAGGGCACCTCGCCTTGCTGGGTGCTTTGATCGGGATCGGAGCGATAACGCGGTCCCTCGGCATATTCGGCTTGGGCCAGGATGTCCACTCCCTCCTTGGCGGTTTCCACCCCCATCGTCTTGATATCCCCGCATTGCACGCGTTGCAGGGTCGAGATCCGCGGGTTAAGCGTGATCACCTGCAGTCCGTTGATGGTCTTGAGGTTTCGATTCTCGAATATCTCCGGGCGGGTGAGTTCGCATTCCCCCGTGTCATAACCCTCGCAGGGACAGGCGCAGGGCTGGGCAGGGTTGGAAGCCTCGCAGCATTCATAGGAAACGCCGCGGACATATTCATTGAATCGATCGAATCCATTGTGGTAATACAAGGCCACCTGTACCGGTACCGAGGCCTGATTGTTAAAGCTGATGCACACCGAGCCCGGATCATTGCATTCCGAAAGGACGCCCTCGCTGACCGTCCAGATATCCGTCGAGGTCATGACCAGGGTATAAGGCCTGGTCGGCGGCGGACAGGTGGCCCCGATAAGCAGGATTATCAATCCGACCACGGTGGTCCATAGAATCATTTTGCGAGACTGAATCAACATGGCATGGTTCCGATGCTTTACGGTGTTACCGGTAAAAACTCATACATCTGGTTCAGCAATAAGGTCTGCCGGATGGTGTAGAAGGTGTCCCCTCGTGAAAACGGACCCGTCTGGGTGGTTCCATCGATACGCCCGACGTTGACTTGGATGAAATAGGGACTGCGACTGTCGGCGATGAAATGGAAGATGATCGTATCGCCCTCGTTGTAATCGATGCCAGCCTTGAGGCTTTCCATTTCCGCGGGGATCGACATGGTTGATCCGTCCGGAAAGGTGGCTTCGAAGCTGGTTGCCAGGGCGGAACTGGGATTGTCGTCCACCGTTCCGATTCCAACTTTCACGACCGGCCAATGGAGAAGAAACCCGAATTCCCTGAACTCGGGGTCAAGGTTGGTGAATCCGGTGAACGAGTCCTCGACGGGGCTGGAAATGCCGTCGTCATAGGCGATAGGCACGGTCAGGGATGCCTCGGTGTCATTGATGATGCGGACCAGGAGGAAGGGCTCGTCTCCGGGAGCCAGGGCAAACAAGCTTCGGCTCTTCGAGTTGACGAACTCAGGATTCAGACAACCCGCGTTCAGGGAAAGGAGCATGAGGGCAAGCCCCGCCAGGATGCGTGGACCGGACATCGCCAAACCGCGTACGCGGCCGGGTTGCCGTACGCACGAACAGCTTGGCGGGCAAGTCCTTCCGAATATTGATGCAACGCGTTGAGGCATCTCAATAGACCCCTATGCTTGCGGTGATATTGGGCGGCGTACCCGTGACCGTAATATAAACCACATCCCCACAATACAGGCTTTCACCGTAGACAAATGAGCCGTAATTGAACTGAATTTCAACGGCTTCGCCCGCGTCGGAAGCATAGGTGAGCGAGGTGAGCCGGATACTCTCCACATCGCATTCAAAAACACCCATGATATGGTCATCTTTACTCTTCGACTCGTACGGCATCATCGTGGCATACAGGGGATGGTAACTACCGTTCTGCTTGTATACCGCCATGGTGACTTGGGCAATCACACTGGTGGTATTCATCAGAACAATGCCGATGTAGCCTTCCGCATCTTGTAGGGTCTCGGTGGTGTTACCCCCCAGGGTTCCGATCAGGCGGGGGTTGATCGCGTCACAGCCGCCAAACCCCAGGACGCAAGCCAGCAGGCCTCCCAAGGCCGCCGAGCGGTGTGACTTTCGCTTCAGGTATCGAGTCATCGAGGGAACACTCCTCTGGCGGGCAGGCGTTCCTGCCGCGGAATTCGTTGTCCAACCCCCCGCAAGCTTCGCATTGATACTATGCGGCACCAAGTGGGTCAAGCAATGGTCATTCCCCTCCCAAGTCGCCGCGACGGCCCCGAAGCGTCGGGAAAGACCGCTTGAAGCGACGTTTGGGCGTCTCGGATTCGCACGAGCAGGTCCAATTCCGTCATGACGACGAAATTGGGTCTGCCCATGCCCGCTACCGGGTCAGGTTCGGGGTGCTTTCCCAAACCGGCGGAAGGGCATATTATACGAAAAAATGATCGGCGGCCAACATGGCCACTCGGTCACTTGCGTTACCGTGTTGGATGGAATTCGGGACACACTCCAAATAGGAAGGAAAACGAATGGAATCAGAAAATAATGTATCCAGACGCGGATTTCTGAAAACCGGGCTGGGCACGATGGCGGTGGCCGTCGCCGGTTGTTCCAGCCAGCAAGTCGGTCCGGCCGGCCCGGCGCCCATTCAGATTCCTCCAGGCCAGACCATCCGTTGTGGGATGATCGGCACGGGAGGCCGGGGGCGAGGGGTTTTAAGCCAGCTTGTGCAGGCGGCCGGCGGGCGCGTTACCGCCCTGTGCGACATTGACAAAGAGAGCTTGGCCAAAGCCGCCGAAATCGCCAAGGACCATAAGCCGACGCTGTTCGATGATTATCATAAAATGTTGGAATACAAGGAGTTAGATGCTGTTTTTGTCCACACTCCCTGTCACCTGCATGCTCGGATGTTTATCGACGTCCTGCAATCGGGTCGGCATCTGTACGGTGAAAAGCCGATGGCCTTGACCGTGGCGGAGTGCGATGCCATCGTGGCGGCCGCCAAGGCGTCCGGAAAGGTTTTCCAGGGTGGCACGCAACTGCGTTACGCTTCGCCCTGGCAGCCTGCGGTCCGAGCGGTCCAGCAAGGCCGGATTGGTCGGCCGATCGCCGTGCGGGCCCACCGCAACAATTCCGGCGACCTGCCTCATGATCGCATTTGGTTCCACCTGGTCAGCATGTCCGGCGACACCATTATCGAACAGGCGGTCCATGAACTCGATCTGATTAACTGGGCCCTCGGGCGTCTGCCTATCCGGGCGGCCGGTTTCGGCGGTCAGTCGTATCATTTCCAACCCCCCGGCCGCAACATCATGGATCATTATGGAGTGACTTTCGACTACGGTAACGATCTGATCGTTACGTATTCACATTCATGGATCGGTACCCGAAATGTTCCCTACGACGGCTGGCGCATCCTGGTTTACGGAGCCGACGGATCGGTGGACATGACCTTCAGCGAAGGCAAGATATACCTCAAGCCGGACGGTAAAGCGGTGGACGTCGATCCGGAACCGAAAGGTAACTGGGATCTATTAGCGATCAATGATTTCTTCCGCTGCATAAGGGAAGGGGCGCAACCACTGGCTACCGTGGAAGCCGGGCGCGAGGCCGTACTGACCGCCCTGCTGGGACGCAAGGCTATTTATGAAAAACGCGTGGTGACCATGGGCGAGATTTTGGCGGAGAAGGCGGTATAGCCCGCATGGCCGAAAGGTGAACATTAAACAGAAAAAGAGGATCCAAGATGAATAGAGAATCAACTGTCTCGCGTCGGCAATTACTGGGAGCGGGCCTGGGGGCCTCGTCGGTCGTGCTGCTGGGCCGGTCGGCTGTCCAGGCGGCGGCCAACGGCGACGACCTGCGTTGCGGGATGATCGGCACGGGCGGGCGCGGACGCGGGGTTCTGCACGCCATCCACAAATCTCCAAACGTCCGGGTCACCGCTCTTTGCGATGTCAATCCGCATAACCTCGGCGAGGCCGCCAAGATGGTCGAGGCCGACAAGCCTCAACTGTTCGAGGATTACCGCAAGCTGATCGATTTCAAGGAACTCGATGCGGTCTTCGTGCATACGCCTTGCGACCTGCACGCGTCCATGTTTCTCGAGGTGCTGAAAACCGGCCGGCACCTGTACGCCGAAAAACCACTGGGCATGAGCGTGGCCGAGGTCAACGCGGTGGCCGACGCCGCCAAGGCGTCCGGCAAGGTCGTGCAGAGCGGCACCCAACTCCGTTACGCCAGCCCGTGGCAGCCGGCGGTGATGGCCGCCCGCGAGGGCAAGGTCGGCAAGATCATCGCCATTCGCGCCCAGCGGCAGAACTCCGGCGATCTGTCGCACTCGATTCTATGGGTACACCTGGTCAAGCGGTCGGGCGATATCATCGTCGAGCAGGCGGTTCACGAGTTGGATTTGTTCAACTGGGTCCTCGACGGTATGCCGGAACAGGCCGCCGGGTTCGGAGGTCAATCCCTGCTCTTCGCTCCTCCGGGTCGCGACACCATGGATCACTACGGCATCACCTTCGATTATGGAGATAAGCGCACGGTGAGCTACAGCCATTCCTGGCTGGCCGCCCCCGGTATTCCGCACGACGGGTTCCAGATTCTCGCCTATGGCGCCGACGGCGCGGTGGATGTGGCGTATGGCAACATCTATATGAAACCCGACGGCAAACATTCCACCGTGGATCCGAATCCGGCCGGCGATTCGACACAGCTCGCCGTGGATGATTTCTTCCGCTGTATCCGGGAGAACAAGAAACCGTTGGCCGACGTCGATTCGGGAAGGGCCTGTGTATTAACCGCTCTGCTAGGGCGTAAGGCCATCTACGAAAAACGGGTGGTCACCATGAAGGAGTTGCTGGCCGAGGGCTGATAGAAAGAGTAGTGAACAAGAGGTTGCGCATCATGTGCCGGAGAGGCCCCACGCGGGGCCTCTCCAGGCAAAAGCTCTCAACGGTGAGCGATTTGAATCGGTATTGAACAGGAGACGATGGCTTCAGTCAAACCAGTCTTCGATATCCTCGACGACGTCTTCAAAATCCGTTTCCCCGTCCATGTCGTCCGCGTATTCATCCAACTGATTGCTCCAGTCGCGCAGGGCATCGGCCATGCAGCCCGCTCCCTGAGACCCCAGGAGAAGGGCCCCGCCAAACATAATTCTTATCCATCGCGGCATCCGGATTCGCATGGTCCGTCTCCTTGTGTAAAAAAACGATTCGGTCGGGATAAAATTATCGGCGGGGGAAGGCTCGAAACATAAATGAATGGAGGGTAGGGTCGAATAAAACGACAGGGCTTGTTGATAGGCCGGCGGAACCCTGGGGCGACGCCATTCCGATCAACAAGCCCTGATATGGACATATCCATCGAGGGCTTGGCCACACACCTCCGCGCATGGGTCAAGTGCCCGTGGCGGTCGTTCCCTCGGTAGCATTCATTTCGATTCCCGTGAAAACCGCGGTGATCAACGCCGTGCTCAAGGTAATCATGCTACTCTCCAACCCGGACAACACCGTCAATTTTACTTCTGGCTCGCAGCCGATCATCATCGGCGAAATCAGCGTCAGAAGAACCCCCAACACCACGGCCAATATCTTTCCTTTGCCGCCATCGGGCTTGGAAAACGCCGTTTTCATAGTCGTCTCCTCAATGAATCGTTTCGTTTTGGGACGCCATACTTTTGTGTAGCAACACTTTTCGCGACCAATCCTCGCGTCCCCATGCTCCAGGTTATTATACCGACAAGACAATCATCGGTTCACCATCCCGGTGAAGTTAAAGGCTGTTCATCTATTATGGGGCATATTTTTTCGTCCGATAATCTCATGGCTGGGTCGGCGACCCGGTCACCGGGGCCTGTTCCCCTGTTGAGCATTCCTGAGTCGCGTGCGTAAATCCCACATGGAAAAGTTTTCGCCCGGGCAACTGGTGTCGTCCACCTCGCCGTGCCCCACGATTCGGGCAACGGGGATGTGGCATTCCCGCGTTAAAGTGAGAACCAAATTGACCAAGGCATCCATTTGGGCTTCCGAGGGGCGGTCCACCGCGAAGTTGCCCACCAGGGCGATGCCGATGCCACATTCGTTGTAATAGCCGGAATCGATCCCGCGTCGAGTCGCCATTTCCTCGGTCATACGGGTGTGGGCGCCCGTACCTTGATTCCACCAGCGTGGACCGGGTTCCACCTGTCCGTCGCCCGAATGAGTGCCATTACCGATCACGAAATGATAGCCGCATCCGTTCTCCCAGCCCTTGTCCAGGTGCCACTGGTGAATGTCGCGCAAGGATCCAACATCGCTGGCCGTATGGTGGATCGCAATATAGATCCAACGATGTGAAATACCCATGGGCGGTAGCCACGGATGCGCGGGCTGGATCTGGGCGACCAATTGGACTTGTTCATCGGGCACGTCAATCCTCAGGGGGGGGATCGTGAACTGGTCGATGTATGCCGGATCGGGCAGGCTATCGAGTACCACCGATGGGCTACTCCGCGGCGCGCATCCGCCCAGAACCACGACCGATAACATGCAGAAAATGCGTTTCATCGCCGCGACTCCCGATTCCATATTTTACCGTTTGTACCGGGTCTCTTAAGGTTATCGGTCCTGAGCAATGCCCATCCGTATATCCGTATCACGAAATCCGTTTACCATTGATGAAGAATAATCGAAATTTCCGATAACGTCACGGTCAGGGCAATATCTTTTACGAAATGACAGGCGATGAGAGGCAAGGACATGACCATTTACCAGATCAACCGTCTCCGGAGCCAGACTGCCCAGCGTCGGCGGATTCTCTATCCGGCCCCGCCCTCCTCCGTTCCCGAACCCGCGTCCCGCCAGACGCCAGTGGAAGATGATACGTCCATGCGCTGGGACAAAATCCGCGACCTGCGTCAGGCCATTCTGGCCGGCGAGTACGACCTCGATACCCGCTTGGAAACACTGTTGCGGAACACTCCCGCTCTGGCCAACCTGCAATCGGAATGATCGGCCTTTCTCCTGGAGCGGTTTCCGAAAGTTCATGCCGTCGGCCCTTACCGGCCCATGCGATGGTCATTCGTTTCGCTTGAACACGAATCGTTGATAGAGATAGGCGAGAACGATCAGACTGACTCCTAATCCCAGCAGTGAGAAGACGCGATACAAATCGCGCAAATGCGCCGTATCCGAGAGGAAAACCTTGCCCACGCTCAACAGCATCACCAGCAGAGAGGCGTAACGCAGAGTCACGCCGCCGGTCACGATCCCCAGTACCAGCAGCACGGCGCCGAACACGACCCAGGCGGCCGAGTAGGTATACCACTCCGCGTTGGTCGTGACCTTCCCGTCCAGATACGCGCCTTGGAAATACTGGCGGATTTGCAGACTGATGAAGAGAAAGATGATGGCCAATGCGACCGAGGAAAGAACACGCAAGGTTAAGCGTTTCTCGAGCGGGCGCAGCAAGGGGGTGAGCATCAGTATCAGCAAAGCGGGCAGGCCGTAGATGTACCATAGATGGTTGAAGATTGCCCGTTCGCCGACCGGCTCATGAACCCACAGCGGATTAACCTTTCCACACTGGGTGAAGACGGTTTGCGTGACGGCCAGGGTTACCAGTAGCCGCGCGGCGCCGATCAGCGTATCCCGCGGCCAGCGCTGAATCGCGAGCAGCAGGGCAATCGCATAGCCCATCCAAACCCACGAATACGTTGCCCATTCGGTCAAGCCGATTTCGCGCTCGGCCAGATCGGCCGCATGGAAATAGTGCCGCGCTTGCAGGGTCAGGAGCATGAACACCAGCAGCAATCCGGCACATTCCATGAGCTTGGTCAATCCCCGTTGTTTGTGGCGGTTGAATTGTCCGGCGATCAGAAAGGCCAGCAAACCCGGTAATCCGTAACTGTACCAAAGGGTGTTCCAAACCGGCCGGGCTAGTTCCAGGTGGCCTCGCCACTCAATCGGATTCATGGCGTATTGGGCGATCACCGCCGCACACACGCCGGCGGCCGCGATGAGCGCCGGTCCCCATATCAGACAAGGTCGCGGCCAGCGCCGTGCCGGTATCAGCAACACGAATGCGTAGAGCAACCAGATGACGGCCAGCGTTGACCGCTCCAGCAGCGGAAAATCCGGGCTGCCGATCTTGCCGGGATGAAACCCCTGCCGAACCAACAACGTCAGTAAGGCAAAGCCCAAGGCGATCGCGCCGGCCCCGAGCGATTCAATCAGTCTCTTATCCTCGTTCTCGCGGAACAGCCACGCGCCGGTCGCCAGCGACAACACCGCCAGCCCGTAGCCGTAAACCAGCCAGTTCCACAACAGATGCTCGCCGATCGGATACTCCGAGATATAAGGATTGGCCAGCAGGCGAACACAGACCATCGCACCGAGTACCAGCGCCAGGGGACGCAAGCGCGGCAGACGCAGCCATCGGTCGGCCAGGGCCAAGGCGGGAATCTCCAACGCCCAGGCCACCGAAATCCACTCACGTTTCAGTTCGATCGGCACCGCCAGGCTGACAAACGTAAGGATCGTGGCTACCATCGTCGCCAGCGACAAATCCCACGGGTCATCCGCGCTGCGCCGCCTTCCGATGGGAATGGCCGCGCCGGCATACAGGGCCGCGAGGATCAGGCAAACTGCTCCCCACGGCAAGCGTGGCGGCGGTTCCTCCAGGAAGAAGTAAGCGATGAGCAGATACGCCAGGGCGGAGACGGCCGACAGGCTCACCCAATGCAACGGTAGCCCGCTCCGCCATATACATGCATAAGCTCCGCCGGCAAAAAGTACACCCAACACCAGCAGAACCAACCCAAACGTCTGTTGCGGCAACGGCCCGCCGTGAAGATGCCAGGCGATCAGTAATGCGCAACCGGCGGCCGAGGCCAGCCAGGCTAATCCGTGCACTTTCGCATCCAGGCGGCCGAGTACGAGGCAACCGGCGCTCAGCAGGCCGAAGAACCCCCATTCACTCAACGAGAAATCGGCAATCCCGACTTGCAGGCAAATCAGCAACAGCCCGATCGCCGTCGCCGACCAACTCAACACTGGTGCGACAAAGCGCGCTCCCCAGACCTGCTGCGAAGAGCCGTGCATGGCCGACAGATTGAAGGCCAGCACGGAAGCAAGCAAAAAGAAGCCCACCCACAGACTATGTTCGGGTTGATAAAGCCCGATCAGCCAGAACGCTCCCCAACCCATCGTGCCCACAAGCGTGAGACCGGCCAGGGCCGCCCAGCCGCGCCGCCGGGTCACGGCCAGCAGCCCGACTTCGAGCATGAACAGGTATGCGAACAGACTGGGCCGCGCTTCGCCCGTGCGTATCAGGACCGGCGTCAGGTAGCCACCCACCAGGCCAAGCAGGGCCACGAACGGCCCTTGGCGCAGCGAGAGAGCCACCGCCAGCGCGGTTACCATCGCCATGCAGGCGAAGCCTGGAACGGGTTTGATCAGATGATACAGATTGACGGCCGCCAGAAGGCTGGAAAACAGAATGGCAATACCGGCGGCGGAAAGCCCCTGGGCGATCCGTCGCGAGCGTCGCAACATGAACTCGCCCACGCCCAGCAGCACCAATCCGAAACTGATCCCCATAATGATTCGCACGGCGGGTGTCAGCAGGTTCTTATCGAAAGTGTATTTGACCAGGAACGCGCCGGCCAATGCGATAGCCACCGCCCCGATCCAGACGAACAATCGCCCGCCAAGCTTTTCCTCCAGGCCGACTTTGGTTGCCGACGGTTTTTCTTCGGCCGGTGATTTTGTCTCCGCAGACGGCTCAGACTTGGCCTCCGGTACCGGCGAAGTCTTCGCAGTGGCCGAGATATGTGGCGGCACCGGCCTGCGAATGGGTTGGTGAATCTGCGCGGAAGCGGTATCCATTCTGTCCGAGACAGGCTCCGGCGGCCTGGCCGGTGGTGCGGCTGGCGCCGGACCGGGTGTTAGCCGTTGATCCCGGACAGGTTTCTCCTCCATCGTTTTCGACCGGCCGAGCCATCGAATCCGATCCTCAAGATCGAGGATGCGCAACTCGATTTTGTTCATTTGTCGGGAAACGCGGGTACTGATAACTAGAGCCGTAATCGCCAGAAAGGGTATTCCAAGCACGATCAGGAAAATGAGGATAACAAGTAAGCCTTCCATGTTAAGTCCCCAAAAAAGACCGCCTGCGCAGGAAAGGTAAAAAAAGACATTATCGCAACCGGCCCCACGACGCAATGATCATAAAGGTTTTTTGTGCCCCCCTCGCTGTTAGCATCGGCATTACGCTTCCCTGGCGTGGTTTTCACCGGGCGTGGATCAATGATATAATGAAAGGCATGAACCCAACAACGAGGCCCATATCCATAAATTGGAAGTGCGTGGCGGAGGTGATGGACAATCTGCGTCGGGATCAAATCCGTCGGGCGAATACGGTCGAGGCCGTCGCCGCTTTTGACGGCTTGTTCGAGCAGGTTCTGGCTACCACCCCCCAACGTACAACAAGTGGCCTGGTGGAACAGCAGGCCTGGTTCGCGAAAGCACGCCGATGACCACGAAACATCAGCTTGGCCAGCATGCCTTACGAGGAACGTGTCGTGGAACGGGCAAGTTTCTATCGGTATGCCCCGGATATTGATCTGTTTACCTGCTCGGCGGAGGATCTGGTTGTCCTGAAGGCTTTTGCGGATCGGGATCGTGATTGGATTGACCTTGAAGGCGTTTTGATCCGCCAGGGATCAGGGCTTGACCGTCGTTATATTCTGGAAAGTCTTGAGCCTCTTTGTGATATCAAGGAATCACCGGAGATAATGACAAAACTTCACGCATTGTATAAACGGTTCCTCCCAGATACTTAACGCGAGAATTGAGTCGGCCGTTTCAAGTCATAAACCACCTGGCGGAGCGGTATGCATGCCGGGCTTGCCTGCCTTACTTGCCTCTGGTATGAACATATCCATGAGCGATGGGGCGAATCATTCCGGGCCGCCGACCTCGACGATCGTCGGGATCGACGAGGCGGGTTACGGGCCGTTGCTGGGGCCGTTGGTGGTCACGGCAGCGGCGTTTGACGTTCCCGTGGAGATCATGAAGCGGGCTCGGTCCGACGCCGAGGGGCCGGATTTGTGGCAGTTGCTGAGTAGCAGCGTGACTCGCAAGGTCAGCAAGCGGGATGCCCGGCTGGCCGTCGCCGACAGCAAAAAACTGTTTCAACGCAGTAAGAGCGGCGAAGACCTCTCCGCCCTCGAACGCGCCGTTTTAACCTTCCTGGCTCAGACCGACCAAACACCGTCCGGCTGGCGCGCGTTGTTGAACATGGTCGCCCCTTTCGCCGACGAAAAGCTACGTCATTATCCCTGGTATCGCGACGGCGATCTGGCGTTGCCGACCTGTTGCCGGCCGGATGATCTGGCCACGCAGCGTAACGCCTTGCGGGCGGACATGGCGGACAAAGGCATCCGTTTTCGCGGGTTCTGGAGCGAGGTACTGCCCGAGGGGCACTACAATCAACTGGTCACAAACACGCGGAACAAGGCCGTCGTATTGTTTGGCTTAACCGCCCGGCTCATCCAGCGGGTGGCCGACTCCGTGGGGCCGCGCCCCTTGCGCGTCTGGATCGACCGCCAGGGCGGGCGCATCGTCTACCGTCGCCCGCTGATGACCGCCTTCGAGGATGCGCAACTCGACGTACTCGAGGAATCGCCCGAGCGCAGCAGTTATCGCCTGACCCGCCGACCCGCCCCATGGGCGGTGCGCTTCGTAACCAAGGGCGAGGAACACCATCTGCCCATCGCTTTGGCCAGCATCCTCAGCAAATACCTGCGCGAGCTGTTCATGGCGCGTTTCAACCAGTATTGGTCCGCCCACGTGGCCGACCTGCGTCCGACGGCCGGCTATTATCAGGACGGGCAACGCTTCCTGACCGACATCGCCCCGGCCATCACCCGTTTGCAAATCGACCGTCAATGGCTTGTCCGGGCCCTGTAGGCGGGTTCATTATGAATATACCTTGCGCCCGCCACGGCCCGCCCAGGCCCGGCTCTGCGGGGCTCCGCCGTGGCGAGCGAGGCAAGCGGGTAAACTCCGACGCGGGGACGCAGAGCCTGGTGGGGTGGTTTACCTCATTTTGAGGTGGGGTAGCGATGAAGCGATGTATAAGTTGCCTGCCGTCGATTGTCGCTTCCCCCGCTTCCGAAGACGTGGTCCACCCCGCCTCGCGCGGAGACACAGAGATTCAGAGCTTGGAAATAGAATAATGCGGCGGGGAGCTGTTATCTTCTTAGCCTTTGCCGGGAAAGCGGACCGGGGGTTGTTGACACCCGTTGGCTCCCCTATTAGATTGTCTTCGGTCGTGGTTTTTCGCAGGGAGGCTTTGACTGAGATGGCAATCCAAAACTGGTCCGACAATGTCTTACTCGTGGAGTTGGCCGACGATCCGCAGTTCACCGACGACATGACGGCCTTGCTGGAAACGGTGGAAAACCGCGGCGATTTCGATGTCGTCGTGAATTTCCAGAACGTCAACTTCCTGAACTCCTCCAACATCGCCAAGCTGCTCAAGCTGCGCAAGATCCAGGTGGTCAACCACGGACGCAAATTGCGCCTCTGCGCCATCAACACCCATGTGTGGGGCGTTTTTCTAGTCACCGGCCTGGACAAGATCTTCGATGTCTACGACGACGTGGGTATCGGCCTGGCCAGCCTGTCCATGGATTAGCATCACCAGCCCCAATCGCCTATTTTCATAACCCGACTCGCAGGTTACGCTCCGCGCGTACGCGGGGCCCATCCTCCAATTGGTTACACTCCGTAACCCTTTGAAGCTAAAACGCTGCCACAACAAGGGTCATGTATCCCCCTCTTAATTTTACATACTTGTTACAAACCCAGGCCGCTTTTCGTTGTATATTTTTATGAGGTCGCAACGAATGGATAAGGAGTGAACGTATGAGATTCATGGGATATGCCATAAAGGTGGTTGCTATCGCGGTTTTGTGGTCAAGCCCGGCAGGGACAGCTTATGGGCAGGATGTCTATATCTCCGTCCGGCCGCTGGCCAGCAATGTCATCGTCCCCCAGAGCCGGGCCTTTCGCATCGAGGCCTCCCGGGTACGGCCGCGGCCGGAGTTCCAGCCGGTGGAAATCACCGAGATCGAGGCTGACATCCGCATCATCGATCAGCACGCCACGACCACGCTGGATATTCACCTGCGCAATCCCAACAATCGGCGCGAGGAGGGGGAGATGATCGTCCCCGTCCCGGACGGCGCGGTCGTGCGCGGGTTCACCTTCCAGGGCTCCGGCCGCGAGCCTACCGCCACGGTCTTGCCCAAAGACGAAGCCCGGCGGATTTACGACGAGATTGTTGCCCGGGTCCGCGACCCGGCCCTGCTGGAATTCGCCGGGTGTAACCTGATTCGCTCCAGCGTTTTTCCGGTGGAAGCGCATGGCACCCAGCAGGTGCGGTTGGTCTACGAGCATCTGCTCACGGCTGACGGCGAGCGGGTCGATTACGTCCTGCCCCGCAGCGAATCCCTGGAGTATTCGATCCCCTGGCGAATCAAGGTTGCGATCCAGTCGAAAAAACCGCTAAACACGGTTTACTCTCCGTCGCATCCGATCAACACTGTCCGCGCCGATCGGTACAACATGACCATACAGACGGCCGAGCAGGCGGGAGCGACGCCGGGGCCTTTCCGGCTTTCCTATCTGCTCGGAAACAACGGAGTAACCGCCTCGTTGCTGGCGTATCCTGATCCCAAGGTTGGCGGCGGCTATTTCCTCCTGCTGGCCGGCCTGCCCGTTCCTGCCGAAAACGAAACCGACAGCCCCGCCATTAAACGCGAAATCACTCTTGTCCTCGATCGGTCCGGCAGCATGCATGGTGAAAAAATCGAGCAGGTCCGCGAGGCCGCCCTGCAGGTTTTGGCCGGTCTGGAGGAGGGAGAAGCTTTCAACATCATCATCTACAACGAGGCGGTTGACGTCTTCGCTAACGAGCCGGTCCTTAAAACCGATGAAAACATCCAGAAAGCTCGCGCGTACATTAAGAGCGTCAATCCGCAAGGGGGAACAAACCTTCACGATGCCTTACTGGAGGCCCTCCGCCAGAAACCGCGGGCGGAGATGCTGCCGATCGTGCTCTTCTTGACCGACGGCTTGCCGACCATCGGCCAGACCTCGGAGGTGGCCATCCGCAACCTGGCCAGCGAAGCGAATCCGTATAACCGTCGGGTGTTCACTTTCGGCGTCGGCGTGGACGTCAACGTGCCCCTGTTGGAAAAGATCGCCGACCTCAGCCGGGCGAAGGCCACCTTCGTATTGCCGAAGGAAAACGTGGAAGTCAAGGTCGGGCAGGTGTTCAAGCAACTGGTCGGGCCCGTATTGGCGGACCCCCAATTGGCGATTACGGGGGAGCAAAACGATCCGGGACCGCACCGGGTCCGCGATATGATCCCGGCCAGACTGCCCGACCTCTTTGAGGGCGACCAACTCGTTCTGCTCGGCCAGTATCTCGGCGAT
>CAZXSA010000077.1:0-19755 GCA_964642815.1 uncultured Planctomycetales bacterium | reverse complement strand
CTCGCCCGAGGGTATTCGTGATCGTTCATGACTTTGAGGAAGTCCAGATCGTATTTTTCGAGGTGGGCAAGGTGGGCGTCGACCGCTGCCTGGCCAGTGGCCTCGGTGGGAGGAAAGTGGTACCAAAAACTGACCGGCGGATGATCCGGCCGCCGCCTGCCGATGACCGCTTCGACCCGTTGGCGTTTGTTCATCATATCAGCACTGTAGGTCGAGATTCCCTGGGGGGCAAGCGCTCGCCCGCCATCAAGCAAAATATTACTTTTCTGGCGCGGATTTGGCATATTGAGTCCGATCCGGCCGGGGGGTACAATGATCTGGACCAAAGAGGGCTCCACCTGTAATGGGACATGATTCCGAGTAAGATTCAACTTTATTGTCCGAAGGGTGTATAGTAAGAGGGAAGTCAACGAATGCGGGCTCCTGATATCGGGGTATGAGCGGATGAACCATCGACGACATGTGTTGTTGGGGGTGATTGTTGTAGCGGGTTTGTTTGCACCGTCCGCGCTGGGTGTCCGCCTCGAGGGCCGGATCGTTCGCGTCGGATTTCCCGGCAGCGGCCGCGATCCCATGAGTCAGGGCAGCGATTTCTATCGCGTCGGCCGCTGGACCCCGATTCTCGTGGAGCTGACCAACCGGGACGGTGATTTATTCACCGGCTCGATCGAGGTTCACCAGCCTGATCGCGACGGTGACATCGTCGTGGCTCGCCGGACGGGTATCTCCGTTCGTGAGAGCGGGCGGTTCCACCTCTACATTCCCTCGGGCCTGGAGAATTATGGCAACAGGCCGCGGTTTTCCGTGCAGGTTTATGACGAGGAAGGCAAACCAGCCCCTCTGTTCGACGAGCAGGGCAAGCCCCTTGGCCGGCTCGAACGCGAAACCGCCCTGGTGGAAGATCTTTCCATGTCAGGCCGAGGCAGCGAAACCCGGGTGATCCTGGACATTTCCGAGCAACCCGTGAATTTGCTGGAGCAACTGGTGCGGGATACGAGCCTGGTTCGGCCGGTATTGGTCCTGCGTGGCTCGCCGGTGGAGCTGCCTGACCTGGCGGCCGGCCTGGATATGGTGGACATCGTGGTGTGGGATGGCGCCGATCCGAGCAAGGCACGTGATCCCGCCCAACTCCGAGCCCTGGTCGAATGGGTACGGCAGGGGGGTATTCTCGTTCTCGGGGTCGGCCGGAACTGGGAGCTGGTCGGAAAAAGCACGTTGGGCGAACTGCTGCCGGTCGAGTTGAACGGCACGCAAAATCTGTCCGAGATACCGGTCGGTTGGCAGGGCGATGTCTTGGGCAATCCCGACGCCACCGCGACGGTACCGCTCAATTCAGCACTGACGTATTGCGCGATGAGCGCGGCGGTTCTTCGGGCGGATGCCGACTCCCTGGTTCCGATGAAACCACGCGCGGACGAGCCGTTGGCGGTGACTCGGCGCCCCTGCGGTCGAGGCGAAATCCTGCTGGTCGGATTTGAACTGAACGAGTTATTCAAGCAAACCGGCAAGATCAAGCCTTTCCTTCAGGCGTTGTTCGATTTGCGCGCACAAACCGAGCAGGTTGATCCGCAGCAGCCGCGTTATTACATGCAACCGGTGGATTTGTTCAAATATATCGAGCAGTTGATCGGTTTTCAGACGACGGCGGGTATGTATTTTCTGCTGGCCTTCCTGTTTGTCATTGCTTATATCCTGATGGCCACGCTGGGCAGTTGGGCCTGGCTCAAACGCCGGGGGTTGTTGCGACATGCCTGGGTGACTTTCGCGGGCATGGTGGTGTTGGCCAGCGGCACTTCGCTCCTGGCGGTCCGAGTCATTCGGGGTTTTGGTCAACAGGTACAGGAAATGAGCATCGTTGACGGCCGCGCCGGTTCCTATGATGCGTCGGCCGTCAATTATTTTGGCTTAAAAACGTCCTCCCATCTTCGGTTGGATTTGCGGGTACCCTCCGATTGGGCCGAGAAGGATCAGGCGGCCGACCCGGGCGGGTTGCTGGGACCGCTGGCGATGGAAATGTCGTTGAGCGAATTGAACAAATATACGGTGGGAGAGCGGTATCAGGCTTTGGCTTCGTTGGGTGAACTGCGCGAGGTACCCATGCGGGCCACGCTCAAGCAGTTCGAGGCCGTATGGAAAGGACAGATGACCGGCCGTGTCACCGCCGCGCTGGCCCGCGATGGAGATACTCCTTATCTCCATAAGAGCAGTTGGATCACCAACGAACTGAATACCGACTTGCACGACTGCCACCTGTTGGTGCCGCTTTCTCATCTGAAGACCGGCCAATACTCACGGGCCAGGTTTATCCACGTCTATCCGCTGGGCCTGCTGAAAGACCGGCAACGCCTGTCGATCGGCGATTTTGAAGCGGAGATCATCAAGCAACGCCGATCCCCGCGATCCGCCCAGTTGGATCTCGACCAGACGCAGACCTATAGGCCGGAACGCTTGACGGAGTTCCAGACAACCTGGCTCAAGGACCACGTGAGACTGCAGGATTATATGTATCAGCAATCGAGCGATCAGGAGGTACGCCTGGATGTGACGAAATTCACCTCCGCGCTTCTGTTGATGACCACGTTCGATGAAATCGCCCAGCAAGACATGCTTCGGGAAAACCAGGAGATCTGTCGATCCCGCGGCCAACGGCTGGATCGCTCCAGTTTGTTGCGCGGGGACTACGCCTTGCTGCTGGGCTTCAGCGACGATCCCGGACCGGCCCGATTGTGCTGGCGGCGGGGGGAGGGGAAATGGCGACCCGTGACTCCGGACCAGGCTCACGTGATGTACCGCATCGAAATCCCGGTTTCGTCGCGGTGATTTTTACCACGGAGACACGGAGGCACGGAGATGCGGAAGGAATAAATGAAAGATGTTGATAGCCGAGCAGTTGACAAAAAACATTATCGGGTCGGCCATTGAGGTGCATCGGGTTCTGGGGCCCGGTTTGTTGGAGTCTGCTTACGAAGAGTGCTTGGGTTATGAGTTGCGTCTACGTGGTTTTGAAGTGAGGCGATAGCTTCCCTTGTCTGTTGTTTATAAGGATGTCAAGCTTGATTGCGGCTATCGAATAGACATGTTGGTGGAGGATCAGGTGATTTTGGAATTGAAGTCCGTGGAAGGTTTGCTGCCTGTGCATGAGGCCCAGTTGCTTACCTATCTGCGCTTAAGCGGGAAAAAGATCGGTCTGCTGATGAATTTCAACGAACCGGTGTTGAAAGACGGCATTATTAGAAGGGTATTATAAGTATTTATCTCCGTGCCTCCGTGTCTCCGTGGTGAAAAACATGATTATCGAGACGATCAATCTGACGAAGAAATACGGCGACCTGACCGCCGTGAACAATATGCACATGAACATCGAGGAGGGCGAGTGCTTCGGCTACATCGGGCCGAACGGGGCGGGCAAGACCACGACGATCAAGATCCTGGCCACGCTGCTGCAACCGACCTGGGGCGAGGCCCGCGTCTGTGGGCAGGTGGTCGGATACCAGTCGCGTAAGATTCGCCCGCTGATCGGCTACGTGCCGGACTTCTTCGGGGCCTACAGCGACATGGTGGTGCAGGAATACCTGGAGTTTTTCGCCTCGGCCTACGGCATCACCGGCCGCGAGCGAACCCGGATCGTGGGCGATACCCTCGACCTGACCGACCTGACCTATAAACGCGAGGCCCTGGTGGACTCGCTTTCTCGCGGGATGAAACAGCGATTGAGCATCGCGCGCGTGCTGCTGCACGATCCCAAAGTGCTGCTCCTGGACGAGCCGGCCAGCGGGTTGGATCCCCGAGCCCGGATAGAGATTCGCGAGCTACTCAAGGAACTGCATCGCATGGGCAAGACCATCCTGATCAGTTCGCATATTCTGCACGAATTGGCGGAGCTTTGCACGACCGTCGGGGTCATCGAGCGGGGCGAGATGTTGTTTCATGGTCCGGTCAAGGAGATCACTCGGCGAGCGCGGATGGGTACACGCGTACTGATTCGGTTGGCCGACGGCCAGGATGCGGCCGCCAGATTTCTTCAACAGTTGGAGCCCATCAAGGCCGTGCAGATGGATGACGGGTGTCTGACCGTCGAGTTGAAAAAGGATACCCATGATTTCTCCTTTCTAGCCCGGGCATTATTGGAAAAAAGCTTTGCTATCCAGGAGCTGCGCGAGGAAGAGGTGAACCTCGAAACCGCTTTCATGCGCCTGACGAAGGGCATCGTGCAGTGAGGGGGGTTTTTACCACGGAGTCACGGAGACACGGAGACAGGTTCTAGAGAAATATGCGTCGAGTAAAAACAACACGGCATATCCGTTTCCGGTGGTCGGCCGGGTTAAGGGCGTCAAGAGCGCATCCTCAAACCGGTGTGGCACCGGCGTCTCGCCGGTGCTCGTCGGCCCCACGCTATAGGGTTTTAGGAAGCACTCTAATTCTGTTGGCCTGTGGATGGATGACTTCGCCGGTTTTCGCCCAATCGGCCGAGGACCGATTCGATAAGCCGACGGAGGCGTGCATCCGCTTCACTCCCGGTATGGCCAAGGCCATGGCCACGATTTATGTCGACAAATTCGCCGTATCGCGTTATGAGTTGGCCGAGGACAAGGTGGAGGCCGCGACGGAAGCCATCGCCCGGCGTCTGATGGCCGCCGCCCATTCCCTCGATACGCCCGAGCAGCAAGCGGCCATCGAACGAATGTACGCCGATGCGATGAACGCGGTGGCCGATAGCGCGGGTCAGTCCAGGCCGGGGCCGCCGCCGGCGATGATGATGGCTATAGGCAAGGGGCTTAAGCCGTTGTTGCCGGCTGTTCGTGAAGTCATTCGTGGCTCGGGAGAAGACCTGAGGCCCATGTTGCCGCTCAAGCAACAACTCAATCTGGGCAAGGATCTGCTTTCCGCGGGGATGGCCCTCGATGCATTCGAAAAGTCCATGGAACGCTGGGAGCAGGGCGAAGGACGCCCCTTTGAAGATCCCTTCAAACCGCAAGAGCAGCAAATTCAGAAAGATGCCCAGGGCCGCTCGCCGGCCCTCAATCAGGCGATGCAGCTCGCTCAGGTGATTGTGGATGAGCCGCCGTGGAAATCTGAGTGGGAACGATACGTTGAGCAGGCTAAGGAGTATTACCAGTTTGATGAGTCGCAAGCGGCGGCGGCCGACTCGCAATTGCGCGAGGCCCTTCAGCAGGCTGACCGTATTTCCCAAAATGAACGCTGGCGACGGCTAATGTATCGCAATCGAATCTGGGAACAAATGGTCGGGCGCGTCTTGTATTTCTATGGGCATCATCCGATGCCCCATCTGATTTTCCGTTCGCACCGATCAGTCATGGAACCGATTACCAAGCTGGGCGATGCCTTGAAAATGAAAATCGACCGGATCGCGACCAGCACGCAGCGGCGCGAGGCCGAACAACGGATGACGCAGCTTCTGAAGGACAAGGGCTTTTCGCCGGAGGACTTCTGAGGAAGGGCGGTTCATGAGTGCCATGAGTAAAATCAGGCGTATTTTGCAGGTGCCGGCCGTTGCGTGCGCCCTGTTTTTCGCCGCGCTGGCGGCGGCCCAGACGACGGGTCGGCCGGAGAGCGGCAAGCGGTTGGATGACGAAACCCTCATGCAACCTACCAAGCTGGGACTTCGCTTGACACCCGAAATAGCGAGGGGTGCTGCCCGCATCTGGGTAGGAGATGAGTTGCGTAGACGACTGGATCTCGATGACCGGCAAAGTGAGCGGATGGCCGACCTGATTTCCCGGCGGGTGATGGAGACCGGGCATCGAAGTGCCGAACAATTGCAGGCTTTCGCCGAATGTTTTCTGGAATCCGCGATCGGCGTAGGACCGGGAGGTCATCGATGGAGCCCGGAGGTTGGGCAACGTTTCGCCGATCGCGTTGAACCGCTGATTCCCGAGTTGCGCAAATTTTTCGACGGCTTGCTCGATGATTCCCGGCCCGTTCTTGATGAGCGGCAGATGGCCAAGTTTCAGGATCAGATGGATAAGGCCAAGGGTGGTTTGGACAGCTTCGAGGAGCGTATGGGACGCTGGCGCAAGGGTGAGATGAAGGAGGGCGAACATCCTTTTAGCGGTCCGCGCGAAAATCCGAATGAATCGGATTCGCAGGACCCGGAAAAAGTTCGTCGGGAGCAGCGCGAGCGGACTTTGCGCCGGGCGGAAAGACAATTGGATCGAACCTTGGCGGATCATGGACCGACGGCCTGGGAGCAGATATTCAATGGGGCCAGGGACTTCTTCAAGTTTAACGAAGAGCAGGTCGCCGAAGGGCAACATGTGCTGGACGATTATCGCGAGCGTTACCGGGAGCTGATGACCGACGAATTAAAGGAACGCATCCGTCGAAACCGGATGATGTATTCTTTTCAAAGTGAATTCCGGGATCAGCCGTATGGGCCATGGTTCTATCATTTGCAGCGTGATTTTGATGAGATGATTCAGCCGGTTTCGGATATGGGCAAGGAATGCATTGATGCGATTATGGCTTTGGTGACACCCGAGCAGCGGCGGGCGGCCATGGAAACCGTACAGAACGCCGTAGCCGAGCACGGTTTGCCGCCCGACGAGATCGACGCCGAGGCGCTGGGTATGGGTGGGCGGTGAGAGCGGGAGTATTGGGTCCGAGAAGTTGCTTGATATGCCGGGATGAGAGGGAGAGGGGAAGACGGGGGGAGGGGGCGAACAGCTTGCATGATACGTTGCGTGTACGGACCGGATTAGATGGCCGTTAGCGATTTGTTCCATCGGATTTATGGTGAAAAAGAATGCGGATGTTGATTGACCATCTGGGGCTTTCGTTGTGGCGGCTGCTGCCCGGTAATCCGATCGTGGTACGCGTGGTCCAGGGCGGGAGCCGGCGCGCCCAGCACCTGTGGGTCCGAGCCGGTTATCTGCTGATTCTGTTGTTCGTCCTGATCATGGTGCAATACTCGTTCATGGGCGGGACCGGCGGATCATTGTCCAACATCGCCAAGGCCGGTACGCACATCTTCGCCTGGATATCCTTGTTGCAACTGGCCATGATGTGCTTTCTCGCTCCGGTATTCACCGCTGGGGCCATCTCCCAGGAAAAGGACGCGGAGACGTTTAACGTCCTGTTGACCACGCCGCTGACCAACGCCCAGATCGTGCTCGGCTCGCTGATGGGTCGGCTGTTTTTCGTGCTTATGTTGCTGCTTGCGGGGTTGCCGATTTTCTGTATCACCATGCTCTTCGGCGGAGTGACCAGCGAACAGATCTTTCTGAGTTTCGGCATCGCCGCCTGCACCGCGCTGCTGACCGGTTCATTGGCCATCACCATCAGCGTCATGCGCGTTGGAACGCGCGGGACGATATTCTCGTTCTACCTGGGTATCGCCTTTTTCCTGCTGGTGGGAGGGCTGGCGGGGGCATGGTCAAAAACCTACGTGCTCGGCACCAAGATGAGCTGGCTGGCCCCTTTCCATCCTTTTCTGGCTCAAGTGGTGGCGATGAACCTGATCGAGCCCCCGGACCCGTCCGTTGTCGCCGGTTATTCATGGCCGTTCAATGTCATGCTGGCCACTCCGCAAAAGGCCTTCATGGTGATGTCTTTCGTGGTTTCCACACTGCTGATCGCCTTTGCCACCATTTTCGTGCGGCGGGGGGCCAAGCAGGGCGAGCCGACGTTCTGGCGCCGCCTGCTGCCGTGGCGCGTTCGCGCGGGCAGCGAAGGCGAACGCATGCGTCGTGCCCGGCACGTCTGGTCCAATCCGGTTGCCTGGCGCGAGGCGGTCACGCGGGCCAGCGCTGCCAGCAGCAATCTGGTCCGCTATTCGTATCTGATCGGCGGGGGGATCGCCGGTATACTCTTTGTGATTGCTTACGGTGGCGGCTGGTTTGCCGCCTTGTCCGATGCGCGAAATTGGTTGACCGCTATCGTGATCGTTGAATTTATAACCGTTCTGCTGATGCTGGCCAACACGGCGGCCACCGCCATCAGCCGCGAACGCGAGGCCGGCACCATGGAACTGTTGTTGACCACGCCGCTGACTTCTCAGTACATCATCTGGGGCAAGCTCCGCGGACTGGTGAGCTTTGCCGTACCTCTGATGGCCGTCCCGGCGGCCACCGTGCTCTTGGCCGCCGTTTTTGACCTGATCCGCAAGACCCCTAACCCGATTATCCCGCTCAGTTCCGCCCTGTATCTACCCTTTTTACTGCTGGTCTATTCCGCGGTTATCTCGGTACTCGGTCTACACCTGTCGCTCAAGAGTAAAGGCTCGGTCCAGGCTGTTTTGGCTACCGTGGGCATCATGGTCCTGGTCGCTTTTGGCTTGGGCATGTGCGCATATGCCGCGGTGGAAGGCAATGTGACCGAACTGGCCGCTCTGACCGCGCCGGTGACCTTTGTCGGCGCGATTGTCATGCTGGTCAATCCCGACCTCATGCTAAAGGCGACCGACAGCCTTGTTCCAGTGGATATCCAGATATTCATGTTCGTGGGTACGGCCATCGCCGTCGGCCTGTACGGCGCGGTCGTTGCCGGCACCTACCGTTCCATGATTACGAACTTCGACATGATTATTCGCAAACAATCGAAGTGAATTGGTTATCCGTCTCGGTAAAAGAATTCTGACCACTGAAAACTGTTCACTGAAACCTGACCGCTGATAGCTGACTTCTAACCGCTTTACACTCTCTTAAATTGCTTTTCCAGATCGTCGATCGACAGTCGAAGCGAGGTCGGCCGGCCGTGGGGGCAATTACTGCCGCGGTCGACGAGGTGGCGTTTGACCATCAGGGCGGTGATTTCCTCGGCCGTCAGCCGATCGCCGGCTTTGACCGCCGCCTTGCAGGCCATCATGCTCAATAGGTCGTTGATGATCTGCTCCGTGCTGGTTGGATTGGATTGGTCCGCCAACCGATCCAGCATGTCCCGAGCGAAATCGGCCATCCGTTCTTCTTTCAGGAGGGTGGGGGCGGCGTGGATGGCCAGCGTGCCGGGACCGTAGGGAGACAGCTCGAAACCCAGCCGTTCGAGGGTTTCCTCGTGCTCCTCGATGACCGCGATCTGGTCGGGCGAAACTTCGACCGTTTCCGGGATAAGCAGCCGCTGGGCCTCCAGCGGGCCGCGCGAAAATTGCTCGGACAACTGCTCGAACAGAATCCGCTCATGCAAGGCGTGCTGGTCGATGATAACCACGCCCTCGCCCGTCTCGGCGACGAGATAGGTGTTATGAATCTGGATGGCCTGCCCGGCGGCGGGAGCCTCGGGTTTCACGCTATAAGCCGGTAGCGTCTGTTCGGGTATGAACGAACCCGTTGCTTGAACGGGTGGAAACGACGGGGCGAAAGACCTGTGCGAGAAGCCCGCGGACGGGCCTATCCGAGGCGAACCGCCAAACGATGGCGAGGCGTCGGGCGAAGAACCGGGGCCGATGATCGGCGTGGCCCGTTTGAAAAAATCGGCGATGGATTCCCGAATTTCCCGCCGGCGGGCTTCGGCCGCCTCTTCGCTTTCACCTTCCTCTTTATCAGGCGTATCGGCGGGGGACGGCCCCATTTTTAAGTTCGCCGTCAGGTCGGCATTCAGGAACCGGTCGCGCAGACACGAGAGCACCTGCGAATAGATAATGTTCGAGTCTCGCCAGCGGACCTCGATCTTGGTCGGATGCACGTTCACGTCCACGGTGTCGGGATTAACGGTCAAGGCCAGAAAAATGACCGGATAGCGGCTCGGATCCATCAGACCGCGATAGGCTTCGCGGACGGCGTGGCTGATAAAGCGATCGCGGATATACCTTCCGTTGAGAAAAATATACTGCCACTTCTGCGAGGACCGGCTGTCGGCCGGCAACCCCGCGAGGCCGCTGATGGTCAAACCGCGTTCCGACCGCGATAGGCTGAGCAAATTCTCGGCGAGCTCCCGGCCGAAAAAGTCGGCGATACGGCCGCGCATCTGATCGGTGGCCCGCAAGTGGTGGACGACCCGGCCGTTATGCGTTACGCGAAACTCGACCTCCGGGTGGACCAGGGCAATGCGCGCGACCTGTTCACTGATATGCCCCATCTCGGTTTGAGCGGTGCGGAGAAATTTCTGCCGGGCGGGCACGTTGAAAAATAATTCGCGAATCTCTATGGAAGTGCCGGGTGGGCCGGCGGCCGCGCTCAATGGCTCGATTCGATCGCCGGCCGCGCGAATTTCGTGGGCCTCGTCCGTGTCCCTGCGCCGGGAGACGATCCGCATCTGGGCGATGGAGGCGATACTGGCCAAGGCTTCGCCGCGAAAACCCATCGTTCGGATTCGGGTCAGATCGTCCTCGGACTGGATTTTGCTCGTGGCGTGAGGGTAAATGCACAGGGCGAGATCCTCGCGACCCATCCCCTCCCCATCGTCGGTGACCCGGATCAGCTTTTGCCCGCCCTGTTCGATCGCGATTTCAATGTGCCGGGCCCCCGCGTCAAGGCTGTTTTCCACCAACTCCTTGACCACGCTGGCCGGTCGTTCGATTACCTCGCCGGCGGCGATCTTGTTGACCAATAAATCGGACAGAACCTGGATGCGGGGCATGCTTTCCCTCGTCAATCAATCACCATTGGGCTCCAGGCCATGAGTATACCTGATTGGCCGGAGAATGCACCACGTGCCAATGTTGCGGGGCGGCCATTATTCAGAGCGATTCAAGGATGATTAGCCTTATCCATCCATTCGATTAGATCCCTAAAATACGGTTCCGGATCCACCTCAAATTCGAGGGTATGCTCGGCGTTCGAGTATTCGGTGATCTCCTTGTGAGGCCAGTTGAGGCCGGTTATGAACCGCCGGGTCCGGTCGTTATGAATGATATGATCGCGGCCGGCCAGGAAGAGACGCAGGGGCGGGCCGGCAGAAAAGCGGGAGGTCTTCTGAGCGAGCTTGTCCATTTTGCGCGAGGTCAGCAGAAAGGCCGCCGTCACTTGGTGTAAGGCCAGCGGATCATTACGTAGGAAAGCCTGCCGCTCCACGTTGGCCGTGAATAATTGGGGATCGTTCAGGGGTATATCGAACAGGGTCTTACGCCACGCCAAGGCGGACCAGCCGACATGCAGCTTGGTCCTGAAAGGCAAGTCCACCTTGGGGAACAGTCCCGGGGCGACCAGGGTCAGGCTGGCGATGCGGGCGGGTGCATGGCCGTACAAGGCAGCGGCCAGTTTGCCGCCCCAGCTTACGCCGAGCACATGGAAGCGATCGAAGCCCGTACGCGTGTGCAGTTCATCCATGGCGTCGGTCGCATCGCGCAGGAGCAGATACGCCGATGCCGCGTGGCCGCGATCGATTTCGTTCCGTCCACTGCCCCGCCGATCAGGGAGCAAGACCGCGAAACCCGCCTCGGCCAGCCGTTGAGCGGAAGCCTCGAACCAGCGTCCGTGCGATTGAATCCCGTGCAGATACAGAATCGCCCCCCGCGGGGCGGCCGGTTGCCACAGGCGGGTGTAGGCCTCATAGCCGTCCGAGAGTCGCAGGCGAATGGATTCAAAAGGACTCATGGGCGGGTCGTTTCCGAATGTTGTTTCATGGATCGGCGGCCGCGGAAGAGCAGACGAATGGGCACCTCTCCGAAAGGCAGCATGTCCCGCAGCCGCCCCAGAAGAAAACGCTGAAACGAGGGGGTGGCCCGTTCCGGCTCGTTCACGAACAAAACGATGGACGGCGGACAGGTACCCACCTGCGTCGCGTAGAGGATTTTCAACGTCCCTCGTCCGCGCTTGGGGCTTGGCTGGTTGGTTTCCATCACCGTGGAGATCACCGCGTTCAGTTCGCCGGTGGATACGCGGGTCCGGGCCTGCTTGAACAGGGCGGCGGCCAGGTCGATCACCGACTGGATATTTTTACTCTCGGTCGCGGTGGTGAACGCGACCGGGGCGTAGTGCAGACCGGGAAGAACTTTCAAGAGGTATTCGCCATAATCGTCGGTGGTGGCCCGGTCCTTGGCCAAATCCCATTTGTTGACCACCAGAATGCAGGGCTTGAGTTGCTCGGCGATGTAGCGGGCCAGGTGCTTGTCCACCTGGGTGACGTCCTCGGTGGAATCGATGAGCAGGAGAACCACGTCGGCCCGACGGATGGACAACTCGGCGCGATGGTGGCTATAAAACTCGATATCGTCCGATTGCTTGCTTTTCTTGCGCACGCCGGCCGTATCGATGGCGATACAAACGTTCCCTTCGCGCTCGAAGCGAACGTCGACCGCGTCGCGGGTGGTCCCCGGTGTTTCGGACACGATCACGCGTTCCTGACCGGCCAGCGCGTTAATGAAACTGCTCTTGCCCACGTTGCGACGGCCGACCAGGGCGATTTTCATGACCGGCTCGACGAGCCCGTCACGGTCCTGCCCTGGCGGCAGATGTTCGACGATCCAGTCCTTGATCGCGGTTTCACCGCGCCGGTGCTGGGCGGAAACCGGCAGGGGGGGGCCGAAACCCAGACGATGGAAATCTCCCAACTCGGTCTGGACGTTGTCCGCGTCGACCTTATTGGCCAGCAGCAGCGTCGGCCGCTCGAAACCGCGCAGCCATTCGGCCACTTTCTGGTCCAGCGGCATCAGGCCGTCGCGGGCGTCCACCACGAACAGGATCAAGGCCGCCTCCTGAACCGCGAAGCGAATCTGCTGCTCCACCTGTTCACCCAGATCGTCGCGATCCACGATGCCGTACCCGCCGGTATCCACCAGATCGAAATAGTTGTCCCCATACGCGCATAAACCCGTGATCCGGTCGCGGGTGACCCCCGCGGTGGGATCGACGATGCTGATGCGCCGGCCAACCAGCATGTTCAGCAGCGAGCTCTTGCCCACGTTGGGGCGTCCGACTATGGCCACCATCGGCAGGGGCATGGTTTGGTCCTTATCTTCCGGGTTAGCCGTATCAGCGGGTGGCCGTCGGCCCGGGTTGACCGCCCCCTTCGCCGGTTGAACGGGCCACCCGCTCCTGTACCAGACCGGACGACAGCGTGAACGGCGCCTGGTTCAGATGGCCTTTGCGAACGGTGTCGCCGATCCAGTTGGCCAGCTCATCCCGCACCTTGTTTTTGCGTTCTTCGCCGGGGGTTCGGCGCATGGTATTGGCAATATCCGGGGTCGAGGGAGGAGCCTTTTCCGCGGCCTTGGCGATTTTTTTCATTTCCTCGTCGGCCTGATGGATGATGACCTCCAGCTCCTGTGCGCGCGTCGGGCTGTGTACTTCGTTGACATAGATTTCACATGCGTCGGCAAGCAACCGGGCGGCGGCCAGTACGATCATGTTATAAATCGGGTCGTTTTTGAATTGATTGATATTGTTACTCAGCCAGCCGATCGCTTGCGTATCGGCGAGCAGGGGAGGTCGTCCGTTACGCTCTCCATCGGCCAGGCGGGCGTCCAGGATTTTCAGGATCGTCTCGGCGGTTTGCCTGAGTCGGGATGGATCCTGCTGTTGGGTCAGGGCGGTATACATGCGGCTCAGGGTGGCTCCGTCGGTTTCCTTAACCGCCAGACTCTGCAACTGGTTCAGGATTGCCTGCTTTTGAGCGGTGGCCAGCGGTTCCCAGATGGCCATCAGGCCGTCCAGCGCCGCCAGCCGCACGCCCGGGAATGGATCGGACAAAGCCACCGTGAAGCAGTCCAGCGAGACCCGCGGATCGTTGAAGGCCTTCAAGGCCATAAGCGTATAAGTGGTCGCCAGGGGATTGCGCTTGCTGATATCAGCCGGGGCGGCCTGAAACGCGGATTTAAAGGCTGCCGCCACGATCTCCGCGATACCCTGCTGAAAAGCCCTGTTGGTGTCTGTCGCCAGATAGTTGGGTACCAGCCCATCGGTCGCGAAGAATAATTGCGCGCCCTGTTGGATCGTTTTCGAGGCATCGGGGGCCTCGAATAAGCTCTTGATTTCCTGCTCCAACCAGGCCCGCGTCGTGTCGCGGTCCCGGCCGGTAAACGCTCCCTTGCGGACGGTGTCCAGCTTCGGCTTTTCCGGGCTCTGACCGACGGCCGTCGAAACCAGCAAACCCAGCAAAACCACGCTCCTAAAGATAAAAGGCCTGAACATGCAACCGGTCCTCATGATTCTCGACACTCCGCTTAATCGTTGTGTGCGGTTTCAATAATCCGATTTAGAAGTCATCCTGAAACCCGGCTGGCCCCGCGCCACGGCGGGTAAACTTTGTCTCGCCGGTGCTCGTCGGCCCGTCGGGGCCGATGCGATAGGGTTTTAGGATGCATTCTCTAGCGGCTGGAAATATCCGGCGTCGTGGCGAGGTGACCGATCATGGTTAAACACCCGCCGGCCCCGCCCGGATCCCGCCGCCCCGGCCGCCTCATGCGGCTCATGATCAATTCACCTCTGCCGTAAAACCGTATCCGCGACCGGCTGGAAAGTCAATGATTTCACAGGCCAGCGACGAGAACAACGCAGAACGGAGAGATGGGAGGACGAAGCGGCGGGAAGGTGGGTTTTCGGCTGGCTGATGATAGGACATCTTAACATGTCATGCGATATTTTATATCAGTAAAGTTCATGTTTCATGGCATACCCCCGTTGTTTATGATAAATTTAACGTTGTTATTCGGGTTGTTGCCTGCGCCTGTAGAGGCAATTGGGCAAAGGATCAATAGACGGCAAGGAAAATCGGAAAGGGCGACGGGGCTCAAATATTTCTCACGTTATGGGAAAACCATATAACTCTTTTCGAGCATAGGTAAATCATGAAAACCGTATGGATGGTATTAGCGATTGTCTTTTTGATAACAACCGTCAGCCTTTTGGTACTGGCTGGACTCCTGCTGTATGGAATGAAGATAGAGAATGATGAGCACAACAGGGTAACCGCCGCTAATTTCTCGGCAGCCAATATTAATGTCATACGCGATCACGAACTGAAGCGTGTTCGCCTTTTTGCCGTAACCAAGGCGGCATCTACTATTACGGACATAGACGCCTGGAGAATCGAAGTCGTTAGCAATCCGGAAATCATTGCTCAGCACCAAAAGTTCTCCGGATCCTACCACAACCATCACAATAGACTTGTATTGAACGTCGCCGCCGTCCACATCCTTGAAGGCGATCGTGACCTCGGACTTTACCTTATCCGTACCCTTGCTGGGATAGAACCCACTTTTGAATGGTCTCACCCGACCTTGGGTAACCGCTCCATCCAACGCATCTTGCAGGGCGTCGAGGCCGATGATGGTAGCATGCAGGATTTCCTGGATAGTGAAATGGTCCAATGGAAATGGCGGACCAGAGAATACGGAACACCCGCTCGATCCCTTGAAACGGAACCGACTACACAACGTGGTTAGCCGAGGGGCCGGGTGCTAATCTCGTTTCGAGGTGGGGGAGCGATGACAAGGGAGGCGGAAGCTTCTGCCTCCGTGGATAAATTATGTCGGGCTTGAATTGTGTATGATCCCCCCGGCTCATTGTCTCCCCCGCTCCCCATTCGACACCCTCGCTCGCCCGCCAAGGCCCGCCACGGCGAGGCAGGCGAGATAAAACTGCTTCGGGCTGGTAAAGAAAACCCTCGCTAGCGCTTCGGGCTGGTAAAGAAAACCCTCGCTAGCGCTTCGGGCTGGTACACGCGTCACAGGCTCAGGCCATCCAGGATCGCTGGCGTTTGCCGAGGTCGGCGAGTACGTCGCAGGCGATGTTCACGTCCTCGACGATCTGGAAATCGAACATGCCGACGCAGATGAAATCCGCCCCGTTTTCAAACGCGAACCGGAACCCGTCTCCCGCAGAATGGACCTTGTCACTCTTGCCCGGAGCGATGGCCCCACCGGCCAGGACTTTGAACGCGACGAAAGGCTTGTTCGTCTTGGCCATGAAATCGATCGTCTGCTCGGGGAAGAGGTCGAAGATGTTGTCATGGAACCGGTCGTGGTCCAGGTTCTTCTGTCCGTCCACGGAGAACTCCTCGCGCTGCTCGCGGGGGATGGCCGACCAGTATCGATCATGATGCAGGGTCTTGACGTAATAATCCGCGTCGATGCCGGCCTGCTCGCAGGCGATCAGCGATTGGATGGAATGCGCCCCCAGGCCGAAGACATACCCCTTCTCGCGGCCGTAAGCGACGGCCTCGGCCAGCTTGTCCACTCTATTCCCTTTCACGAAACGATCGGTGGTCGCTCCTTGGATATACAAAGTAGTGGTGCCGTTGGCGATGGCGAAATCGATTCCTTTTATCAGATCGTCATCCATGGTACGGCCGATGATCTGGCACATCGACTGCATTTTCCCGCCCGTGAGTTTGTGATACTTGTTGAGCACGGCCAGTTGGTTGTTGTCCGGCAGACAGACAAGGTTAATCATGTTGATCCCCGCCTGCTCGGCCAACTCGAAGGTTTCGAATATCTTCCTTTCGGTATTGTAGGCCTTGAACAATTTCGACACGTAAATCAGATCGCGGGCATGGCTCCATCCGCCGATCAGATTGCTACCGAGAAACATGCGGCTGATATTGAGCTGACCGAGCTTGCCCTGGGGAAGTTGGCCCTTAAGGCTGCTGAGTTGGGCTTCAGGGACTCTGATAGTGGCCCCGGTGATGGCCTGCACGGACTCACGGTCCGTATGTCGCCGGTAGAAAAGCCCACCGAAGTAGGCGCCGATTAGCGGTAAGGAGAGCAAGGTACCGACCACCCGACGGCGACCAAGAGAAGGGCTGGTATCCTTGGCGACATGCCCGGAGGTTGAAGCGGCATCACGTGGCTGAAACAGACGAACCAATGCGAGGATCATCCGATCCAGCCGAAAAGTTGAACCGACCGGAAAGATGGTCAGGACCAGCAAGGCTACGGCCTCGATCAACACCATGTTGATAATGAAGTAGTTGCCTTCCATCGAGCCGCCGTAGGGTGGGCCGTACCAGGGATTAAAAGTGGCCCAATACATCAGCAGGAGAATCGCTCCGAAAAAGCCGGCCAGTCGCGGCAGAAAGCCCAGCAGTAAGGCCGCCCCAAGGAGGATCAGCCCCCAGATATTGAGTTGATCGACTATATTCAACGTGGCCGGGTCGGCCGCGATCGAACGGTAGAAATCAGCGAGGAACCAGTTGGAGCGGGCAAGGTAACCACCGGCGGTCCAATCGGCGGCCAGCAGCTTGCTTATACCTTCGTAAAACAAATGGCCGCCGATAAGCAAACGTAAAAGTGTCAGAGCCGCCGATTGAATCCACGAGATTCGCGGCCCCTGAATATTGCTGATCTCCGCCATTATGGAATCCTCCGGTGGCCAGATGCACGAATATGAACCAGCGCTTACGGCTGGTTGTCTCGGAAACCCTAAGTGTAACCGAAGCAAAGGATGAATACCAAGGTTTCTTGTGGATTACGAAAAATGAGTTATTGAGGCTGGAATCGTGAGCCGATATGGGTTCAGAAGCGTGGCCATGCCGGGTGTGTTACGTATGGGCGGGTACACGGGTTTTCGGTTTGGCGCGAAGCATTTGTATGATGGCGCGCGGGACTTCGGGGGGGGAGCACTGATGTTCGGCGCCACCGAGTTCGATGGCGACTTTGGGCATTCCGAAAACCACGCAACTGGCCTGGTTCTGAGCGATGGTATGGGCGCCGGCCTGATGCATCTTGAGCAGCCCACGGGCGCCATCGGCCCCCATGCCGGTGAGGAGAACACCGACCGCCCGCGAGCCGATCTGTTCGGCCACGGAATCGAAGAGTACATCGACGCTCGGACAATGTCGGTTCACGGGTTCGTCCGATCCGTAGGTGATGCGGCATTTGCCGGCTCGATTGACCACCCTCATCTGGATACCGCCGCGGGCCAGGAAGGCATGGCCGGGCGCTAGGATATCGCCGTCAACCGCCTCGGTGACGCGCAAGGCGCTGAGGCCGTTAAGTCTTTCGGCGAAGGACTGAGTGAACCCTTCGGGCATGTGCTGAACCATGACCACCGGTGGGAAATCGGCCGGGGCGTTTTGCAGCACGGCCCGAATGGCCTCGGTGCCGCCGGTGGAAGCGCCGATCGCAACCACGTATTTGGCCGGATCGAGACCGGCGGCGAGGAAGGAAACCGGCGCCGATGCTTGAGGAATGTTGATTTTGGGTCGCGCGGGCATGGCCATCGCCGCGGCGCGAATTTTATCGGTCAGGTCTTCGGCCAACTGACGCAGGGCGGAACTGCCGCCGGCCGAGGGTTTGGCGACGACATCAACCGCTCCGATCTCGATGGCCTCAAGGGCATTGCGGCTGTTCTCCGGGGCCACCCCGCTGCACATGATGACCGGGACGGGATAGTGTTCCATGAGTTTGCGCAGGAAGGTGATCCCGTCCATGCGCGGCATTTCAATATCGAGAATAATGACATCGGGCCGATAATTGATGATCATTTCCCGGGCTTCAAAGGGATCCTTGGCCCCGCCGACCACTTCGATATCCTTGGCCCCATCCAGAACGCGGGTGAGGATTGAACGCACCAGGGGTGAGTCGTCCACGATGAGGGTCTTGATGGCGCCGGATGGTTTCATGAGTGCTCGTTTTTCCTTATGACCGGTTGCCCGGCCTCCGATTCATGTTGCCTCATCCGCCGGGCTTGCGGTAAACGGTCGGCTCGACATAGCTCAGCGGCTGGGCCAGGTTGTTCAGGCTTTCCGAGTGCCCGATCATCAAATATCCACCGGCGCGAAGGTGTTGAGCCAGTTTGTTGACCAGGGTCTGCTGCGTGGTTCGATCGAAATAGATCATCACGTTCCGGCAGAAAATGACATCGAAACCGTGCCGAAACGGGAACGACGGGGTCATGAGATTGAATCGCGAAAAGGTAATCAACCGGCGCAGTTCGGGAACCAGTTGCAGATAGGTTTGCCCGTCCTCGCCTTGAACCTTTTTCAGATATCGCTGACGAAATTCCGGAGGTACGGTGCCGACGCGGTGGGTATCGTACATACCCAATTGGGCGCGGCTGAGCATTTGCAGCGAAATATCCGTGGCCAGAATCTTAATCGCAATGCCCGGGTGGCGCTGCAACGCGTGGTGAGTGACCATGGCGATGGAGTGAGGCTCCTCGCCGCTGGAACAGGCGGCGCTCCAAATGCGGACGGTGTTATGCTCGGAGCGCCATTTGCGGTTGTCCATCATCTTCGCAAGGATATCCGCCAGCAGCTTGAAGTGGCGGATTTCGCGAAACAGATGGGTGGTGTTGGTCGAAATCGCGTCCAACAGCGAGCAAAGCTCCT
The DNA here is from genome assembly GCA_964642815.1 of uncultured Planctomycetales bacterium. Taxonomy (GTDB): domain Bacteria; phylum Planctomycetota; class Phycisphaerae; order UBA1845; family PWPN01; genus JAAYCU01. The sequence goes on along the minus strand of CAZXSA010000077.1, from coordinate 594 downwards.
GTCCGCTCGGATCGTTTTCCACATGGCGGTAGTATTCGCGAAAGGACTTGAAGCCACCGGAACGCACGCGTTTACCCAGGCGAGCGCGGACGAGCTGCATTTTCTGATCACCAAGATTGATCCCGCTGTGAGCGTAGACCAGGCGGCGAAATAGTTCATAATCCTCGCGGGTCAAATCCTGGATATCGGTGGACACCATTTCCCCGTTCCTTTTGTGAACGATTTTCGCTTACCCCACGTTCGCCGCGACCAGAGGGGTATGAACCAACTGGACCTGATGACCTTCCACGGAGAGCTGGGTGACGTTGTCCTCGACGGGGCCGGAGAAATTCGGGGATTCCACCAGCACATTGGTTTGCGGGATGGTCAGATCAAAAATTTCCTCGGACCCGTACCACGTGGTGATCAACTGCCCGCAGACGATGTTCATGAATTCCTTAACCGCGTCCTCCGCCTTGGTTTCGGCGTCGGGATCCTCCGGATCGATGCCGAGTAGATTCGCGGCCAGCAGGGCGGAGAACTCGGTGGGACAGCTCAGACGCAACGTACCGCTTTCCGATCCGCGGTAGCTGATCGTGGTCTCTATCCAGACCT
>CAZXSA010000076.1:0-20155 GCA_964642815.1 uncultured Planctomycetales bacterium | reverse complement strand
TGTTCTTGTTGTGGCCGGGACTATTTTTCCAGGCCTGCATGACGGCCTCGACGTCAATCTGGCCGGCGGCGATATTCTCGCCGACATAGACGTGACAGAATCCGGCATCGACGGCCCGGTCACCGGGGGTTTTACCGTCCGGATTAGTGTGGTCGAAAAACTGACGTTGATAGAGGTCCTCGACGTGCCGGCTGATGGCCTGTTCGAGTCGCCGGGAGTAAATCAGCGGTTCGAGGCCGTATTCGGCACGGTAGGCATTGAGGGCCTCGAGCATTTGACTCTGGATATTCGTGGCCGGCTCGGTAATGACGACACAATCGGGACCCTCGGAAACGTCGGCCACCCCGGCCCCGCCCGGCCCCATAAATAATGGCAGAGCGATATTGCCCTGCGCGTCCGATGTATCGAACTCGCCGGCGCAGGCACCCAGTAATAGGACCAGCCCGGCCGCCAGCATCCGATAATGAATTGGTTTTCCGATCTGAATCATCTTTCCCATCCCATGCCAGGAAACCAGATATCAATGATATTCCCGAGCGGGGTAAAAGTCATCAGGCAAAATGGCCTGGCGGACAATTGCGGCGGTCAGTATTGGGGTGGGTGTCCTACCCCCCCATGGAGAGGAACAACACGTTCCAGTTCGCGGGGATTAGCCCCGCGCGGAGACGGGGCACCCGAGAGAGCAGTTAAGAATCAGCTTGTGCATGCTGGGAGTCCGGTTGATGTGTTCAGGCAGGTGGAATTCGGTCGCGAAGTTCTTCGAGCAGGGTTAAGGTTCCGTGTTCGGTGCATCATCGGTGGATGTAATCCCAATCCAGACCATCCCGCTGGACGGCCAGGACATTCAGCACATCCTGAATATCCTTGGTACGCGGTGAGCATGGAATCCAGCGCAGCTTGGTTACAATCACATCTTCCGCGGTTGGCACACTGATGAATCGGCCTTCAAACTTACTCTGCCCACGACGGCGAAAACGCTCCTGTTATATGCTGGACAGCATAGATGACGCAATTAACGTCAACGTAGACCAGTCCCGATGAGGGCGGGGTTCAAGACTCCACGAATCGTGATCTTCTCGAATAGGGGTATCCGCTTCATCCGCCGTTCTGAACGAAACGCCGGCGGGACACTCGGCCAGGATTTGCGGGATCGATCTTCCGGTTGCTTTTTCGGCGTCCGTCTCAATGACGGTCGCCTCAACCGGTTGGCCCGCGGGAAGATCGGGGCCAAAACCTCGATCTTCCCGCCGGGCCGCACGGTCATTTTCGACATGCACGCGGCGGACATCCACGGGCCTCAGGGGAACTACTGCAAATCCGCCGCGTAATGTTTTTTTAATTCGTCTTACAAAGAGACCCGCCGCTCATGCTTACAGCAGCCCGTCCTTCCTCCCGATGAACTTCATCAGGTCGTTGACCCGGCAGCTATAGCCCATCTCGTTGTCGTACCAGGAGATGAGCTTGAAGAAGCGGTCGTTGAGCTCGATGCCCGCGGTGGCGTCGTAAATGCTCGACAGCGAGCAGCCGATGAAATCGCTGCTGACCACCGGCTCATCGGTGTAGCCGAGGAAGCCCTTCATCTTGCCGTCGGCGGCGGCCTTCATGGCCGCGTTGATCGCCTGCATCGAGGTGGGTTTTTCCGTCCGGATGGTCAGATCGACGGCCGATACGTCCGCCGTCGGAATCCGGAAGGCCATGCCGGTGAGCTTGCCCTTGACCTCGGGGATACACAAAGCCACGGCCTTGGCCGCGCCGGTCGAGGCCGGAATCGCGTTCTGGGATGCGCCACGGCCGCCGCGCAGATCCTTCTTGCTCGGGCCGTCCACGGTCGGCTGAGTCGCGGTCATGGCATGGATGGTGGTCATCAGGCCTTCGGCGATGCCAAAGTTATCCAAAACCACCTTGACCACCGGAGCCAAACAGTTCGTCGTACAACTGGCGTTGGAGACGATCGTATCGGCGGCCGCGTTAAACTTATCCTCGTTGACGCCCATGACGAACGTGGGGATGTCCTTGTCCTTGGCCGGCGCGGAAATGATGACCCGCTTGGCCCCGGCTTGCAGGTGCTTGCCGGCCCCGGCACGGTCGGTGAACTTGCCGGTCGATTCGACCACGTAATCAACCTTGAGGTCCTTCCAAGGCAACTGGGCGGGATCCATGACCGACAGGCATTTGATTTTCTTGCCGGCGATAACGATATTTTCGCCGTCGGCCCGGATATCCACCTTGGCCCGGCCGTGGGTCGAATCGTATTTCAGTAGATAAGCCAGATTTTCCGCGGGCACCACGTCGTTGACCGCGACGAATTCCAGATCCTTATCTTCCATGGCTGCCCGCAAAACGAGCCGGCCGATGCGTCCAAATCCGTTGATTCCGACACGAATGGCCATTGTCTGACCTCCTGATGCTTAAACTGATACTGAAAAACCCTAACACAGGGAATTTTCCACGCGAAAATCCCTCTTTCAAAGCAGGGAAAATACGCCTTTTGATGCCGTTGGTCAAGGCTGTCGGGAAAATCGCTTTTTCACGGTTTGCCAAGCCACCGACAACAATCCGCCGCTTGTGATGTCCTGATGGATTTGAACTTATGGGCATAGCGCATATCGCGTGGCCGGTTGGGCGAAACCGGCGAATTGTCGGGTGACATCCGCGAAAGCCGGGTTGTCCCAATCGTCGCCGTAATGATAGAGGTACATTTTGCGGCGAATGTCCTCGGGCAGGGTCCGCAGGTCACTCAACAAGGCATGCACCGGTTCGGAGGAATCATGCAACTGAACTTCATGAAAAATAACCTGGGCCTGTTGCCACAAAGGCCCGTTGGCCTGCGGCTCAAACTTGGAATCGCCGGAGAAGAAAGCGGCCTGCCCCGTTTGAAGGTCCTTTATATGCAGCCCGAACGAAGGCCAGTCATATTTCCGCTCGATGTGGAGATGGTCGGTACTGAAGGGCTGCACTTCATAGCGATCCAGCAGGCGGATCGTTTCGAGTAAAGGTCGCCCGGCCGTGTCCCGGCCCGCTTCCGAAAGAATCCGGAGGTCAAAGTAATCCCCCAAGCCGGCGTGTCCACCCGTCTTGGCTTCCATGCCCCCTCGCAAACAGTGTTCCCACAAGGTCTCCAGTAAAAGCGCCGAACTGTATAGCGCGGGCTTGGCTTGCGCGATCCGGCCTGGCCCGGTGGGCGCATAAGCGCTGACGAAGCCGATTTCCTCCAGGCCGCCGATATGGTCCGCGTGCAGATGCGTGACGAAAACCTTATCGATTACCCGATAGTTAATCCGTCCGCCACCGTCGATATAAGCGAATTCCGGCCGCTGCATGAGCGTATACAGGGCCAGCGGACCGGTGCCCCCAAAATCGATCAACAGGGTTTCGTCGGGCACGGATTGTCGATCCGGCCCGTGTAACCATGCTTCCAACAAGGCATTGGATGCGAAATTTCGCTTCGCGAATGCCGAGCCGACACCAAGAAAAGTGAGTGTCAACATACCGCGAATCTTCCGTGACAATTCGAGTCATACTGGCCGCGTTATCCACAAGCGGGGCCGCCCTAGCGATCATAAGGGCAGACGGCGATAATCTCAAACGACTATCGGCCACGCCCAGCCAAGAATATCGCGATCGCGGATATGCACAAGTCTATTTTTCATAATAACTTACGCGGCTCGCTCGCGACCGCGGGTCCGACGATCCCCGCGGATTCCACGACTTCGCCTGTCATGGTGGAATCTTATACCCTTTACGCATAAAATCGCCTTGTACGGATACATGGTCGCGCAGGAGGCGCGCCGGGAAACCCAACCGAAGAAAGGGCGAACCATGGTCGAAAAAAAAGGAAAATCGCAGATCACGTTCGTCTACTCCCCCAATGGCCAATGTAAAAAAGCGTTCGTGGTAGGTACATTCAACGATTGGCAACCAGCCCAAGGTAAGATGACTCGGCAAAAAGACGGTTCCTTCCGGAAACGAGTCCAGTTACCGCCGGGGGAGTATCGCTACAAATTCATTGTCGACGACCAGTGGGTGATCGACCCGCAGGCCGAAGCCTTGGTTCCCAACGCTTTCGGAACCAGCGACGCCGTGATCCTGGTTTAAATGCCGACCCGGTTCCAGAGTCACAAGACCGGAGGGTGTTTTGCGCCCGCGGCGGGTCCGAGGATCTTCGATAGGCCACGCATGGATACCGGCGTATTCAAACGGAAGGCAAGCGCGAGATCGTGACCGGGTGACCTTCCGATGCTCGACGCATCACCCGGTATCGGTCCACGCGCTTGCGCTCCGATGATACCGATCGTTGAACAACCGGGGTTATTCGATTCCCTCGGCGACCGGCATGATGTCGATAAACTCTCCATACCACCAATTGCAGTTGTCTTCGATGACCGGAGCGTTGGCGTATTCGATCGAGCCGATCGGGGTGTTCACGTCGTCCAGGCTGGCGACCTTGACTCCCCGATCCATGACCGAGTACACGTTGTTGTTGATGAACACCCCGCGGGTAAATCCCCAATAGACCCAGCAGTCGTTATCCACCTGCTCCTCCGGCCGCGAGGAGATGCGCCCGAGTTGTTCAAATCCGTTCTCCAGGGTCACGCGGTAGACGTATAGCCCGCTGAATGTGTAGGTGCCGTATTCCCAGCCGGTATTGACGCCCTCGTAGAGATCCAGCGGGAAGGCCAGGGCCTGTTTCGCGGGATAGTAGACAAACGCCTTGGGGTTCCAGTTGGCTTCGCTGTTGGTGCCGCGGGTTCCGATGATTTCCTTGTGCATCAACTGCGGATTGGCCATGTTCGTGATGTCGAAGATGGATAGTTGCACGCCCTGATACAAGGCAAAATCGCCACCGGCCGGGTCCGGCAGGGCGTCCTTGCCAATGGTCAGCAGATGGTTCTCATCCAGAAGTTGAATGTGATCCGAGTAGCCGGGGACTTTCAACTCTCCGACGATTCGCGGGTTGGTCGGGTCACTCAGGTCCAGCGTGAACAGCGGGTCAACCACCTTGAAAGTGACCAAGAATCCGCGCGGGCCGAGGAAACGGGCGGAGTAGATATTCTCTCCCGGCGCGATATTCTCGACCCGTCCGACAACGTCCAGGGTCGTGCCGTTTACGCCCATGACATAAACGCTGTTGGTCGTGTCGCTGGAGGTAAACGTATAGGTCTCCAAGGTGGTCGCGATCCGCAGGTAATCGTTATATTCGCCAAGGGAATACTGATTCAACGGGCGACCGGGGACGATCCCGCTGCCGACATAGGCGGTGGCCGCCTCGGTAAACCCGAGTTTATGCACGATCGTGTCGCTACGGCCGCTGCCGCTCATCCAATCGTACTGGGTATCCGTGACATAAAGCGATTGCGTACTGGCGTAGATGACCCCCGCGTTGGCGGTGATACCCGTCGTCGCCGGCTGCCCGGTCGGATCATCAACATTGACCGTGGCCACGGTGGTGATGCCGTAGCCGTCCGGAGTTTCCGGCCGATAGTAATTATCCCAGGAAGCAATATCCCCGCTTCCGACAACTTTGCCGTCCGCATCGGTTACCTGATAATCCGGCAACCACTGATCCAAGGTCATATCCTCGATGGCCTGGACATCCATGTACCAGGGAATAAGGGGAGTCGTGGTCATCACCACGTAGAGATAGTTGTCGATCATCCGGCTGGAAACCAAATCACCTTCCATGCGAACTTCCGAGAGTACGCTTGGATTGGCCGGAACGGCGACATCAATAACGGTTACGATGGTTTCCGAGCCGTCGCTCCATTCCCCGCCGATGACATCCGGAGCTTCTTCGTCCGGTTCACCTTCCTCACCCTGCTCTCCGTCCTCGCCACTCCCTTCGCCTTCCTCCGCGTCCGTACTATCCTCTCCCTCTCCATCTTTTCCTTCTTCCGCATCTCCTGGACTGCCCGCGTCGGTATCGACAGCCGGTACGGGCCCGTAATCATTGTAGTAGTAATACGGATACCAGGAGTATTTCCGGGATAGAACAATCAGCTTGTCCCCATACAAATAAAAGGAATCGGGCGTGTCCTTGATCGAAATGACCGCCAATTCGGCCAGTTCCTCGGACGGGGCGGCCTGGATCACGTGAATCGTGTTGTTTTCGAGCACGTAAATGTACTGCCCGTTGTTTTTAATGATGTCGCTTTCATCGACGCCGATTTCCTGGAGATTCGTCGTGGAATAAGTCGACTCCCCGGAACCCGCGTCGCTATCTTCCTGCGCGTTCGCCGTCATGTCCGAAGGCGAGGGCGAGGGCATGCTGTCAAAGAACATCATATCGCCGTCATACGTAGGCGTTTCATACTGTTTGGAGGCCTGCTTGGCCAAAAACGCGCGCATCTCCTCGGCCGATTCGAATTTCCGCAAACCGGCCTCTCGTGAATCGGTATCCCCGAACGGCCAAATACAATTCGCCCCACTGATGGCCACGAAAAGCCCCACGATTCCCAAACTTACCAGCCGTCGCATCGCTCTATCTCCTTCAGGAATAAGCGCATGACATACTTTCAATGCCCAATGGCCCATTTCATAGATTATACTACATCGTAAAGTGTCCGGTCGGCGCCGATAAAATTTTTCGGATCAATATTTTTATTGACCAATTGACGCCAGTGGGTAGAATAATCCTTGCGGTCTCGGAGATTTCGATACCGGCACTTTCTTACGCCTTCTATCGTGTTCCGGATCAGGCATTTCGTTTAGCAGTTATAAGTGCATACATTTGAAGCCTTTAGAGATGGAGAATCCTTATGTACACCCAGGTGCGTTTCCTGATCGGACACGTATTGCTGGTCGTCGTTTCAGGTCTCTGCCTTTTAGGCAGTTGTTCCGGGGGCGGCATTCCGGGCGGCGGACCCACTGCCGGCGGGAAAAACTCAACATTAAACCTCGGTGATGGCGGCGTTCTCACCACCATGGCCGGGCAGACGGTCAGTCGGTCTTGTTTGACGCAGGTACTCGAACAAGCTCCCAAGGACAAGCCCGCGCTTGCCATCCTGACCCTCCGACCCAGTGATATTGTCATCACCGGAACCAAGCTTGAAATCATCAAGCGATCCCAAACCATTCCGGTGAACGGCTCGGGTAAAATCGCTTTTTACGTCGCGCCGGCTTCGGCCACGGATACCCAGCGGGAAGTCGATGACACGTTACTGGGCGAATACGATCTGAGCATCACCAACAATGAAGTCAGTGTTGCCCAGTCCGCTCAGGAAGTGTCCCCATCGGCGCTGGACACGTTGTTGAATAACACGGTCAGGGTAACGACCGAAATAACCGCGAATTTCGATGCTGATGTGCGGATCAATCAGGTGAACGTGAATTTCGGCCATTCCGCGTCCAGCCTTCCTCCGTCGGATACGGAAAAGATGACCCCGGAGGAGCAGGAGGCCGAAATCGATCGGTTCTTCGAAAGCATGCCCTCGACGCCGACGCCTCCGCCCTCGTCCCCGATGAAAGGCTGCTGGGAGATCAAATTCGTGCCGCTGCGGACCAGCGACGGCAGCCCTGTACCCAACGAACCGAATTTCGCGGTTTATGAAATCAATGATCTGGGCGGTTTGAATCGGGTCTGGAACCAGTCATCCGACCTGCAAAACGGCTCCTCGCTCCATGAGTTCTATCGATTCGGATTGCTGCAAAATGATCCGGCTTTTATCGAGCAGACGACGGAAAACGAGGATGGGGCGATGTCGGGAAAGGTCAGACGAATCGAAACCAACGTCAACTTCGATCAGGAAAATGAAGAGCTTTCCATGACTTGGGCGTTAGAGCGTGAAGCACGCGTGGAGCCGACTTTCGGAGAAGCTTACACGATCGAGCGCGCGGACATGATCAGTCTGGATGGAGGCACTTTCAATAATCCCCTCGGTGAGCCCGATGCATTCATGGTGATCTATCAGACGGTCCAGCAAATGGTCACCATTTCCAGTAACGGTACGCGGGACGTACGGTTTCGCAAAATCGTCGGCGTCGCCCGGGGTTTCCTGGTGGATTGCCCCGATGAAAGCGATCCGAATGTGTACAGCCAGGAAGAGCAGGTGATCGAAGGCGACGATTCAACGGACGTCGAGTCGGATGACTGGTATCTACTTTCCCAGCTGGCCGGATGCTGGGAGATAGAGCTGGTCGGCCCGGGGCAGCAACTCGACGGCCAGAAAATAATCATTCAGATCGACGCCAATGGCATCCTCGATCGGCGCTGGCACTATGTCTGGTGCAATGGGGCAACACGCTGGGCGGAAGAACTACGTTTTTCGACTCCGAACACGGCGGCTTTCGAGGCCTCCTATTCGAGTTACGAGCAGGATATAAGGAGCGATCCATTGACCGGCCACTATACCATCGATACGCAAATCAACGGCTACGGGACTTCACCCGATTATTTGCAAGAAGGTCCGGGAGGTGTGTATCCCTCATGCACCATCGTGACGGACAAGACTTACAGTTACTCGGAGACTTTCTCCGATGTGGGGTTTGAAACCCCGGAGCATGATCGTATTGTCGGTAACGCCTCGGTTATCATGATCATGTCTGACGGCAACCCACCTTCCATTGAATTCAACGGCTATATGACCGGCACGAAAGTCAGTTGTCCGCCGCCGAATTCCATTACCCAGGAAGAGCAGATGGATCAATGCTGTGGTTTTCGCTGAACCCGGCAACAACGAGTAACAGGAAGGGAACAAGCTGACGCAGTATCTCCTATGGTCGACCGGACTATGCTTGGCATAACACAAACTTGGTAATTTCCGGACGGGCATTGAAACGCACCCGCTTGAGCCAGCCAAGGCCTCGATTGACATATAAGTTCTTCCCGGACAACTGGTAATGACCGGCAACGAACTGCTTGCAGCGAGTGGGTAGGATCGGCGGACCGTACAAGGGCAGATTGACCTGCCCACCGTGGGTATGGCCGGCCAAAATCCAACAGGCAGGCGTATCCAACAACTCCGGGAATGCGTCCGGCTGGTGTACAAGGGCAATACAGGGTGCGGTGGCAGGGATGTCGGCAAAAGCCGTTTGGGGGTCAAAACGGTCGCCCCAATAATCGTCCAAACCCACGATATGCAAATCCGCCCCATCACGATGAAGTTTTATGGCCTCGTTTCGCAAAACGGTCGCACCCTTGGCCCGCAAGGCTGTCGCGACCCGGTCCGCCCACCAATCCTTGCCCTGCCCCGGAGAGTAAGCCGCCCAATCGTGATTACCCAGAACCGCCACAACCCCATGCCGGGCGGTCAAGCTGGAAAGCAGAGTGGCCGCCGCCTCATTCCATTGGTTCTGTCCATGATGAACGATATCCCCCGTGACCACGATCAGATCGGGATTCCTCTGGTTCGCCTCAAAAACGCATTTACTCAAATATTCGTATGGCACTTCACTCCCGATATGCAAATCGCTTATTTGCACGAGGCAAAATCCCACAAAAGCCTTGGGTAGATTTTTAATTGGCATGGGTTTTTGGACCGTTTCCACCCAGACCGGTTCGATCCCGAAGACATAGCCCGCCCCGCCCAGAGTGGCGGCCAGCCCGCCGTTTAAAAATTTGCGAAGAACCCGCCGCCGGGTAGGCTTGGGAGTGGCTAACCCTTTGCCCTCAATGGCTGCGGTGGGAGTTTTCATGGAATCCTTTGCCCTCTTGGAGGCTGCCATATTGCTCTCAACACTTCGGATTTCGACTATCGGGCTGCCGGTTGCCCGTCTTTTCCTATACTCGTCGGAACCTTTTACAGTTATTAAGCGTATAAAAAGGCGAGTTGGCTATTAAATAATGTGTTTTATTTAAAAAAACCTTTGTATTTGATGAGAAAAGCATTATAATAGGGTTTGGAGCATACCACCCACTCACGCCTACATGGAGGGAGTAGCCGCCGTGGTGGGTCCGACCGGGGAATGAGCAGGGCGGCGCTCAACAGCCTTCCGGTAAATAATAAAGCTCATGCGCACCGCCTTTGGGACTTGGCACGGGGGTTTACTAGGTACTAGCGCTCCCGGCAGTGCTTGCTGAGTATGCAACGCTAACCACGAGTCGGTGTTTAATTCGAGGAAGTTCCGAGAAAGTCGAGGTTTTGTCGTGGAACTTGGTCAAACCATACAACGCGTGGCGGATTTGAAGTTCGTTCTATACCGCCGGCCACTGCACCCGGAGCTGTTTCGCATTCATAAGAATCGGCACCTGGCGCGGCCGGCGTATCAGGCGGACATCTGGGTTATGGGTCTGGCTCATGCGGTCACCTTTGAATCCCAAGGCCGCTGCATCACCGAAGTGACCACGGATGACATCGAGGTATTGCCGCAGAACGGGATGGTCACGTCCTTCCAGTTCCGCGGCGAGCGTGACCACCAGGAGGAGTTCGACGACGGAACCCAGTACATCCTCTCCACCCAGGTCGAGCGGATGAACCAGAACCTCTTCCATGCCTCGCACCGGGATCTGCTGCGTTACGCCAGCTCGCGGGGCATGCTGGTCGATTTCGAGGAATGGGTCGGGCAGGACGAGAGCCTGGTGCCCTTTACCTTTATCGACTGGGAAGCGCGGGATCGGGAGTTGCACGTGCAATCGTTCCACGTTTTCCCCTCGGACTTCACGATTGTCAAAACGCAGTCCATCTTCGAGATCACCTCGAAGCGGCCGTGAAGCCACGCTTCGCGACGACGGACGGCTGATGACTCAACAGCAAAACGGACGGGCGGATCGGACAACCAACGATTCGCCCGTTTTTTTCGCGACGGCGGCCGTTCCCCATGCACGCAAACCCGGTATAATAGCCGGCCGCAATGGATACGCCCCTATGGCACGATGACCAACGGCGGCCAGACTGACAGACACGAGGAAAACAGATGAATCGATCGATAGCGGGTAAAGCCTACGTACTGGGCGACAACATCGATACGGACCAGATTATCCCAGCCCATTATCTGATGTATAACCCGGCCATTCCCGAGGAACGCAAGCAGTTCGGCCGCTATGCCCTGATCGGCGTACCCCCGGCCCAGGCGGGTCTGCCCAAGGGGAATATTCCCTTCGTGGAACAATCCGACGAGGCCAATACGACCAGCGTGTTTCGTATCGTGATCGGCGGGAAAAACTTCGGCTGCGGCAGCTCTCGCGAGCACGCTCCGCTGGCCCTCGCGGAAGCGGGGGTTCAGGCGGTGGTGGCCGAGTCCTACGCCCGGATCTTCTACCGCAACTCGGTCAACGGCGGATATCTGATCCCATTTGAATGGGCCTCGGGCGCTCCCGCGGAAATCACCACGGGCGAGGAAGTCGAAATCCTCCCGGCGGAAAACGTGCTGCGGGTTCGCGGTTCCGGCAAGACCTACGCCCTGCGGCCGCTGGGCGACGTGGCCCCGATCATCGAAGCCGGCGGCATCTTCAACTACGCCAAACAGGTCGGGATGCTGTAGACCGGCCACCGACCATAGGGTCCGAAATTCTATATTGTGTGTTTTTCTCGTATTGCCTTGTCCGGCAAACCGTGAACCCCGGCGGGTGGACAAGATGTGAAAAAATGCGTAAAAGGGTGGGGGTTTGAGCCGGCGGGGGTCCGTCGGCTCGGTTTGTTGTGGTCGGGATAAAGGAGACGCCGGCCTTGGCGGATGAAATTTCGATACCAGCGGCGGGTAGCGGATCGACCCCGCCGGTTACAGCCACGGAACCCGGCGCCGCCCGGGTGGATGTACCCAAGGGGCTCTGGACCCAGTGTCCCAAGTGCGGGGCGACGGTCTATCAAAAAGCGGTGGAGGAAGCCCTCCATGTCTGCCCCGAATGCGACTATCATCACCGAATCCCCGCCCGAACGCGAATCAAGCAACTGGCCGACGAGGGTACCTTCGAGGAGTTCTTGGCCGACCTGGTCAGTACCGACCCGCTGAAATTCGAGGAGCGGCTTAAATACAAGGATCGGATTCGACAGGTTCAGCAGGCTACCGGGGAATGCGAGGCGGTAGTGGTAGGCAAGGCGTTTATTCGCGGCCGCCCGGTCGTCCTGGCCGTCATGGATCCGTTCTTCATTATGGCCTCGATGGGCGCGGTCGTGGGCGAAAAAATCACCGCCGCCATCGAGCGGGCAGCGGACGAAAACATCCCCATGGTGGTGGTAACCGCCTCGGGCGGGGCCCGCATGCAGGAGGGGATGGTTTCCCTGGTCCAGATGGCCAAGACCTCGGCCGCCGTGGCCCGGCTGGACGAGGCCGGTGGATTATACATCGTGGTCATGACCGACCCGACGACCGCCGGAGTGGCCGCCAGTTTCGCTTCGCTGGGAGATATCCATCTGGCCGAGCCGGGGGCGATGGTCGGTTTCGCCGGACCGCGGGTCATCGAGAACACGATCAAAGCCAAGCTGCCCGAGGGATTCCAGTCGGCCGAGTTCATGCTCGAACACGGGTTTATCGATCGCATCGTGCATCGCAGCAGCCTGCGGACGGAAATCGCCCGGATCATCGATTACGCGGGGAAATAATCAGTCGTTCGGCACCGCTCATCCCCCCAATGCCGCCCAGATCACCGCCGGCCGCGGCATTATCGGTTCTTGCACTTCCAGGTTTTTCGAAAAGGACAAGGTTTTCCGGGAGCAATGGTCCAAAAAAGTCATTATGTTCATTTATCCCCCCCGTAAGCCGATAGATGCGCAAGAACAGTCCCGGAGAAAATCGTTGGTCTGATAAAAACCTATGCCGAGGTGGTAACTTATGTCTTCCGCTGAATCAACTCCGATCATCAGTCAATATGGCAGCGATCCTGAAATGGCCGAGTTGGTAACTGAGTTTGTAAACGCCCTCCGGGAACGCGTGACTTCCATAGAAAACTGCCTCAGCACCGGCGACCTATCGGAGCTAAAGCGTATCGCCCATCAGTTGAAAGGTTCTTGCGGGGGGTATGGCTTCGACGTGATCGGACATGCGGCCGCCGCTCTCGAAACCTCGGCCAAGGCGGCTCAATCCGTCGAACAGGTCAACCAGGAAGTCAATGAACTCATCCAGATGTGTCTGCGGGCCAAGGCGGGGACGGCCTGATCCTGATCAAGGCCAACTCACATGCACGTCGGTCGATTTTGAACCCGGCGGGTTTACCTCCACATCCACCGCTCCCTTGAAAACATCGACGCGAACGGTTCGATCCCGGTGTCGATAGACCTCCTGACGCTGGCTTTGACAGCCGACGAGTAAGACGAGTAACAAGGCAAGCATGGCTCGGGCGATCATATCCTGGCTCCCCATTCCCGGTTCAAAACCTATGGGTCAACATGTAAAATCGGTTGAACCGGTCGACTTGGATGAGTAAATCATCGCGGCGGACGACAGGGAAGCATCGAACCTTCCGCGTGGCGCGTGGAAACGCTTGGCAACACGCATGGCGGCCGTAAGCGGCTACCAGGAGAAATGGCTGGACAAACCACCGCGAAGCGGGCGCTTCTTCTGGGGTTTCTTCTTGGTATCCGGGGCACTCTTGTCCGCGGCGGTCCGCGGAGCCGGGGCCGGCCTCAGGGATAGCCCGATCCGCTGGCTTTCCATATCCACCTTGACCACCCGGACCTCGACTTCCTGACCTTCCCGCACGACATCGCCGACGGTTTTAACCCGTTTTTCCGAAAGCTCGGAAATATGGATCAGTCCCTCGATACCGGGAACCAGCTCCACGAAAGCGCCGAATTCGGCGAGCTTGGCGACCTTACCCTTGTGCATGGAATTGATCGGGAACCGTTCGGAGACGCTGGCCCAGGGGTTTTCGGTCATCTGTTTCAAGCCAACGGAAATGCGTTTCTTGGCCGCATCCACTTTCAGCACGACGACTTCGGGGGTATCCCCGACTTTCACGACCTGAGACGGATGATTCACGTGCCTGGACCAACTCATCTCACTGAGCGGAAGCAAGGCATCGATCCCCGGCTCCAATTCGAGAAAAGCACCGAAATCGGTCATACGGTCGATGCGGGCCTGAAGCTTGTGACCTTCGGGATATTTCTGTTCGATATTTTCCCAAGGATCAGGCTGAAGCTGCTTGAGGCCGAGGGATATCTTTCCGGTCTGGCGATTGATTTTCAAGACCTTGACGTCGACCGTCTGGCCCGGCTGGAGCAACTCCTTGGGATCTCTGACGTGCCCCCAGCTCATATCGGTGACATGAATCAGGCCGTCGAGACCGCCAAGATCCACGAAGGCGCCGAATTCGGTGATGTTCGAGACGGTTCCGGTCCGCGTTTCGCCGATGACCAGGGCATCAAGCATCTCGGCTCTTTTGCGTTTCTGCTCTTTCTGCAGATATTTACGCCGACTCAGTACCAGATCGCGGGTGGCCCGATCGACCTGGGTCACCACGCCGCGCACATGCTCGCCGATCAGCACGGAAATATCGTGCAGGCGTTTCACATCGACATGGGACGCGGGCATGAACACGCGGGCCCCGCCAATATCGACATCCAGTCCGCCCTTGTTCATTCCGGTGACCACGCCTTCCAGTTCGTCGCCGGGCTTGACCGATTCCCAAAACGTCATCTCCTCGGCCTGGCGTTTGCTGAGGACAAACAAACCGGTATCGGGATCCTGACGCTCGATCAAGACCGAGATTTTTTCACCCTCGGTCGGGAGCGGCTGGCCGGCGAATTCGATAAGCGGAATGGCCCCCTGCGTCTGATCGCCAAGATCGAGAAACACGTACTCGGCGGTCAGGCGAATGACCACCCCTTCGCGGATATTGGGCTTTTCGACCGCCGGCGATTCGTTCGCGGCGGTCGTCGCGTTTTCCATCTCGTCGAGGCTGTTCGCCGCGACCGAGGCCTCCCCGCCGGCATCGTAAGACTCATGATCCGCGCCGCGGGGCGCATCCATCGGGTGGGGGGTTGGGTTTGTTTCCGGTGACGGAGAATCCGCCGAGTAATCGGAACTCATGTAGCCTTCCTTCAAGCCGTTAACCGAATGCTCCGAGCCGACCGCCGAATGCAAGATGGGGGCATCATCGGTGGCGGGTGGAACCAACCTTGGCTGTACAGGATCATTGGATAAATCGGTCATGCCCAATCTCGTACGGGACTATCGCAAGACTCCTCGAACCAGCCATTATACCGTATGACCGGCCGCAACCCAAAGGTGTCGGCCGGTCCCATGGCTCGACCAAAGCCTAACATCTTGTCGAAGATAGTGCGGCCGGTCAACCCCACCCCCCGAGGTATTCCCGCGGAGGGGTGCATCCGTGAAAAAATGGCACCCGGGATTCGGCTGACTGGTGCATGGTTCGTATGATACTCCGTCGAGGCCCAAGCAACGGGCAAACCCTGCTTACGTCGCGAAGGGACAAGATTCCGCCGAGCCACGCTGCCACTCAAGCTCGGATACGCCTCTCTTGGAGCGATTGCAAGGGGCATGGTCCTGTAAAAATGGCCGGGGACCGCCGTTCGTACACTTGTTCTCGCCTGAGTATGCATTGAAGGAAAAATTCGAGGCCCCAGATATGGTCAATCGACAAGCGTTGGCCGATCAGGTTTCCGAAAATACGCAGGGATTCTCGGAGGAGCAGTCGGTCAACGCCGGAATCTGAATGAAGCCGTCATCCTCATCCTCCGCCAGTCGGGCATAGGTATCGCGGAATTCATCCTCCAGGGCGCAATAGGCTTGCACCAGGCGGGGATCGAATTGCGTGCCGCTGCCGGCCAGAATCTCGCGGGAGGCGGTTTCATGACTTTGGGCCGGCTTGTATTCCCGCGGCATGCGAATCGCGTCATAAGTATCCGCCAGACAGACGATCCGTGCGCAAAGGGGGATTTGCTCTCCGGCGAGGCCTTCGGGGTATCCTGCGCCATCCCATCGTTCGTGATGATAGTGGGCGATATCCATGGCGATGCGCAGGAAGCGGGCCTCGTGTCCACTGCTGATAACCATCCGAAGAGTCTGCTCTCCGATCCGGGCATGGTCCTGCATGATCTGAAATTCCTCGGGGGTCAATTTTTCGCGCTTGAGCAGGACATAGTCGGGGATGGCCACTTTACCGATATCGTGGAGCGGCGCGGCCCGACGCAGATCGGTGATATACGATTCATCAATCGTTTCCGGGATTCGCGGATCGTCGGCCAGATGCCGGGCGAGCAAGGCGGACAGATCGCGGACCCGCTCCAGATGCCGGCCAATGGTACGCTGCCGATATTCGCTGAGCCGGGCCATGCTCAAAATGATGGAATCGCGGGTCGCGTCAAGTTGTTTGCGGACCAGGGCGTGCTCGAGGGCCAGGGCCGCGGTCTGGGCAATCTGGCGGCAGGTTTGCACGTCCTCGCTCGAATATTCCTGATCGTCTTTTCTCTCCGTAACATTGAGCACGCCGATCGCGCCGTGCTGGGCGCGAAGGGCCGTACTGATCAGGGGCACGCTCACGAAGCAGGCCGACTCGTATTGCCCGATGGTCGGGGGATGGGGCGTATCGCGATTGACGACGATCTCCGTCTGGCACGTGAAGACCTGACCGGAAATGGGGCTGTCCATGGGAATGTTCAGTGTCGGCCAGATCCGCGGGTCGATGCCCAGCGCGCAGGCTACCCGCAACGAATCGCCCTTGTCGGCGGGCATCAGGAGGGAGACACGATCGCTTTGAAGCAAGTCGGCGGTCATTTCGACGACTTTTCTGCTAATGGCTTCCGAGGAGCCGTCCAGCAGGACGGCCTCGCAAAACTGATTCAACTGGGCAAGGGTGTCGGTACGGCGCCGAAGCTCCGCGTTGGCCCGCTGCAGTTGCAGGTGGGCGTTCCGCAGGCGGACCATCGAACGGACGCGAAAGCGAAAATCGCGAGGCCGAATCGGCTTGGAAAGGTACTCGTCGGCCCCGGCGTCCAGACCCGCTACGGCGTCTTCCTCCTCGTTATTGGCGCTGACCATGATGATGGGAATATGGGCCGTCGGGCGATAAGCCCGTAAAACCCGGGTGGCCTCCAACCCGTCCATCAGCGGCATCATCATATCCATGATAATGACGTGCGGCTGTTCGCGGCGAGCGACCTCGATGGCCTCCAGCCCATTCTGAGCCAAGGCAATTTCAAAACCCTCGCGGCGTAGTAAAAGCGCGCACAGATCGCGATCGCTTCGGGAGTCATCAGCGATCAGAATCGTCGGTTCTTTTGGCATTCCCGATCCAGCCTTGTTCAGACCCCCTGGGACATGTCACCGGACGGCCTGGCCAACGGGCATAGCCGTCCATTATCGGGCGAAGTCGACCGGTGGTCGTTTTTCGCAACCATGGAACAGCCCAGATTACGGGGCGGATCGCCGACGAAATCCAGGGCACATTCCCTGACCTGTTCCGGTTGTATCGTCAACTCCGGGGGCGGGGGTAAGCAAAGGGGGCCTTGGAATTTTACCGTGTAGGATTGACTCTTTTCATATCTTCATGAAAATCGCTGAATCGCTTGAAAGGGACCGATAAAAGCGTCGATGGTTGCCCGTCATCGGCGAGTGTCCGGAAGATGGAACATTCAGGAGCGACTATCCGTTGCTCCGATCGCCCGGAGCCGAGTCGGCATCGTGAAAAATAAATGATGTAAACTTTGTTATCCAAGGGAAAGTGGCGGCGTTGCCGCCGCAGTCCATAAGCCGTTCCTTGGCAGGAGCGGTTTTACTTATACCCCTACGAATCCTGCTGTCCAACGTTACGATTCGGATAATTTACGAGGTCTACGAGAGCCGTTACCATGAAGAGATCCGCTTTGGCCGGTTCAGTCTCAAGTGGCTTCGTGAGAAATAAACCAAGTAGCGAAACCGCGATCGATCACAAAACCCACGTTGTGACGAAAGGAATTGAAGCGTGCGAATCCTGAAAATTCACGGCAGGTTGGTCCAGGCTTTGATAATCGGGGTGGGCGTTTCGACTCTTCAACCGGCCTTCACGTTTGGAGACACTCCGCCCGAACTCGTCGGCCGACGGCCTAATATCATCCTGATTTTGACCGATGATCAGGGCTATGGCGATCTCGGACGCAACGGCAACCCGGTCATCAAAACGCCCAACCTCGACAAGCTGTACGATGAGGGGGTGCGTTTCGAGGACCATCACGTAAGCCCTACTTGTGCGCCCACCCGCTCCGCCCTGTTATCCGGGAGGCACGAATTCAAATCGGGCGTGACCCATACTATCTTCGAACGCGAGCGAATGTGCCTGAAAACGATCACGATCGTCGAGCTTCTGAAGGCCGCCGGCTACACCACGGGAATTTTCGGCAAGTGGCATTTGGGCGACGAGGAACCCTATCAGCCTCAACATCGCGGCTTCGACGAGGTATTCATTCACGGGGCGGGTGGGATCGGCCAGACCTATCCGGGAAGCTGCGGTGACGCGCCGGGAAATACGTACTTTGATCCGGTTATCCTGCACAACGGGGTATTCGAGAAGACCCAAGGCTATTGCACCGATGTTTTCTTCAACC
This sequence comes from uncultured Planctomycetales bacterium, assembly GCA_964642815.1. Taxonomy (GTDB): domain Bacteria; phylum Planctomycetota; class Phycisphaerae; order UBA1845; family PWPN01; genus JAAYCU01. The sequence goes on along the minus strand of CAZXSA010000076.1, from coordinate 1,745 downwards.
AAGCGATGAAGTGGATCGAAAACCGCGGGGAAGGACAGCCTTTCTTCTGTTACCTTTCCACCAACGCGCCGCATGAGCCGCATCAGGTGCCCGAGGAATACGAGAAGATGTACGCGGAATGGCTGTCTTCGCGACCGAAAGACCCCGCCAGTCAGGCGGCCAAAGCTCCGGGGCCATCCGGAAAAGCCTCGGCGAACGTCGAGACCGCGAAATTTCTGGGCATGATTACCAACATCGACGACAACGTCGGCCGCCTGATGGACAAACTTAAGGGGTGGGGAATCGATCGCGACACCTTGGTCATATTCATGAACGACAACGGCGGGACGGCCGGTTGTCGGATTTTCAACGCCGGAATGAAGGGAACCAAGGGGACCGCGCATAACGGTGGTACGCGGGCCATGTGCCTTTGGCGGTGGCCGGGTACGTTGAAACCCGCGGCGGTTCATGCCCTGACCGCCCACCTGGATTTTTTCCCTACGCTGGCTGAGCTTGCCGGGGCGAAGCTTCCTCAGGAGACTGCCGCCAGGCTTGAAGGGTATAGTCTGGTCCCCCTGCTGCGGAATCCTAAAGCGCCGTGGCACGATGAGCGGATGCTGTTCACCCACGTCGGCCGCTGGGACAAGGGTGCGCCGCCGGAGAAATTCGGCAGGTGCAGCGTGCGCTGGCGGAATTTCCTTTACTTCCCAAAACCGCAAAACGCGGAGCTTTACGATCTGCAAGCCGACCCGGGCGAGACCAAGAATATCATTGCCCAACATCCTGACGTAGCCGCAAAACTGGCCATCGCCTACGATCAGTGGTGGGAAGAAACTCTGCCTGGTCTGGTCAACGAGGAGGCCTACAAAACCGCTCCACTCGTCAATCCCTTCAAGGAACGGTATTGGAACCAGTATCAGGGCCCCGGCCCCAACCACGCGCCGCGCGAAAATCCGAATACCAGCCCGAAGTAGTTTACCCGCCGTGGCGGGCTAGCGAGGGTTTCGTCCTCCGAATACCAGCCCGACGCGCAAGCGAGGGTTCTTTTTGCCAACCCGCGCACGCATGCGCCGAGCAAGCAAGTCAGCAGGTGAGCAAGGCAGCGAAGCCAGACCGGCAACCTTCCTATTTCACTTCTTGAGCAGATCCCGGATTTCCGTGAGCAGAATCTGATCGGTGGTCAAGGCCGGTGGAGGAGGCGCCTCCGCCTCGGCCTTCTTGGCTTTCATGATCCAGCCGAGGAACTTGACAATGAAGATGAACAAGGCCAGAGCCACAATCAGGAAATTAACCACCTCGCCAATGAAGAGTCCGTAAGGAATCTCGGCGCCCCCTTCGGTGACATACTTCCAGCCGATATAACCCTGTTTGCCGGGCATGATCAGGCCGATCAGCGGCATGATGATATCCTTGACCAGGGAATTGACGATCTTCCCGAACGCCGCCCCGATGATTACGCCGACGGCCAGGTCGATCACGTTGCCTTTCAAGGCGAAGTTCTTGAATTCATCCAACAATGACATCGCTTTTTTGGTCGGGATCATATATGCCCTTTCGAAATGAATTGGCCAAACAAGACTACAGCCAACAACGCATACAACGACATGAGCCACAAGGCTACGGCATCATTATAGCAAATCCTCAGACTTAACGCCTTGGCCTGCGGGCCATGGCGGCGATCTGAGCCTTTTTGCCTTCCGCAGGCGTATCGTGCTCCCAGGTTTTCAGGTATTCCAGAAGCTGGGCCTTTACGGCGGCCGATTCCG
>CAZXSA010000075.1:0-20264 GCA_964642815.1 uncultured Planctomycetales bacterium | reverse complement strand
TATTGGCTGCTGTACGCGAACAAGCCGGGCCACGGCCTGCCCGTGGATGTGGATTAAGCCAAGCGGCGATCCGCGCAAGCGGTCTTCTACCAGCCCGAAGCAGTTTACCCGCCTGCCTCGCCTGGGCGGGCCGTGGCGGGCCAGCAAGGGACGAAGCAGAAAAACTGTAAGACAAGGGTGGTGCGTATCACCAGGTAAACGATGCCCTACCAGCCCGAAGCGCTAGCAAGGGACTCGCCCCGGTAGGGGCGACGGAGCGACGGAGCGGCAGAGAGACAGATCGCCGGAGAGCCCATGAATTTTCCACTTTCCGCAAAAGCTATAGATTGGCGCCGGGTGCTTTTGCCCCCGCCAGTATTTCCTTGGTACGCTCCGGCACCGGGGTACCGCATTCCGGGCAGATACCCGACACATTGCCGGTTAGGTTGTAAAAGCAACGTGGGCAGTAAATCCCGCTCCCCTCGAACGGAGGCTTACGGGCGAATTTCCGCCAGATAACCATTGTTTTTGCCCAACCGTCGCCGATGCGCGGACCATTTTCCATTTGGGTAAAAGCGATCAGTATAAACACGATGCCGATGCATGGAATGGCAATCGCGAGATTGCGCTTGATGGAGGCTGTAAGCCCGACCGGTTCTCTTGTTGCGATATCCACGACCTGAACGCCCAACAACCATTTACCCGGTGACATTCCAGACCATAAATCTTTGACCGCGAAAAGGATGGTCGGGAATACTGTGGATATTCCAAATGAAACCGGCCCTAATCCCTGTGGAGGAAATGTCGAGAATCCAAGTATGCAAGGGATGATTATCGCAAGCATGTATACGATCCCCCCGATCAAGAAATAATCCAATCCAAAAGCCGCCCGGCGTCGGCGGATGAATTCCGCGGCGCATTTTTGGCAAACGCGGGATCCATAAAGACGCCATGCTTTACTGACCTTGCGTTCATCGCAGATCGGGCAGATCGAATCTTCCGTCGGTTCAACTGGCCGAACGGGGGAAGCCGTCGCTACTTGACTCATATTTTCCTCGTCTACAAAAGTAAGGCCCCGATCATCAACGAAACCCCCAGGAACATGGCCGCCGCGCCAAGCAGCATGCTGGGAGGTGATTTGAACATGTATTGTCGGGCCCATTTGGGTACCTGCCGGACGTTCAGCACCTGCGCGCCTAGAATGATCGTCAACAAGGCCACAAACAGGGCGATCACGTCCACCAGTACCTGGATGGCTTCCATGCCCAAGAGGTGGACCAGAAGAACCGCGAACCACCCGGACAGCCCGCAGATCACCCCCGCCGTCGCGTCCTGGTTGGCATGCTGAACACGCACGGCCAGAGCCCATGTCCGGGCCGCCCGGTCGCGCACCTCCGGCCAGCGAAAGGGCGTACCGCATTCCGGGCAACGCTCGTCGCGCAGGCCGGTCAGGTTGTAATTGCAATGGCTGCACGTCGGGGGCAGTGGAACGTCCCACTTACCCTGGGTTCGCATCTTGTCCAGTTCGTCCCAGGTAAAGCTCATGGTTACCCCGAAAGGTCAAAAGCGGCCGCCAATCGCTTCGCCGCCGCCCCCGCATCCGCACACCCGATCACGGAAGAACAAGCAGCCGCGCAACGCGCTCCCGCTTCTATCAGTATACCGATGTTAGCCGGTTCGATGCCACCGATGCACACAATGGGAATTTGGGTTCGCGAAATCGCCAGTTTTAGCAATTCCGCGCCGGGAACATGCTCCTGAGGTTTGGTTGGTGATGGGAACATGGGGCCTACGGCGATATAGTCCGGTTGCTGTTCGATGGCCGTCTGCAACTGTACCGGTGTGTGCGTGCTTAACCCGATCAGCCGGTTGGGCCCCGCGATACGCCGGGCCTCGGCTACCGGGAGATCCGTCTGCCCCAGATGCACCCCGTCCGCATCGCTTAGTACGGCGATGTCCGGCCGATCATTGACAATGAAAAGAACGTCGTGCTGGCGGCATAATTCCTCCAGTCGGCGGGCCCGTTCCAGCAGTTCCCCGTCGTCCAGCGACTTTTCGCGCAGTTGCAGGCACCCCGCACCGCCGGCAATCGCCTGCTCCGCGGTCGTGAGCCAGTTTTCGTGACAAAGCGACTCGGTAATCAGTACGTACAACCGTACCTTGGCAAATCGGCCCGCGCGCCGGCCGCGCAACCGCAGCCGCTGTTCGAGATCATACGCGCGATAACGCAGGGCCTCGACTGCCGTTGAGAAATCCGCATCGAATGTCTTGCCATATTCCTCGATGGTGCGCAGGGCTTCGGGTAATCGCTTGGCGGCCGCCGTCAAAACCGCATCGATGTCCGCCCGCTGTCGCTCGGTATCTGTCGAGATGCTTGTGCCTACGTCGCCCGGCGTGTCGCGGGCGATGAGTAGTGTTTCCGCCGGTAATCGCCCCAGACACCCCGCCAAGTCGTGCCGGAACTGCTTGACGGCCGCCATGCCCGCCGGATCGTCCAGCACGAACCGCGCGTAGTCCTCCATCACCCGCGCCGCCTCCCGCGCCCGGTTGAAATTCGCATCAATAATCCGCGCGATATCCCGATTCATGATACCAGCCCGAAGCAGTTTACCCGCCCGTGGCGGGCCAGCGAGGGACAGAATGCGATGATCGCTCCACATTTCAACAAATCTCTCGGTCCCAGGAAAAATAGACCCTACCAGCCCGAAGCAGTTTCCCGCCCGTGGCGGGCCAGCGAGGGAACGAAGGCGCGCGATCGCCCGTATTTCGGTATACTTGGTATGCTCACGCCACCCGTCGATGCACTCACAGATTATCCAACAAATGCCCCATCTTCGTTTTCTTGGTCTGCATGTATCTAAGATTTGCCTCGTTTGGAGGAACCTGCACGGGCACTTGTTCGACAACCTCCAGCCCGTAGACTTCCAGTCGGCTTACCTTCTTCGGGTTGTTGGTCATGATCCGCAGCCGGCGCAGCCCAAGGTCTCGCAGTATTTGCGCCCCGATCCCGTAATCCCGCTTGTCCGCGGGGAAACCAAGGGCCTCGTTGGCCTCGACTGTATCCATGCCCTGATCCTGCAACTGGTACGCCTTGAGCTTGTTGTGCAGGCCGATGCCCCGGCCTTCCTGCCGCAGATAGAGCACCACTCCGGTCCCTTGCTTCTGGATGGCCTTCAGCGCCTCGTGCAACTGGTCTCCACAATCGCAGCGCAGCGACCCGAACAGATCGCCCGTCAGGCATTCGGAATGGACCCGTACCAGCACCGGTTCGCTCCGCTCGATCACTTTTCCGTCCGAGTCCCTGTCGCCAATCCCTCCGCAACAGATCGCCAGGTGCAATTCCGACTCGACCATCGACTTGTACGCATGCAGGGTGAATGGTCCGAAAGCGGTCGGCAGCATGATCGTTTCCACGCGCTCAACGAGGGCCTCGCGTTTCAGCCGATACTCGATGAGATCGGCGATCGTGCACATCTTCAGCCCGTGCTTACGGCAGAACTTCTCCAACTCCGGTACTCGGGCCATGCTCCCATCGTCATTCATGATTTCGATCAAGGCCCCGGCCGGGCACATTCCCGCCAGCCGCAGCAGATCGACCGTCCCCTCCGTCTGGCCGGCCCGCACCAGCACGCCGCCGTCGGACGCCATCAACGGGTTGATATGTCCGGGGCGGTTGAAGTGCTCCGCCTCGCTTTTCGGGTCGGCCAGCAGCCGGATCGTCGCCGCCCGGTCCGCCGCCGATACCCCGGTGGTGACACCGAACCGGCTGTCGGCATCCACCGTGACGGTAAAGGCCGTCCCCAATCTTGCGGTGTTTTCCGCTGTCTGTGGCTGCAAGTGCAGATCGTGACATCGTCGGCGCGGCAAGGCCACGCAGAGCACGCCGCGGGCTTCCTTGAGCATGAAATTAACCATCGCCGGGCTGATCGCTTCCGCGGCGCAGATCAAATCTCCCTCGTTTTCCCGATGCGGGTCGTCGACCAACACGACGAAGCGACCGGCCTTCAGTTCCGCGATGGCCTCGTCAATGGTGCAAAATGTCTCATTCATGTACGGTTTCCTCGAAGTAAAGCCGCGCGTTTCAAGACTTGGTATATATTCTACCGCAACAGCGGGCCTGTTCCTATAGCCGGGCTCGGTCTCGGGGCTATGGTATGCGGCCCAAAATAGAGGGGGACAAGGGGGTTGACAAGCCATGCTGTACCAATTAGGCTACAATCTACCGGTTAAGTCCGGTTCATCTGTTCCGTTTTCGGGCATTTAAAAATTTTATATTTTCGTGCATCCGTATCCCCCGCTTATTTGTCGAACGGGCGTGCTGCGCCTAGAGTCACTATTGTTCGGGCCGGATTTTTTCGCATCCAAAAAGTGGTTTGTTCGTTCTGATCTTCAGGATCGAGCGGTATTTGTTGTCATGGCGTGAAGCATGATGCATGTAGGCATCTTGGAAAACATGGACCATATCGTAAGGAGATTGATGATGTGCGCGAAAAACAATGGGAGGTACAGGTTGGGTTTCTCGGTCTTGCTTGTGTTGTCGGCTTTGCTGATGGGGCAAGGCTGTCCGGGGCCGGGACCGGGGACAAATCAGAATCCGGTGGCCAACGCGGGAGCCGATCAGAACGTCAACGGCGGCAGCACGGTCACGCTAAACGGATCCGGCAGCAGCGATCCGGACGGCGACACGTTGAGCTTTTCCTGGACGCAAACCGCCGGGACGGCCGTTGCGTTGAGCGGGGCGACGACGGCCGGTCCGAGCTTTACCGCGCCCAATACGACCGAGACCCTCAGCTTCCAGTTGACGGTGAACGACGGCAATGGGGGCAGTGACAGCGATACGGTCAATGTCAATGTCACCGCCGGCGCGGGTAATCAAGCCCCAATCGCAAACGCCGGTGCCGATCAAAGCGTTTTGAGTGGGGATCTCGTGACCCTCAATGGATCGGGCAGCAGCGATCCGGATGGCGACCCTCTGAGCTTTTCCTGGACGCAAATCGCCGGAACCGCCGTTGCCCTGAGCGGGGCCAATTCCGCGACACCGAGCTTTACCGCTCCGGCTGTTTCGGAAACGCTCACCTTCCAGCTCACCGTCAATGACGGAACGGCCAGTGCCAGTGATACGGTGGATGTGACCATTACGGTTGCGGCCGCTCCAGTTTTGCTCGTGGCGAATTTCGTCGGCAACAATGTCGTGGGCTACGATATTTCCAGTCCCGACAATATCAACGGCAATATCGCTCCGGATGCCAATCTGGCCGGCGGGCAGACCCTCCTGGCCTCTCCGGCGGATATTGTTGTTGACTCGGCGGGGGCCCTGCTCGTCAGTAATTTCGTGGGTAACTCGCTCACCGGCTATCCCAACGCGTCTGATTTGAGCGGCATCAACGGCAACGTCGCTCCGACGCGAAACGTGCAGGGAGCGGCCACCCTGTTGGTCGGTCCGGTCAGTCTGGCGATCAATACCGCCAATGATTTTGTTTTTGTCGCCCTGGCCGCTGGCGGGACCGTCCACGTTTACGCCAATGCTTCCAGTGCGACGTTGAACGGCAATCTGGCGCCCACCCGGACCATCACCAGTGTGAATATCAATACCCCTCGGGGCATCAATTTCGGGGCCAATGATGATCTGTATGTGGCCAATGCCGTCGGCAATACCGTATCGGTCTTTGCCAATGCCAGCAATCTAAATGGGGCGGTGGCCGCTACCCGCGTCATCACCAGCGCTGTTTTTGCCGGTCTGTTTGACGTGTACGTTGATGCTAATGATACCATGTATGTGGTCAACTCCGTAGGCGGTGGAAACCGGATCCATATCTTCAACAATGCCGCCACCCGAAACGGCGCGCAGACGCCGGATTTCACATTGACAGTTACCGGAGCCGTCAATATCACCGCCATTGCCGTCGATTCGGCCGGCAACGGCTACATCGTGGATAACGGAGCCAGCAGGGTTTACCAGTATGATAATATTGCTACGCGCAACGGCACCCTGCCACCGGACCGTACCCTCGCGGGAGCGAGTACGCAACTGCTGGGGCCGATCCGCGTGTTCCTGTTGGAGTGACCTTGGCTGAAATCGTCACCCCGAGTTAAAAACAAGAAAGGCGGGTCCGCGAGGATCCGCCTTTCTTTTGGTCGCGGGTATGATGTTCGGTTCCAAATAAGCGATGCGGAGGGATTCCTCCCGTGATCCTCCGCCGCTGGTGCGAGAATCCTTTCCGCTGGTGCGAGAATCCTTTCTCGCACCCCGGAAGACGCGAATCCTTTCGCATGCCTTTATTCGCGGGATGGGAATCCCGTAAGTCGTGGTATCGAGATGGGAATCTCGATACAGCGGTGGGAGCCCCGGGGAGTAATCCCCGGGGCGACCCGGCCGATACAGCGGTTCGGTTCCAAATAAGCCATGCGGTGGGATTCACACCCTGATCTTATGGCGGCGGGGTGGATTTTCCGTTGTTATTCCGCTGACGGACCTTCAACTGCGGCTTTTCTACACCGACGCGGGTGTCCGGCGGCACGCTGTTGGTCAGGAATACCGAGCCGTTGATCTCCGAACCCTTGCCGATCACCGTGTCGCCGCCCAATACGGTGGCGTTCGCGTAGATGGTCACGTTGTCCTCGACCGTCGGGTGCCGTTTGTAGCCGCGGATGAGCCGGCCGCGCTCGTCCTTCGGGAACGACATCGCTCCCAGCGTCACTCCCTGATACAACTTGACCGAATTGCCGATCACCGTCGTTTCGCCGATCACCACGCCGGTGGCGTGATCGATGAAGAAATTGCGCCCGATCGTCGCCCCCGGATGGATATCCACTCCGGTGGTCATGTGCGCCCATTCGGTCATGATCCGCGGCAACAAGGGTACCTGTTGCTGGTACAACTCATGAGCGTAACGATACACGGTAATGGCCAGCACGCCCGGATACGCCAGAATGACTTCATCCGTATTTACCGCCGCTGGATCGCCGTCGAAGGCGGCCTGTACGTCGCCGGCCAACATTTCCCGCACCGCCGCGATGCGGCTCAGAAAGGCCAGGGTGATTTCCCGGGCCTGTTCCTCGCACTCCCGGCATTGCGGGCAGTCCCATTCGAATTTCCCCGGGCATTGCGTCTGGTAGCACAAGGCCTGTAAAACCTGCTCGAAAAGCTTCTCGCCCAGCTTGGGCAGAAGCTCGCCCACGTGGAAACGTATATTGAACGGATTAAGGTTCTGCCGCCCGAAATAGCCGGGATAGGATATCTCCAGCAGAAGCTGGATGATGTCCTCGATCTCCGCCCGGTTGGGCAGATAGCCCGAATCGATGTGCCGCGTCCGCTCGTCGCGGTTGTAACTATCCACGATTTTCTCGACCAGAGCGGGTAATTGTTCGCCGATTCTGAATTTTATCGCCATCTTGGCGTCTCCTTGCTGATACACGTTGATTCAAAGCCGATGGGTGCGAATGCCCGTGCTCCACGGCGATCCGGTTTCTTTTGGCGGGGTAACGGCGGGTTAGCACCAACCGACGCCGGCCCCGCGCATACACAGACACAGACGGGGGCGGTGCCGGTCGGGACCGTCATTCATTGAAGTCGTCGATGTGCTTCGTGAGAGCGACATATTCCAATCTATTATAGCGACTCAACCCGTCCTTGCCAGAGCGTCGGGTCATGAATATTCACCCACGGTGGCACCCGTGTTTGACACGGCCATTGCAAACCCGTAACCGCAGGCTTAGACTCGGCACGCGTGGTTACGGACGATACCATCGGTGAAGGTTTTTTCCGAAAGAACGTATATGCGTATCGGCTATTTTGACTGTTTTAGTGGAGCCAGCGGGGATATGATCCTCGGTGCCTGCCTGGATGCCGGTTTGAGTCTGGATTTGCTACGGGCGGATTTGGCCGGGCTGGGCCTGGAAGGGTTTCAGATTGAAGCCCAGACCGTCCGCAAGCAAGGGTTTGCGGGTACTCAATTTACGGTACAGGTGGCCACGGCCGAACAGCCGCATCGTCATCTGAAGGATATCCGCCGCATCATTGAGTCCGCCCGCCTGGAGCCCGTGGTTCGCGACCGATCCTTGGCTATCTTTACCCGTCTGGCCGAGGCCGAGGCGGCCGTCCACGGCACCGCCGTCGAAAAAGTGCATTTTCACGAGGTGGGGGCGGTCGACGCGATCGTGGATATCGTCGGAGCCTGTCTGGCCTTGCACCGTTTGGCGATTGACAAGGTTCTCTGCTCTCCGATCCCCACCGGCAGCGGGACTATCCAATGCGATCACGGCCTGATGCCGGTTCCGGCACCGGCAACGGCGGCCCTGCTGAAGGGAGTTCCCCTGGCCGCCTGCGATGAGACCGGTGAACTGACTACGCCTACCGGGGCGGCGATTCTGACCACCCTGGCCGCGGGTTTTGGCCCGTCGCCGGCGATGACCTTGGAGAAAGTCGGCATAGGAGCCGGGCGACGGGAAGGGCAACGGCGGCCCAATGTGCTCCGCCTGCTGATCGGCACGGCCGATGGGGATGCCGTGGTGGCCGATGAGGCGGACGAGATTATCGTTCTGGAAGCCAATCTGGACGATATCACCGCCGAGGTGATCGGCTATGTTTATGATCGATTATTCGCGGAGGGTGCACTGGATGTGTTCACTTCGCCGATCTATATGAAGAAGAATCGGCCGGCGGTACAACTGACCGTGCTGGCCCCGATTGCCCTGCGCGGTGCGTTGGAGGAGCTGATTCTGACGGAAACGACGACTTTTGGTGTCCGGGGCTATCCGGTCCGTCGGCGTAAACTGGTTCGGGAGCTTGAGATGGTGCAGACCGATTTTGGCCCGATCCGTATCAAGGTCGGGCGGCAGGGGGGGCGGGTGGTAACGGCGGCGCCGGAATTTGACGATTGCCGATGCGCCGCGGAACGCACGGGGCGGCCGTTACGCGAGTTGATGGAACAAGCCCTGCGTTGCTGGCGGGAGCGTGAGCGGCTCACCGGCTGAGCGATGGTCGGAAGTATATGAGGTAGATACCGTTGAAAGAGGCGTTGCTGAGTCTGCTGGGCGGCGAGTGGGGAGAAAAACTGATCCCCCTGGGTCTGGCCGTCATCGCCGTCTTCTTCATGATGTCCTCCTACCGCCGTCGGATGCAGCGGCGGCAAACGCAGGTTTCCCGTGAATCTCCGCTTCGTGAACCACCGACCGCCGCCTCCACTTCTCCGCTCCAACCACAGGCCCAGGCCCAGAGACAACTCAAGCGTGATTTGGAGGCCCTCATGGTCGAGCTCGAGGAATTCTCGCGTTCGGTCAGCGCCCAGATCGACATGCGTTTCGCCAAACTGGAAACCGCCATCCAGGACGCCGACCGGCGGATTACGGCTCTGAATCGGCTTACCCGCCGCCTGGCCGAGCGCAACGGCCAGCCCGCTCCCGATACCGAGGCCTACGACTTACGCCACGAAATCGTTTACGAACTGGCCGACGCCGGCCTGACCCCCATCGAAATTGCCCGCGATACCGGTAAAACCCCCGGTGAGATCGAGCTGATTCTTAATCTTCGCAAGCAAATCGACACCGCCCAATGAATCGTTCAACAAAGACCGCCTCGAAGGTCGGTCGTCTTTCATTTGTCAGAAGGTTCCCGTACCCATATAATGAAAGGGCCGCGGAAAGTTCCATCCTTTTTACCCCCTCATAGCGAAGGAGGTCCATGATGTATACGCATGACTGGACGAAACGTTTATTACGCGGCATGATCGGTGGTCTCATCATGGCGGCGGTGATGGGCCCTTCCTGCGCGGACTTTGACATCGTTCTGCCCGGAGCCAAGCCGGTCCGAGTTGAATTGATCAACACCACGGATTATGAAGTCGATCCGGGCCTGTATATCCATCCGGACGCCGAGGTCTATGACAGTGCCCGGCTGATTACGGACGAGACCTGGATCAACATCGGTGATCCGCTGGCTCCCCTGGAAATGTGGACCTACGATTTTGACTGCTCGGAGACCGGCACCATGATCACCGATTTCGCCTGGCTGTTCCTCACCGATGAGGAATACGTGGTCAGCGAAAATAGCCCCCTGGTCACCATTGGCCGTGACTTCAAGTGCGGCGACACCGTGAGCTTTATTTTCGTCGATACCGTCGAGGGAGGTTTCTATACGGAAGTGTGGGTCAATGATGTGCTGATCGATGGTGTCATCCTGCCGGTGACCGTCGAATTGATCAACGAGACGGATTATCCCGTCGATCCCGGGTTATATGTCCATCCCGACGCCAACGTCAGCGATGATGCCCAGTTGATTAACGATGAGACCTGGATCGACATCGGCGAGCCGCTGGCCCCTTTGGAGATGTGGACCTCCGATTTTGACTGCTCGGAGACCGGTACCGTGGTTTCCGATTTCGCCTGGCAGTACCTCAGCGATGAGGAATATATCACCAGCGCGAACGGTCCCTTGGTCCGCCGCGGATATGACTTCCGCTGCGGCGATACCATCAGTTTCATCTTTTTCAACACCACCGGCGGGGGTTTTTACACGGAAGTGCAGATTAACGGCGTGACGCTGACGGAATAGGGTGCCACATGACCGTCGCGCGGCTTGTCGATGATAATCGATGGCCTGGTAAGAGTGTTTATTTTGATTCCGGTAAATGCGACAGAAATGCCGTGTAAATCACTATCGAGATAAACCAGCACAATATGCCGATCAGGATCACTTTGTTCACGCACCACGCGGCAATGGATTTCGCGCGCGGTTTCGGTAGCGGTTCCTGAGCCAGGGCTTGAACGCCGTCGATGATACGATTCTGCCAGCCGGTCATGGAGCCGATAAGCAGCACCCACGATAACAATCCCCAAGCACCAAACAGATGGCTAATAAAGAGTAACGGACTTACCGCGATCAAGAGGGCAAACCACGGAGAACTGAATGCAAATAATCGTTCCGTGTCATTGCGGGTAATCCTGGCGGCTCGCGAAACATATTTTATGAAATTGCGCCGGATGAGCGCGACCCCGATTACGACCATGAGAAGATGGCTGATCCCCATCATGGATAGTTTGCCCGGGTCGGTATTGGCCCAGAGCAGGGCAACGTCATTGCGTGAAAGGGATTCCTTGCGTAACGGTCCGGCGTTCGCTCCTAAAAAATCATCGATAAGCCTTATGGTGTCGTTTATCACGGCGAATAGGGTGCACAAGAAGATACCAAATAACAGAAAAGGGTATGCAAACCGTTTGGCCGCATCCGCGGGCAAGCCACGGGCCATCACTCGGAACACTTTTCTGAAAAAGATGGTTTTAAGGATGCCCCGAATGGAAACCGGCCGCGCATATTCGATGGGTATCGGTTTTCTCCCGGCCGCATATTCGTGGAACAAGGGATCATGATTGGCCAGACCGCATTCATTACAGACCCCTTTGCGTGACATGTACCAATCATATCCGCAATATGGACATGTGACATGAGTGTCGATGAAGTCGGGTGGGCAAACATGGTCTGTTGCTTGATCCATGGTTTTGATCCGGCCAGATTACTTCATCTTATGGGCATTCTTCAATCCCTGTCCTTCAACGGGTGAATAGGTTCATACGCGCAGTAAGGTTCCTCGGCCAGATAATCGCTGAACTGGTAGAAAGCCCTTGCCCGGCAGCCGCCGCAGATCATTTTGAATTCGCAGCGTCCGCACTTGCCTCCGAGTTTGCTCGGGTCGCGTAGCTCAACAAACAGCGGGCTGTTTCGCCAGATGTCGCCGAAGGATTGACTCCGGATCTCGCCGGCGGGGACGGGCAGATAACCGCAGGGGAACACCTCACCTTGATGAGAGACGAAGCAAACCGCGGAGCCGGCCAGGCAGCCGCGGGTGATCGAATGCAGTGAACCATGCCGGCCGGGGGATGGCGGTTTTTCATTTGGGGGGTGATCTTTCGTTTGCTGTCGGCGGATGCGGTAGTAGTGCGGGGCGCAGGTGGCCTTGATCTGCAATTTTGTCTGCTTTTCAAGGCGGGCCAGCAGTTGCAGACGGTCCTCCACTTCCCGCGGGTCGAGCATTTGCTCCTCGGCGATCTGCTCGCCGCAGCCGACCGGCACGAGCAGGAAATAGTGGACGGCGGCCACGCCTGCCTGCTCGCCCAGTCGGAGCACCTCCTCGATCTGGTCCATGTCGTGCCGAGCGATGGTGCAGTTGATCTGGGTAGCTACGCCGAGCCGCCCTAATAAATCGAGAGCCCGCACGGCCCGATCGAAGGAGCCGGCCAGTCCGCGAAAGCGATCATGGGTGGCGGCGTTCGCGCCGTCGAGTGAAATACTGACCCGATCGAAACCGGCGGCGGAGATCCGTTGGGCGATGGACTCATCGATGAGCGTGCCATTGGTGGCCAGGGCGGTCAGCAGCCCACGCTTCTTGGCCCATTCGGCCAACTCGAAAATGTCCGGCCGCAGCAGCGGCTCGCCACCGGAAAAGACCAAAACGGGACGGCCGACCTCGGCGATTTGGTCGATCAATTGCCGGCCCTCGTCCGTAGTCAGATCCGTGCGCATCAGGTCATGAGCGATGTCCAGGCGTCGGCAGTGGATACATTCGAGGTTGCAGCCGGTCGTGGTTTCCCAGAAAACCAGCCGGAGGGGCGGGTGGGTGCCTTGGGTTGCGGGAGCGGATTCGGATGACGGATGGCCGGGCATGACGGCTATGGTATCACGATCGTTTGCGTTTCGCACGCCAAACCGCCGACCGCCGGATCTTCCGAGCAGAACTCGACCGTATAGGTTCCGGCCGCCAGATCGGTGATGGTCGCTTCAACGTCGTAACAGCACATGCAGCGGCAGGGCATGGCCGTGGTTTCCTGTTCGGTCAAGATCAGCGTGTCGCCGTCCTGCTCGGCGGTAATCGTCACGTCATCGACACAGCAGTTGTAGGCAACGTTGCGATGCAGAACATGTAGTGCGCCCGAATCGACGGTCAGTTCGAGGCTTTCGTCGCCGCAATAGGGGTAGGCCTTGCCCTCCGCGGCCGTGGTATCGATTTCGCGATGACACCCGCTGAGCGCCACTTTGGCCACCTTGGGCTGAGTGACGGGTAAATCCGTCAACGGATTGATCGAACCGCAACCGAGAACGAACAGGATGGCGGCGTAAACAAGTCCCAGAAGCAAGCAACACCGAATCGTGCTCATGGATTAGTACTCCTCGACCCTATTATAACAGAAAGAAGTGTCCGGTGCGATGCCCCAAAGAGAATTTGCACGGTCGGGGAAGGGAGGTATAATGATTCCATGAGTATTACGGCCGAAAAAGTTGTGTCCGAAGCGATGGAACTTCCCCCGGCTTTGCGAGCGTTCGTGGCCGAAAAGCTAATCGAAAGTCTGGACTTGCCGGAAGCCCCGGGACTGTCCGCCAAGTGGAAGAAGGAAATTCGCCGCCGGTCCGCGGAAATTGATCGTGGATCGGTGAAGTTGCGCACGGCCGATACCGTTTTTAAGAAAGCCTATGCCTCGCTTGGATGAAGGCGGTTAAGTTCCATCCCGATGCCGAGTCGGAAATGATCAATGCTGCCGCGTACTATGAGACGCAACAGCAGGGACTTGGTAAACGATTTCTCGTCTCGGTTCAAGATGCCATCAACAGGCTTGTTCTCAATCCACGGTTGTATCCCATCGTCGATAAAGACATTCGGCGCTGTCTCACTCATACATTCCCTTTTGGTGTTCTTTACCGGGAACTTTCAGACAAAATCATCATTATGGCAGTGATGCATCTTCACCGGGATCCCGATTACTGGAAAAGCAGATAACCGGTCTTTACCGCCGACACGATGAAATATTCCAAATCTCCAAGGATTCTTAATTGCCCTCTTTCCCATAAGTCCAGAGGGGAATCTTTATTGCCTCCAGCGGTTGCATGATTGCGCTACGGGCGGTACAAACATCGCTTTGTGTTCAGAAATGAGGAGTGATCCGTGAATCATGCAGGCCGTTTCAGATTGGTATGGACACCGTTCTTAACGAAATCAGGGGGGGCTTTTCGGCAGGCCGTGGGGTTTGTGTGTCCTTCGTCGTTGGGGTCGGGTGGCGAGGTAAATCTATGGGTGGGCCGAAAGCAGTACACTTCCTCGGTGGTCGAGTTATTGTCCTATATGGGGCACGACGGGTCTTTTTTATTCCCTATCGACCGGCCGACGCGACCGATCCGGTGCCGGGCCGTCTGGCGCACCGCCGAGGGGAAAACCTTTCGCGACACCCTCCTGCTGGAACCGGCCCGGCCCGTGCAGGTCCATACCGTTTTCGATTTCTGTTGGACGACGCCCCTGGGAACGACCGCGGATCAAGGGAATGACCGAAAGGCCATGATCCAACGATTGTTGGACCATTTTCAAACCACCGACAAGTTGACCGGTGATCCCAGACTGGTGATGAAGATGCCGTTTTACCACTTGGAAAGCGGCCTCATGGATGAGAAATTACCCGTGACGATAAAGGAAAGGCTCGTCGAATATATCGGCGCGGGGCGAGTTACTTGGGATCTGATACCCAGCTTGGCCGACGATGAATTGTCGGACGCCGAGAGCTTGTGCCAACTGTTCTATCATGCACGGTATTTAGCCGAAAGTTTCCATCGGTCGGTGCCGCGGACGGCGGATATCAGCGGGATGACCGCCGCGAGTGCTTCATTGGGTATGGCCGTTACCGCCGCCGGGGGGACGATGATACTGATGGGCGGTGATGAAGAGGCCCTGCCCCTGCGCGTGCCGCCCCTTTTCCGGTGGAAGCTGCCCGACGAGAGCATGGTGCTGGTGCATTATCTTTCCAGCCTGGAAACGTCTCTGCTGCCTCCGGCGGACTGGCCTTGGGATCATTGGCTTGCCATCCAGCGCATCACGGATGCTAAAGATTCTGGGGCGTGCCATGCTCTTTGTGAAATTGAATGGATTCAGAAGCATTTCGATTTCCCGCGATATCGTTTGGGCACGATGGACGATTATGCCGACGCGTTGATCGGGCGGCATGGCAAGAAAATCCCGATAGTAGAAGGGGAATTTATCGAGGTTCGCGAGCCTCTTCCGACCGGCGATCCACGGGAGACGGTGGCGGAGCGTTCGCGGAGAGAAGATGATACGCTTGCGGACATCTTGCGGACGCTGGAGGGCGGGTTTTTCCGTCAATTTGCGACCTCGCGACAGTGGGCGGATACCTCCAACGTATGCCGTCAGTTAATCGAAAGCGAGGGGGCGGGAATCCTTGATACCGGCTGGCATCGGTTTTCGACCACCCGCAAGGCCCGCCCGACGACTCCGACGGGAAAGCATGTTCTGTTGTTTAACGCCTTGAGCTGGCCGCGAGGCGGGCTGGTCCGCCTGCCCGAGAGTAAGCTTCCGGCCGGTCCATTTGCCCTGATCGATCCGACGAGCAACGGATCGGTGCATTATGAGCGACGACGCGGATGCGTTGAATTCATCGCGCCATCGGTGCCGGCATGTGGTTACCTGGCCTTGGAAATTCGCGAGGTTGCCGGTCGGGAACAGCCCGGCTTGTTGGCCGACTGGCAGGAACGAACCCTGACGCTGCATACCTGCGATCAGTCTCTTATGTTCAACCGGGCGGGCGGCCTGGCCCGCTGGCACGACCGGGCTCGGTCGTATCAATGGTGTTCGGATGAGGCGAAACATCCGCTCGGTTCTTTTATTTATGAACGTCCCGATCGCAAGCGGTTGCTGGAGTATGCCCGCTCCATTTATCGACAATGCCCGACGGAATGGGTGGACTATCTTCAAGATTCAAAAGGAAAACAACAGGGAGAGCATGGACTCGCCGCCCTCGGACCGGCGCGAGTCACCACCGAGGTTGGTCCCTTTTCCGCGCGGGTCACGGTCGAGTCCGATGGCCCCACGCGACCAACCGCCGGGCAACCCTTTTCCTGTCGGACAAGTTTTACGATCTATCGCGGCCGGCCGGAGTTGTACATCAATCTGACGCTGCGGGGCGGACAACGTGCTCATGGCCCCGAGGCCGGATACGCATTTTTTCCCTTCGCTGGTAATGAGCCCTGCGTTTTGGTCAACCGGATTTTACATACGTTTCAGCCCAGCGAATACCTGGCTGGCCGATCGAATGCCGCCCGCATGTTCGTTCATCACGGATTACGCATGGAGTATACCCACGCGGGGATCAACTTTTTCCCGTTGCATACTCCCATGCTTGGCCTGGGGGGTCCGGCCGCCTGGCGTTTCGATCCGTCCGGCGGCTATAAGACGGGGCATGTGTATGCCACGTTGTTGACCACCATGCCGGGGCAACCGGGGGCGATGGGCACATGGTCCTATGATTTTGTCCTGCAACCGACGGGCAATGACCACTGGGATGGCGGGTTGGCTCGTGGCGGGGCCGAACTGTTTCGTCCATTGCTCGCGTCGGTGGTGGAGGAGTTCAAGGGACGCTCCAGCCATTCGCTGCTGGCTATTCATCCGGACAAGGTGCACTTGTTAGCCCTTCAACCGGCGACTTTCGCGTCGGGCTTGATGCTCCGCCTGTGGAACTCGGATGTCGAGCCGATCACCGCTCGGTTAAGCCTCCCCGTATTGCGGCGTGGACAAGAACTCTACTCCTGTGACCTGTTGGAACGCCCCCGGCGCAAAATTCAGGTAAACAAGGCAGGGGTCGCCAACGTAAAGCTGGGACCACAACGAATGGCCACCCTGCTGCTGACGGAAAGCCGGAAAGGGGCCGTGACGAAAGCCCCCCAAAAAAGATAAGAAGTGAAAATCAGTAGAGACACTTTTTTGGCCCGTTGCGAGCCGAGGGCTGGCTGAAAAGCGAGGTGAATGGTGCAACAAGCCCTGAAAACTAAATGCGTCCCTGTTTCACATTCAAGGCAGGGGTCGCCAACATAAAGCTGGGGCCACAACGAATGGCCACCCTGCTGCTGACGGAAAGCCGGAAAGGGGCCGTGACGAAAGCCCCCCAAAAAAGATAAGAAGTGAAAATCAGTAGAGACACTTTTTTGGCCCGTTGCGAGCCGAGGGCTGGCTGAAAAGCGAGGTGAATGGTGCAACAAGCCCTGAAAACTAAATGCGTCCCTGTTTCACATTCAAGGAGATCTAAGATGTCCAAGCAAGCGATCCTCCAACAGTTCCAGCATCTGTCGCACGGCAGCGATGGTATCGGCGCGTGGCTCACAGAACAGACCGATGACAACGTATTCCAGCGACTTGGCCGGATTCAGCAAGAGCCGCTGAGTAAGGTACAACTTAATCAGCTTCTCGTGTTTGGTCACGAAGCGCCAGTGTCCGACGATTTCTTTCGTTACTATTGGCTTGAATCGCCGGCCGAGCACCCATATCCCGTTACCGCCCGTCCCGGCTTCGATGAACAATGGATCAAAGCGAACGCGATTACATCATTGTCCCATCTTGAATGGGGTCTGTATCGGCTGTTCACAGATGCGCTTCTTTACTTCGGTAACGTCCGCACTGCTTTCCGAAAACTCCGCGCGCTTACCCAAAGCGAACTCCGCGATTTCTTTAGGCAACAACGATTCGATACTCCTACCATCAAACAGCGTGGTCCCGCCCTACCGTTGCAAGCGATCCCAAAGGACGACCGGTATCTCATATCGGAAATGGCCTGCAAGTCCTTCGGCGACCTTTCCGAATCTGAGGGCGAGATGCGGCAAGCCGTTTTGGCGGCGTACGAACAGCATCTCGACAAAGGCGGTGGTCCTGTCACCTTCCGCCAGTTAATCACTGGCCAACTACCAGAATACTACTCATTTCGACAACAGGAGTTCATTTTCTCTGCCGACGATTTGCTCGATGACTCGATTGGGTCCAAAGCCGACTTTGATGCTAAATTCGATGCCGTCGCAAATAAGTTCTTCGCTACTCGCGAAGCTGCTCTTTCCAATACACGGTACTATCTGTCTATGGTCAGCGACCTGGATGTCTATGTCGCAACCAGCATGAGAAACCGCCAAGATTTTCGGAATATGGCCACATTTTGCGATCAGGTATTCGGCGACGGGAGCCTGAAGGAGCTTCAGCTTCGCTATTTCGATCCGACTCTTAGTGCCGCTGCTGGGCACGAAGATAAAGGATTGATAGAATGCCTCATGGTCAAGTGTGCGAAGGTTCTTGTCTATTGCGCCGGTGAAAAGGATAGCTATGGAAAAGACGCGGAGGCTGCAATGGCACTGAGCCTTGGAAAACCTGTGATTTTCTACTGCGACCAAGAACAAAAAGGGCGATTCTATCGCGAAGTACATCCACTGAGTCGTTTGATAGAATTTGATACTGGCGTTGCAGTTGGCGCGATGGTTACAGATTCTGTTGACGATGTGAAGACCTTGCTTTACCGCCTTTTCGAGAACAAAATGGAGTATTGCATAGAACAACCGAAACCAGGGTATTTGCGGCTCAAGGAGGCTTTGACAGATTCCGTGGTCCGCCTGCAAACGAGCGATCGGATGTTGGCCGAGACGTTCTGGAACCATTACTACAATCGAGACTTTGGTCCGCCAAGACAAAATGGCGGATAACACGGCATGCAACGGACGGCGCTACGTGCCGCCGCTGATGCTGAGCATTAGGTCAACAAGCTAAGTGTAATGACAAGACGAATACTCTATGCCAGCTACATCATAATCGGCTTGGCCAGTGGCGTTGCCGCTCATCTTGTTTTGAATCAGATGGGTACAACCTTTGTAGAAACAGACAGCCCAGTCGTCGTCGGTAGAATCAATGGCGCAAACATAGCCGTCCACGTTGGGGATATCGCAGTTCCTAATCGTCTGTTCCCCGTTACGGAGAGAGTGGGAGGTTGGCGCTTAGACCCACGCCTGCGATATTGGGATGCGTACGTCTTGACTGCACCCGTTCCAAAAGTGGTAAGCACGGAAACCGGAGATCAACTGCAAATACCTTGGACCTTGCTGCCTGGATCGGTGGTGTCTACAGTTCGACAGCTCGATCCGCAATTCTCAGATCTACTTGAGGAGTGGCTTCAGCTGAAGGAGTCACCTGCTGAGTGGCACTTTGAAAGGCTTGCTCAAATGCAGGTTCCAACAAACTCGGAGTATTATGGTGCTACAGCCGTGAGGAGAATTTACGCGATCAACATGTTCGAATTCGTAAGTGATCTTGGGGGAGACTACAGGCAAAATCTTACCAGGGCGATTTCCTCGGCGGTAAAGGAAGTGTTGGAACGGAGCGGTATTAAAGGTGACCAGAAGCTGGCGATTCCGGCACTCGCAGCCGCCGAGCATGTTACTGATAAATACCTCGTCATTAGTTATGAAGATTCGTACCGCGCTATCCTTGACGGAATATCGAGGGCCAAGAGCACCCCCTCAGAGATCGTTTTGGTGGTGTGGCACGCTTGGCTGGGAACTCCCGAAATGTCATCAGCTATCCACGGTCTCTCAGAAGCATTGTACAGACAAGTGCCAGAGCGGGCAGAACGACTGAAGACTCTGTTTGTTGGTGCGGCAAGCATAGGATTTCTCTCGGGTGTATTCGGCGGGTTCCTGATAACCCCAAAGAAGCGCCGTTCGAGCTTGTTCACGTTCATAATTGGGCTAGTTGTGGTCGTGCCAATCATTGCCAGCTATTGGTATTTGGATTTGCTGTTGAGGAGCGCGTCTCTGGCCACGTTGCCGGGCCCGAAGGCTGCATTCCTGACAGTGTGTTCCTGCTTGATCGGACATGTCTTACAGACTAAGGGGCAGTTGGCGTTTGGAAGGACGAAAGCGTGAGCGCTTTGAAGTTAGCCCTAACAACAGCATGCAGCGGACGCGGACAAGCCGCGCCGCTGATGCGTGTCCTTAGGTGCCCAGAACGAGGGAGAAGATGTGATCGAGTACGGGCGCTTCATGAGTCAAGCTCGCGATACAAGGGAGTGCTCGGCCAGAAAACCATGCCTCCCAACCCCCAACCCGAACCCCCAAACCCCAAACCCCAAAACCCGAACCCCCAAACCCTCGGGGATGCGGAAGCCCAGCCCCGACAAGATGAAAAAACGCGTCCCGTCCCCGCCTTTTTTTCCGGTTCACCTTTTCGTGTTCTTACAAGATCGGCCGTGCGGTGCGGCCACGGGAACTCTGAAACGGAGCGATTCTCTATGCCGACATTCGACTTTCAACTCACACCTCTCTACTTTATCCGGCGAAGCTGGCCACCTTGGGGAATTATCCCCCGACGTTATTCCCAGAATCCCTCTCCGTGTCTCCGTGTCTCCGTGCCTCTGTGGTGAGAATTGCAAAAGCGCCAAACGTGTCCGTTGAGCCAACCACACTACCCTCCGCCGCAGGGCGTAGGGCAGGGTGA
>CAZXSA010000074.1:0-20353 GCA_964642815.1 uncultured Planctomycetales bacterium | reverse complement strand
CCTCGAAATGCCGCATGTGGAAATGGCTGGCCCCGTCCTCCGGGCCGATCAGCATTCGAATCCGGGCACCCTTGGCCCCCGTGTCCGCCACCGGTTCCTGTCGATGGGCCTTGATCGAACGTATTTTCATACGCGCACCTTTACTCGAAAACCATGCCCGTTTTTCAATCGATTCGCCGTACAGGGTCCGGATAAACCCGGCATTCCGCGTGTCGTTCACCCCTTTGGGCTTAAGAGCGATTTCTGGCGATTCGGTCAATCTTGACGCGCTTATCCGATAATAGCGCGGCTAACGATACATCCAACGTGGGCGAAAAAAACTTTTCGAAAATCATTTGCCCGCGTCAACCCTTATATTCTATTACATTCATGGCTCGACGCAAAGTGCGGCAAATCCGCCGGTTTTTTTCGGTAGGGAGATATTTCAAAAACGTCGCCCGGGTAATACCCACTTCGTCCGGAACATGATGAGATGTTCGGGTCCGTGGAACCAGGCGAAGATGAGGGGAAACGACCGTGACGCACGCAACTTTTGGTAAAATGGTTTTGATCCTGCTGGCCGGTCTGGCCGGCGCGATTCCCTGTGTGGCCGCGCCGATCTGGTTCGATGAAACGGGGGGCGGAAAAGGTTATGCCGGTTTCTTGGACCTGGCCAAGGCGTATGGCCAATTCATGGATGGAGCCGAATATACGATTGATTTCAATGATCTGGAAACCGGGGTCAATATTTCCAATCAATACAAGAAGCCGTTCGGCGTCTCGTTCAAACACACCGATGGCGGGTCAATGAGTAAATACTCGGCCGTTCAGCCGGAAGGTGGCACGTGGGCCGAGAATTTGACCGGCTACGACGGTACGTATATGCCGAACGGCGATAAGGTGATCACGAAATTCGATAACGACGCGGCCAACACGCCGTTCACCATTATCTTCGACGATCCCGTAAGCAAGGTCGGGGCCTTCGTGGGCATGGGCGTCCAGGGCAGTATCCATAGCCTGCAGATTTCGCTGTACGATCAGAAGGACCAGTTAATCGGGCAGAAAACCGTCGAATCCTGGCTCTGGGAGAGCGAGACGAAGAACCAAAATTACGAAAGCTTCTTCGGTGTCAGCACGGGCCAGGCCCTGATCGCCAAGGTGGAAATCCTGAATCTGTGCCACGACCGATACGCCAACAGCCTCGTTCTGGATAATCTTGGCTGGAGCACGACAACTTCGGCGTCGGTCCCCGAACCGCTGACGGCCTTGATGCTAACGCTTGGCGGCCTGTTCTGGATGCGGTCGCACAAGTCCAGGTCGCTTGCGGTTAGAGGATAAGCGGTGTGAGGGAACGGTTTAAGGAGCGGCGAACCGGCTCATATCTTTCAGCCGATACAGCGTCTCGCCGGCCTTGGGCACGAGGAGGACGCCTTCGGCCTCGCGATCGGCATAAGATTTCGGGTCGATCGTATCGGGATTCATGTATCCCAGGTTGATCCGCCGGCACCGCTCCTCGGGAATCCGGGTGGCTAATACGACGTTGACCCGCGGCCTTTCGACGCCATTCTCATAGCGACCGATGCCTTTGACATGGGTGCTGTGTGCGAGCACGCCCCAGGGAAACTCCTTGAATTTGTCCCACTGCTTGACGAAGTAATCGCGCACGTGGTAGCCGACTTGGTCGAGTACCGTTCCGTGCGAATAGGAAACCTCATCGATATGCGGAGCGTAGATGATAAGCGTTCCGCCGTCGGCCACCACCGGTTCGAGCTTGTACATGCACTTGCCGGCCGTCCAGATATCGTCGTACATCGTCGGGGCGCAGGCCAGAATCGTCTTGTAAGGTTGATCGCGATAGACAATATGAATTCGTCGTGACAGCTCGACCGCCGCCGCCCACGCCTCGCGTACCGGCCCGGCGAACACGCCCCGCGTGCCGCTGCCCTCCACCACGTAAGCGATCAGGCTGCGGGGTACGGGGACCAGGTCGGCCGCCGCCTCGACCGCCGCGCGCACCGGCGTGTCCGGCGTGCCGTTGATCATCGGGTTGGTTACCAGAGCGCCGAGCCAGTGGGTGAAGTTGATCACCTGTGGGGCGGCGATGCCGGGGAACAGGTACTTGTGCCCGCCGGAAAAGCCCACCACCTCGTGCGGAAACACCGGCCCGCAGATAATCAGATGGTCGTAGTCGAGGACCATGCCGTTAATCAGCACGGGCACCTCGATACTCAGGCGGCCGCCGGATAGCTCCTCCACCCGGCCTTTCGATAGGGTGCCGACCTGCTTCAACGCCGCCGGCTCGTTCCACCGATGATTGAACACCCGGACTGATTTATATCGCTCGGCCCGCTCGGCCGCCGAGATTTGCAGGAGTTGGTTGATTTTTTCCTCGCTCATCGGCGGATGGGTGCCGAGGGCGATGAGGAAATCGATATTCTTCACGCGGGGCAGCAGGGCATCGCTGATTGCCCGGAAAAACGTCCCCGTCGGGCCGCTGCGGGTATGGTCCGGAATGACGGCCAGCACCCGCCGGCCTTCCAGATCGATTTCGGCCAGCGCCCGGGCGACGGCCGCATGGATTTCGTTGGCTTCTAAAGGACCATCCACTGATTCCGCGGAAATAACCATAATACCATCCTGTATCCTGAACAGATTACCCAACCGCCGGAACTGACCGGCAAGCTTCCTTATTTTATGCATCCTGGGTCGTGAAGGAAAACGGGACGATTCATAGACACCCAACGCTGTCGGATTGTGTCAATTCTGCCCGTCGCAAGGGCGGATTTAACTTTGGCGTGTCTTGATCCACCTCGATGACCAATCCGGCCTACTCCTTCGTGCAGCCGATCAGCCGATAAACGCCCGCGCCCACGATGGCCCCGCAGATTGGCGCCACCCAGAAAAGCCAAAGCTGGGAAACCGCCCAACCGCCGACAAACACCGCCACCCCGGTGCTGCGCGCCGGGTTGACCGACGTATTCGTCACCGGAATGCTGATCAGGTGAATCAGGGTAAGCCCCAGGCCGATGGCTATCGGAGCGAAGCCTTGCGGTGCCCGTTTGTCGGTCGCGCCGAGAATGATGATCAGGAACATCATGGTCATCACCACTTCCGTGATCAGCGCCGCCCGCATCGAATAACCGCCGGGCGAATGGGCATCGTAGCCGTTGGAAGCGAACCCTGCAGTCACGTCGAAACCCGCCTTCCCACTGGCGATGAGAAAGAGAACGCCGCCGGCGGCCACCGCGCCCAATACTTGGGCAATGATATAGGGCACAAGCTCTTTCGCCGGGAAACGGCCACCCACCCAGAGTCCGACCGAGACAGCCGGGTTAAGATGACATCCGGAGATGTGCCCGATCGCGAAGGCCATCGTCAATACGGTCAGACCGAAGGCCAGCGACACGCCCAGCAGGCCGATCCCCACGTCGGGAAAAGCGGCGGCCAGGACCGCGCTGCCGCACCCTCCCAGAACCAGCCAGAACGTCCCAAAGAATTCCGCGCCATACTTTTTCATACGATTCTCCTTTCAAACGTTGTGCGAAATGGCATACTGCTCATACACCAGGATTTGTACAACTTATGGAGTACAAGCCTACAAAGCGTTGTTCACGGCGTCAAATGCTGCTTTTCGAGCGAGTATAAGGTTGACACATGGCCCGTGGAACGGACAATGCGAATGAAACACGGGTGAAATCGCAAGTGGTCCGTTCTCTTTCAGGCATGGGAGCAGATGATGATCCGACGCATAGCGCATACCCTCGTGATAGGTTGTCTGGCGGTATCGGCCAGCGCGGCCCCGACGCGCAATGTGGTCCTGATGGTCGGCGACGACCACGGCCTTCAACTGGGCTGTTACGGCGATCCCGTCGTTCAAACCCCCGCCCTCGATCGGCTGGCCGCCCAAGGCACGCGGTTTACGCAGGCGTATGCCACCGTGTCCAGTTGCAGCGCTTCTCGGTCGGTGATTTACACTGGGATGCAGAACCATACCAATGGGCAGTACGGCCACGCCCACGCTTACCACAACCTCAGCTCGTTCGATCAGGTTCGCTCCCTGCCGACCGTGCTCGGCGAGGCCGGTTATCGTGTCGCCCTGGTCGGGAAATTCCACGTAAAGCCTCCCAAGGTGTATCCCTTCAACGTATTGCCTTGCCCCGGCGGTGGTCGCGAAGTCACCGCTATGGCCGAGGCCGCCGCGAAATTCATGGCCGAGCCTTCGGATAAGCCCTTCCTGTTGGTGGTGGGTTTTTCCGATCCGCATCGGGCCGAGACCGGTTTCGGCAACGATCGCGATTATCCGGGGGTTAAACGGATCACCTACGACCCGCGAAAGGTGCCGGTTCCGTCGTGGCTTCCCGATAGTATCGAGACGCGCCGCGAGCTGGCCGATTACTATGAGTCCATCAGCCGTATGGACCAGGGCGTGGGCAAAATCCTCGACGCGATCGAAAACGCCGGCCGGGCCAAGGACACCTTGATCATCTACGTCGGCGATAACGGTCCGCCGTGGCCGGGAGCCAAGACCACGCTTTACGATCCCGGTATTCATCTGCCCCTGCTGATTTCCTCACCCGCCCAACAACGCCGCGCCGGGGTTTGTAACGCCATGATCAGTTTCGTGGATATCACGCCGACCATTTACGATTGGGCGAGCGCGACGCCGCCGATGGAGGTGGACGGCCGCTCGCTTCTGCCCATCCTGGACGAGGAAAACCCCGCCGGCTGGGACGAGGTGTTCGGCTCTCATACTTTTCACGAGATCACCATGTATTACCCCATGCGCATGATCCGTACCCGCCGCTACAAATATATCCTGAATCTGGCCCACCCCTTGCCCTTCCCGTTCGCCAGCGATTTGTGGGCCAGCCCGACCTGGCAAGGCGTGCTGCGTCGCGGCGATACCACCTACGGCCAACGGACCGTCGAGGCCTATCTCCATCATCCGAAGGAGGAACTGTACGATCTGGTGAACGATCCCGCCGAGCTCAAAAACCTGTCTCAGGACTCCGCCCATGCCGAAGTGTTGAACGATCTGCGCAAACGCCTCCGCGCCTGGCAAACCCGGACCCAGGATCCCTGGATCGTGAAATACGAATACGAATAACCAAGACCAGCCCGAAGCGCTAGCGAGGGTTCTCTTTACCAGCCCGATGCAGTTTACCCGCCGTGGCGGGCCAGCAAGGGTAAGTCTTTACCAGCCCGATGCGCAAGCAAGGGTTCCCCCGAAACGAGCAACGGATCGCCGGCGTATACGCTGAGGGAGGGGCGAGGGGAAGATAGGGAGAGAGGGAGACCGGGCGATAATGAAACACACCCGGGTGCTTCATGTCCTTTGGACGTGGGGGGCGCGATGACGATTGGGGACGCTCCTCTGGAATGCACCCCGCTTACCGGGCTAATGTGTTCATACCCCGGCATATAAAGCCTGCTCCGTCCTCTTGAGGGTGTCTCGATGCAGTGTTAAGGTATTCCGCAGGCAAAGCCAGTCATAGACTGTACGAAATGGAAGGCGAAGCTTCGCATCTCATGTGGGTCAATCTGGTTGTTTGTTGTAATGAAGAAGGACCATACTCATGACAAAACGGAACTACTGGCTCGACTTGTTTACCGGCTCAACCTGGGACGAATTCAAGAAAGCTGGGGCCAAGATTTCCGGTTTTCGTGAGTCTCGGTGGAACACTGTCCAAAAGATCAAGCCAGGCGACTATTTACTTTGCTACCTGACAGGCGTATCGCGTTTTATTGGCGTTCTCGAAGTAATCGACATTCCATACAAAGACAAATCGCCCATCTGGAAAGACGAAGAGTTCCCCTGTCGACTTAAAGTCAAGGTTGTAGTGGAGCTTACGCCAAACACTGCCGTGCCGGTACTTAATTTTCGAGAGCGACTATCTTTTTTTCGGAATTTATCCAGCCCTCAAGCATGGACTGGTCATTTCAGAGCATCACCTGCCAAATGGGATGCCAACGATGGGGAGGCCGTTGTCCAAGCCGTGTTTGAAGCTCAGCGGAATCCCATAGAACGTCCTGTTGATGAGCGAAAGCTGAAATACAGACCAAAAGCTCTCAAGGCGAAGATCGGCTCAGTCACGGTGCCCGAAAGCGAAGAAGATGAGTTGTTTAAGAATGATCTTGAGGGAAAGAAGCCGCGAGAACATACTGAAATACAATGGCATCTTTTGAATCTTGGATCCGATATGGGGTTCGATCTGTGGGTTGCTCGAAATGATCGTAACAAATCGTGGGACTCTAAGAAATTCACGGATATGCCAAAGCTCAAATCAGAATTACCGCTTCAGTTTGACGAGGCGACCAACCGCACTATTGAGCTGATTGACGTCCTTTGGCTGAAGGGCAACGCTATTGTTGCTGCTTTTGAGGTGGAAAGTACAACATCTATCTACTCTGGATTGCTGCGAATGTCAGACCTTGTTTCCATGCAGCCGAATCTGACCATACCCCTCTACCTAGTCGCCCCAGACGACAGGCGGGACAAGGTGATGACAGAGGTCAACCGGCCGACCTTCTCTAAGCTGTCCCCGCCACTATCTGAAATCTGTAGGTTCGTTTCATTTACTACGCTGAAAGAACAGATCAAGGTCGTCGGTCACATGCTCCGATTTATCAAGCCCGAGTTCCTAGAGGAAATATCCGAGTCGTGCGAAATCGAGGAAGCTTAGCAGGGAATCTCAATAGGTGGTGGAGCGGTACGGCACCCGCTACAGGTTTGACCGTACTTTGCCGCTGACATCCACAAGGTAAGAGTAGGATTGGCGTAAATGGGTGAGTTCAATGATTGATCGACGAGAGAATCTAGGTACAGAAAGTGGCGGAAGGCAAAAGCATGAAGGTATGAAAAGGTCAGAACCCCTTGCAGAACCCTGCTCCGAAATCCTGCTTTACCAAACCGAGGACGGCCGCAACCGACTCGAGGTACGTTTGGATCACGAGACCGTCTGGCTCACCCAAAAGCAGATGGCCGAACTGTTTCAGAAGGATGTTCGCACCGTGAGTGAACACGTTCGTAACATCTTTCAGGAAGGCGAGTTGCGGGAATTGTCAGTTGTCCGGAATTTCCGGATAACTGCCGCCGATGGTAAACAGTACGATACCCAGCATTACAATCTCGATGTCGTCATCTCGGTCGGCTACCGCGTCAAATCCCTCCGTGGAACCCAGTTTCGCATCTGGGCCACGCAACGTCTCCGCGAGTACATCGTTAAGGGTTTCACCCTGGACGATGAGCGGCTCAAAGGCCGGGACCGGTTGGCCGACTACTTCGACGAATTACTGGCCCGCATCCGTGAGATTCGGGCCAGCGAGGCTCGGGTCTATCATCGCATCCGCGAGATATTCGCGTTGGCCTGCGATTATCGGGAAGGCGAGGAGGAAACCCATATCTTTTTTGCCACCATGCAGAATAAAATGCACTTCGCCGCCGCCGGCATGACCGCCGCCGAGATTATCCGCCGCCGCGCCGACGCCACCCAATCCAACATGGGCCTGACGAGTTGGCGAGGAGGGCGCGTACTTAAAAACGACGTAGGAACGGCGAAAAACTACCTGGATGCCCGCGAGATTGACACGCTCAACCGCATCACCGTCATGTTCCTCGATCAGGCCGAATTCCGCGCTCAACGTCGACAAGATATCAAGATGCGGGATTGGACTGCTTTTCTCGACAAATTTCTTCGGGATACGGAACTGCCGATCCTGGATGACGCCGGTTCGGTCAGTCACGAAGACGCGCTGGCCTGGGCCAACGAACAATATGACGCCTTTGCCGAGCGCCGGCGTCTGGAAGCGGAAGCGACCGCTGAATCGCGATACCTGGAGGATTTGAGGTCTTCCGCCAAAGCGCTGGAATCCGCGCGCAAGGATCCGCCGGTCACACCCAAAAGCCGCAAAAGCCGGAAAAAGAGGTGAGCATTGTCATCGTCGAGAATCATCCCCGCAACGTATCGTCCACTTACGAGATACTTTCGGAGAATTCCGTATGATCCGATCCCATGCGGAGAGCAGGTCAGGTTCGCTGTCTGGGACGTGGCCCGGGTGCTGAATGGGTAAAGAAAGGGTAATATCCGAATTTGTATCCCCGATGGATCCTGCAAGTCGGCGGGTCAGATATATTCCGCGAAGAGTTCCTTGCTCGGGCCGGGGATGACCGCGGCGGAGACAAGGAGACCTTTTTCGCGAACGATATCGGCGGCCACCTCGACGCCGTTCTGAACATCGGAGACCGAGCCGGTCATGAGGCAGAAGCCCTTGCCGCCGAGAGCCATGGCCAGGTGAATGCGGAACAGGGTGATATTGGCGGCCTTGGCCGCCGCGTCCGCCGCCTCCAGAATGCTGGCCGTCGAAAAGGACTCGACCACGCCGAGGGCCTTGGCCTGCTTCGGTTCGAGTTGGACCGACTGGGCCAGGGCGGGGAACACACTCTCGTGGACGTTGGGGATCACCATGTGGTCGATCACGCCGTCAGGGGCGGCGCCCAAGCCGGCCTCCACCGCCGCGTTCACCGCCGCCACGGTGCCGGTGATCACGTTGATGTATTTGCCGCTGCAGATCGTCCGCCCCAGAACGAGGGACACATCCGCGGCCTTGAGCATGGCGTCCTGCACCTGGTACCCGACGCCCACGCTGGTTACTTCAATCATGCCGATCGCTTCAAGTCTTGTTTTGTTTTCCATGATTCGTCCACGTTATGCCGGATGACTCAACCCGCGAAGACACCACGATGAATCCCAACACCGGCGACCAACCAAGGGCAAACGACTCATTGTCGCGGGCAAGCCTCTTGCTCAGGCTTCTAAACTATTCTTCTCTGTGTCTCAGTGTCTCCGTGGTGATTTATCCGCGTTATGCCTCGATAACCACCGCGTCGCCAACGGCGCCGATCCGCCCGGCGATGCTTGCGTGAATGACCGCTCCCAACTTGCCTTCGGCCGGGCGGCCGACCACGTCGCCGACCTTCACCGTATCGCCGGCCTTGACCGTCGCCTCGGCCGGCGCCCCGGCGTGCTGCTTCAGCGGCAACACCACCCGGCGCGGCTGATAATTCGTCTCCCGCATCGGGCCTTTATTATGGAACTCGGCCAGGCCGAGCTTGCGGATTAGCCGTCCGATGGGCACCCGCCGGTTGCCGAAGTGCAACCGCGTTCGCGATTCGACCGGATCGATTTCCCACTTGCGACCCTCGGCCATCAGTCGCCGCTTGTTCTGCGTGCATACATTTTTCGGGTCCAGGTCTTCCGGGCAGGCCATCATCGTACACAGGTTGCATTCGCAGCAGAACAAGGTGCCGACAGTGTTCGCCTCTCCGACCATATTGAACCCCAGCGAGCGCATGGCCTTGTGCGGCTCGATCGGATGTCCGAGCAGATACCGCGGGCAGAACTCGGTGCAGAACGAACATTGATCGCACGCGCTGGCCCCGATCCGCGCGATGGACTTCCAGGTCTTGGAATAACGCTGGATCAACTGATGGTCGCGCCCGAGTACGATCAAGCCGCCGGTCGTCTTGGTTACCGGCTCGTTCAGACCGCTCGCCAGCCGCCCCATCATGACTCCGCCGACCAGGATCGCCGGATCGTCCACCGTTGCGCCGCCGGCCATCTCGATGGCCTCGGCAAAAGTGATCCCTACCGGCACGCGCAAGGTCAGCGGCTCAACCACGGCTCC
Organism: uncultured Planctomycetales bacterium; assembly: GCA_964642815.1. Lineage (GTDB taxonomy): Bacteria > Planctomycetota > Phycisphaerae > UBA1845 > PWPN01 > JAAYCU01. The sequence continues at coordinate 10,690 of CAZXSA010000074.1, read as the reverse complement.
GGCGACGGTCAAAAACTTTTCGGTTACCGGCACGCCCCGGGCGATGTTGTAGGCAGTTTCCACGTTGATGACCACGCAGCCGACGGCCAGCGGAATCTTGCCCGGCGGAATGATCCGGCCGGTCACGTCATAGACGAGGACGAACTCGTCGCCGGCCGGATAGCTGTCCGACAACTCGGCGATGCGCATACGCGGCGGCAGCTTGGCGGCCAGCAACTCGATCACGTCACGGTACTTATACTTGATACCGATGACCGCCTCGGCGGCCCCGACCAGTTGGCGGGCCTGATCCAGCCCGGCCATGATCTGTTCGGGGTAGCAGCGGAGCATCTCCTTGTCCTTGTGCAACAGGGGTTCGCACTCGGCGGCGTTCAGCAGAATCACTTCCGCCTTGGCCTTGAGCTTGACGTGAGTGGGAAACCCACCCCCGCCCGCGCCGACGACCCCGCACGCGGCCACCTTGTCAACCGACACTTCAGGCATGGTTTTGGTCTCTGCCATCAAAAAGGCCGCTCCCACGGCGGCCGACGCCCTACTTTAACACAACCGGCGGCGGTTTGCCAGACCGTTGGTCGGCAAAATGAACAACATGGCGGTCGTCAGACTCGACTCGATAAAGGAGGAACCCGGCGACCCTTGTCAACCGCTTTCGGACAAATCTTTTTTGTCATAACCCATTTCCGCAGACCGACTTCTCATCTCCTTGGCGATTCGATGCTTCAATTCGGCCTTGTTTATAGCCGGCATTTTTCGAGTTCCCGGCAGAGTTTATCGAACGAGGGTGAGCGTTCCCGACATTTGTGCAGGTCCATGACGGCGGTCATCCTCGGCTGATCCACCGTTTCGCTATACTTGGAGTTGATGTAATGCTTTTTGATCCATCCTTTCCCCAAGCGCATCTCTTCCGGATTATCCGGCAACTCATTTGTGGGAAATTGAAGATATTCGCCAAGTGATTCCGCCGCAGCCACGAACCAAGTTTCATATTCTACGACCGCTAGGACGCAGGCCATCCGCACTCCAGGCATACTCTCCTTCATCCAAAGCACCAATTGGGGACCCCATTCGCATGCCGGATCTGCATCGGCATCCAGCAGGATAAGAATTAAGCAAGGCTCATCAGTTAATGGGGCATTGGCTAATTTACTCGCGGCCAGCCTAACCGCTCGATTTGCCTCTTCTCGTCTGAGGAGCTTTGATTTGGGTTGACGCACGGGCTTGAGTACGTCAACATATCTAATACCCAATAACTCTTGCCCAATGCGACGCAGTAGAATAGGAAATGCCGCAACCTCGCCATATCCCTCGACAATAGGCGCTACTCGTATCCGGCTCATTCATCCGCCTCATCATCGAAATCAAAGAGTAATTGTTCTTGGCGATCGATATCCCGCTGATCCGGTTCAAGCTGATCCATACGCAATAGTTCTCCAGGAGTATAAAGGTGATCCTGGATGGCCTTTATGCTAGCCGCGTCCGCCTGCCCAATCTGAGTATTGCCCTTATTGGACTGAACCGTTAAGAGTTTATCGTGCTCTGGATCGAAATGATCCAAAAGGTCCGGACTGTGTGTCGTGACAACGACTTGTGTATGAACGGTGGCTTCCCTTAAAGCGTCCATCAGCGCGCCGGCGGCGGCGGGATGCAGCGCGGTTTCCGGCTCCTCGATACCGACCAATCTTACCGGTGTTTGACGCTCGGCCAATTGCATAACGGCCACGAGGATGCCGAGGGCGCGCATGGTACCATCCGACATACTGCCCGCGTAAAATCGCCAGGGATGTTCCGAACCGATGACTTTCTGGCGAAATTCAAGGGTCTCGCGAAGTCCAAGCGCGATACGTTTAACATCGGTAATATCGAGGATGATGTGTTCCAGATATGATTTTATACGATTGAGGATCGGATTCGAATCCGCCGCCAGCCGGGCGACAACACTGGCGATATTGCCGCCGTCGCGATGAAGCAATTCGCCGGCATCGGGGCTCTGCAACTCCTTCATCGATTGTGCGTTCAGACTGTAAAAGCCCATTGAGCGAAGTGCCTGATATACACCGCGAAAATCCGGCAACCCAGCCGCGGTAACGATATACAGACGATCGGAAACCGCGGGGGGCATTGGCTCATGGTTGGATTCAACCGTATTGTCATCGTCCGTGGATCGGCGGATTCTATACTTGGCGGAAAGTGTACGTGCCGCCGTGTAGATTCTTAACATTTCGTTCTTAACGAAGAAACCCCTCTGTTTTCGAGCGGCTATTTCAAATCCATACTCGGCGGTGCTCCAATCGGGCAGATTCATTTCTAACTGAATGGCGAAGTTGGTAGGATGTCCGGTGCTGCGACGGCGCACCTCTTCGATCCCTCCCCTGAATTTCAAGGCATGATCCAGCGAGCTTTCCAGACTGTCCGTCACAAAACGCATGGCGTCTAGAAAATTGCTCTTACCAGAACCATTACGCCCTACAAGGAGGGTTAAGGGGCCAAGCTCGACATCGCAATGACCGATGCTTTTATAATTGCGCAGCCTGACTCTTTTCAGAAAAGGGTCAGCGGGTTTTTCGGATGGCGACTTATCTATCGAGTCATTCATGTTGTCACTCTTCGATGGATGCCATCACATCGCTGGAAAGCTCGACGTTGGAGTAGACGTTCTGCACGTCGTCGTGCTCCTCGAGTTCCTCGACCAGGCGGAGAATCTTGCGGCCGGTCTCGGCGTCGACGGGCACGGTGTTGGCCGGAATCATGGCCAACTCCGCCGAAACCGGAGTGATCCCGGCGGCGGCCAGGGCCTCGCGCAACGGCTCGAAAACCCCCGGCTCGCAGGTCAGCTCCCACACGTCTTCGCTGCGTTTATAGTCGTCGGCCCCGGCCTCCAGGGCGATTTCGGCGATTTTATCCTCGTCGGCGTCGGCGGCCGAAACCACCACCTGCCCTTTGTTGGAGAACATCCACTGCACGCAGCCGGCACCGCCGAGGCTGCCGCCGGCCCGCTCGAAGATCTTCTTGACCTCCGGCGCGGTGCGGTTGCGGTTGTCGGTCAAGGCCTCGCACAGAATGGCCACCCCGCTCGCCCCGTAACCCTCATAAAAAACCGTCTCGAAATTAGCCCCCTCCGTGCCGCCCGCGCCCTTCTTGATCGCGTTCTCGATCGTGTCCTTGGGCATGTTGGCCTGCTTGGCCTTGTCGATCGCATAGCGCAGGGCGAGGTTTGCCGACGGGTCACCCCCGCCGGCCCGGGCGGCCACAATGACACAACGGGCCAGTTTGCTCCACAGCCGTCCACGCCGGGCGTCCGTGACTCCTTTTTTACGCTTGATTCGTGCCCAATGGGAATGTCCAGACATCGTTCTATTCTCCTGCCGCCGGCATGGTGGCCACTTGAGGCGAGCCACCCTGTCGGACCGCCTCCAGCTTGGCCTGGATGGCGGCAAAAGCCTCCTCGTTTACTTCCGCGTCCATATCGGCCCGTTGTTCGGTCTGGATTTGCAGGGATTTTTGCCAGGTTTCCCTGGCCCGCTCCCGCTCGCCCAGCCGCCAGTATACATCACCCAAATGGTCAAAGATAACCGGATCCTCGCCGTTCTCGAGGGCGCTGGCCCGTTCCAGCCAGAGCCGGGCGTCGGCCAACCGGCCTTTCTTGTACATCACCCAGCCCAGACTATCCAGATACGCCGGTTGCATGAATTCCTCGCCCACCGCCAGTTTTGTCATCCGCTCGGCCTCGTCCAGGTCAGTGCCCAGATCCGCCAGCGTGTAGCCCAGATCGTTGTTAATCCCGATATCGGACGGGGCCAGATCATGAGCCTCGCGCAAGCGGGCGAGGGTCAGGTCGAGTCGCCCCTGACGCTGATGCACGAAGGCGATGCGGCGTAACAGTTGGGCTTTTTCCTCTTCCGATTGGGCTTGGCGAAGCATCGAATGGTAATGGTTGACCGCCTCGTCAAAACGCCCGGCCCGGGTGTGGATTCCGCCCAGTTTCTCGTACAGTTCGAGTTTTTCCTCGTAAGCCCGCTGGTCACGGGCGATCAGGTCGCCGGCGGTGGCGATGGCCTCCGCGTAACGACCGGCCTGTATATAGGCGTTCACGAGTTGGTCGAGCGTCATCAACTGGTTTTCAAGTTTGTCCGAGGCCGCCAGTTGGTTGACCAGCAGTTCGATCGCCTCGTCATGACGATGGGCGGCGATTAGAACCTGGACCAGCCCGTCCACCAGGAAAGAATCATTGGGTTGCGCGGACAGCCGGCTCAACGCCGCCAAGGCCGCCTCATCGAATCGCCCGGCCTGCCGCAAGGCCAGCAGCAGCCAGCTATGCAGGTCGGGGTCATCGGGGTCGTCCGCCAGCCATCGCCGACAATTCTCGATGCACCGCGCGTAATCCTCGGCGGCCAAATCGATCAGACAAAGGCGCAGCATGTACCCTTTGCGCCGATTCTTGCCCGCCCCGGCCATCCAGCCGTTGATGCGCTCGCGCGCCTCCTCGAAGCGTCTGGCCAGTTGGTAAACACGTAGTAGCTGGCCGTGAAAAATGATCCGCCGCTCCTCGACGCCCTCGAGCGACAGCAGACGCTCCCAGAGGGCGATCGCATCGTCGTAACGGCGGTCGAGGAGGTACAGGTTCGCGAGTGTCTGTATCCAGGCCGTTCGGTTCGGATACCATTGCAGGATCTTCCGGAGGTGCTCGAGGGCTTCCGCGAACCGCAGATCACGGATCAGCAGCAGGTAATGCAGTTCATTGGCGGTGGCGCTGTAGGGGTCGCGTTGGAGCATCTCCGCGACGCGGGCGGCGGCGTCCGGGTACGCGCGGAAGGCGAAGAGCGTGGTGGCCAGCAGTTCATGGGTGCGCAGGTCGGCGGGAAAATCGTCCGCCACCTGAGCGAGATTTTGTATGTACCATTCCTGGCGATCCTCATTCTGGGACGACAGGAACAGGTAGCGGAACAGGGCGCTGGTTCGCCGGGTGGACGGGGCGCGGGGGCCGCGGGTCTCCAACTCCTTGAGTTCGGTCAGCAGGCGTTTCTGGGCCTCGTTGCGCTCCTCGGGACGAAGGAATCCCTGTAACTGATTCATGTAACTCTGGGCCAGGGCTTCACGCGCAAGCAGATTCTCCGGGTCGACGGTCACGACGGACTGATAGCACTGACGAGCCTTGGACATGACCCCGATCCGTTCGAACAGACGGCCGAGCAGGAACATGGCTTGCGTGTCGGCGGGCTTGAGTTGGATCGCTTTTTCATAGGCGGCGACGGCCTGTTCAAGTTGATCCAACCCTTCATGGCATTGGCCGAGCAGGGTATGCAGGCGATGGTCCGGCTGGGCGAGGTTTTGCTCGGCCGCCTTGATCGTATCGATGGCTTCGGACCATCGGCACCGTCGGATATCGAGCCGGGCCTCGCCGATCGCCGCCGGAAGATAGTCCGGTCGGGTCCGCCGCGCGCGGTGAAAATGTTCCCGGGCTCCCTCGACACGGTCCAGCCGATCGCAGAGGCCGCCGAGTAGATAATCTAGGGCGGCGTCCTGGTTCGGTTCCTCCCGCGAGGTGGGGTCTTTCCCGGCTTGTTCGATGATTTTCTCCGCCTGTTCCAGCGTGAGGCGATCAAGGGCCTGCTCAATGGCCGAATCGTCGGTCGGTTCCTCGGCCAAGGCATTGACCATAATATTCAGCCATGGCGACCACCGTCCGCGAATACGATACGCCTCCGCCAGCCGCCAGCGGATGGTCGCCTCTTCAGGAAAGCGCCCCGCCCAGGTTTCCAGTTCGGCGATGGCCTGGTCGTATTCATGGGCGGCGATCAAGGCTTCGGTGTAGATCAAGGCGAGTTGCAGATCCTCGGGTCGTCCGACCAGCAGTTGTTTAACCTCGCGCAGTCCTTCCCGCGGCCGACCGAGGTGATAATACACGGCCAACAAGAGCTTGACCGCCTCGGCGCTGCCGTTGCTGTCCTGCATGAAGCGGCGGGCCTGGCGAATGGCTTCGTCGATCCGGTCGGCAAGCACCAGGCGGCGGACCAGCCCGATTCGCAGCGAAGCGTCGTCGGGCATCTTGTTCACCGCCCGTTCGAGCCCCTCGGCCGCCTCCGCGTATTGCTCGAGCAAATCCTGGGCCCGGGCCATGCGCACGATGGTGGATACCCGATGCACGCGGACGATGGTGGCCAGGTCCGGGTTTTCCTTGACCCGCTCGCCCAGGGTTTCGACCCCGGCGTCGAAAGCCCGCAACTGAGCGATGGCGGCCGCGTAGTATCCCTCGCGATCCAGCAGCAGGCCGAGGTAATAATGAGTCAGTACGCGATAAACCGGATCGTCGTCGGGACATTTCAGGGCCAGCCGGTAGCCGCGCAGGGCGTCTTCGGTTTTTTGTTCGCGGTCGGCCAGCCAGGCGAGCAGAAAATGACAGGTCAGATCGTCCGGCTTGAGGGCCAGAGCACGCTGGGCGTAGAAACGGGCGGAGGTCTCGTTGCCCAATAGCGCGCGAGCCACGGCGATCAGACGATAAGGCTCGTAATACCCCGTTTCGTAACGCAGGGCTTTTTCCAGCTCGCTGATGGTTTCGCTGAAACGTTGTTCGGTGAACAGGCGGCGGGCTTCCTGCATGTGGCGCAACACCTGTTTATGCGGCTCAGTGCTCGGCGCGGTACTCGGGGCCGGAGGCATGGGCGGATCGCCTGGAATCCGGGCCAGAGGCATCATGGCTCTGGTGCGATCGAAATCCGGAGGCAGAGGCAACGGTTTGAAGATCTCGATATCGTCGAGACCGCCGGGGCCGCTGAAAGTGTCCAACGTGGCACAGCCGGTCAGACCCATCAGCAGACCTATCAGCAGGCCCGCCCTTACGCGGCAAGACCTGGCAAGTCCGTGGCCATGGCAAATGTTCAGAGGCATGATTCACCGTGTTTACGGGATCACCTTGTTTAAGGGATAGACGATGATGCCGGAAGCCCCCGCCCGTTGTAACTGGGGTACGAGGCGGCGCTCGGTTTCGCCTTCCAGGATCACTTCGACGGCCACGTAATGAGCGTCGGCCAGGGCGGAGACGGTGGGGGACAGCTCCGCCGGTAACAAGGCCAACACTTTCTCAAGATGGTCACGGGCGACATTCAATTTGAGGCCGACCTTGGCGCGGGCCTCGATCGCCCCGCGCAGAAGTAGGGCCAGCGAATCGATTTTTTCACGCTTCCATGAATCCGCATAGGCTTTGCGGTTGGCGATCATCCGCGTGGTCGAGCTGAGAATCGTGTCCACGATGCGCAGGTTGTTGGCCCGCAGCGACGAACCGGTCTCGGTCAATTCCACGATACCGTCCACCAGTCGAGCCTTGACCTCGGTGGCTCCCCAACTGAATTCCACCCGAACGTTCACGCCTTTGTCCTGAAAGAATTGGCGGGTGACGTTGACCATCTCGGTGGCGATGATCTTGCCCTCGAAATCGCGCAACGTCTGGATAGGCGATTCGACGGGGACGGCCAAGACCCAGCGGGCCGGGAGGGAGGTTGCCTTGGAGTAGCTCAGTTCGCAGACCTCCTGCACGTCACTGTTGTTTTCGCGGATCCAGTCGTAACCGGTCAGCCCCGCGTCGAGGACGCCGTCCTCGACGTAACGGCTCATTTCCTGGGCCCGGAACATGACGCAACGAATCTCGGCGTCGTCGATCGACGGATAGTAATCGCGGGAGGAGATATGCAGGTTAAAGCCGGCCCGCCGAAACAGATCGACGGTGGAATCGGCTAGGCTGCCCTTGGGAATACCAAGTTTAAGTATGTGTTCGTTGCTCACCTGCTGGTTCTCCTTGCATGCATGGCGCTCATGGCGCAAGTTATTTCTTTTTGCGTGGTTTCGGTTTCTCGGGTTTGGCGGTTTTCGGGGCGGCCGGTTTCGCGGCCCGGTCAACGGATTTCTTGCCGGGGGCCGCCGCCGGCTTGGGATCCTCGGCCGGGGGCGGGGCGGCGGGCTTGCCGGCCGCCTTGGCGGTTTTAGTCGGTTTGGCCACCGGCTCGGGCTGAGCCGGCGCCGGCGCGGGCGGTTCGGGTTCGGCCGGTGGCGGCGGTTCCGCGGGCGGGGGAGCGAGCAATGCCGGTAGATCCTCCAACGAAACCCGGCCCGCCTTGCTATTGACATATCGGTTCAGCAGATCGCTGAAAACCGGCGCGTCGCTGGCGTTGACGTGTCTTTCGAGGAACCCCTGCACCTCGGTCAGGTTGGCCGCCGGGTCCACGATTTCCTCCTTGCGCAGGACATACACGGTCAGCGCATCGACCGGGATCGCGTGCCCGCCGAGGCTGTACAGCACCACATAGGCCGCCGCGAAGGCCCCCGCCCCTTCCAGCGATTCGAGATACTCGCGAGCCTCGCGACGACTGCGCTGCCGCAGAAAGGACAGGTCCATCGTATCCTGACGAACGCGGACGGCGTTCAGGGTTTCGATCATGCGCCGGGCCTTGGCCGCCGCGAGCGGAATCCCGTCGCCGATCAGGTGGGCGAGCTCGAACGGGGGGGTGACCCGCAGATCGTTAAGATCGACCATCTGTTCGCGGACTTTACGAAAAGCAAGCTGGGCCTTGTGAAACGTCGTACACTCGGCCATGATGCCGATCATCAACTGCTCGATGGGATCGCCCGGCTCGCCGGGCGCGGGCTTGCCGAACTTACGCGTCAATTGCTGGAACAGCTTCCTGACCTGCTTGGCATATTCGCCACCGTGCTTCATGCGCCATCACCCCCGGGCGCCAGCGGCGCCGATTCATCCTGCTCCGGAAGCGTATCCCGGACCTCATTCTCACCCATCACCTTTTCGATCAGCCGGAGGGTTTCCGCCGCTTTTTTCAGGGACTCGTCGAGGTGGAAGCTGATTTTCGGACATTGGCGGAGCGTGAGTTCCCGGGCGACCATCTGACGCAGGAATCCGCGGGCGGATTTGAGACCGGCCAGCGTGCGCTGGGCCGCTCCGGTCGGGCCCATGACGCTGACGAATACCTTGGCGTATTCCAGGTCCGCGGTGACTTCCACGCGGGTGATGGAGGTCAGGGTCTCGATGCGCGGATCGCTCAGTCGGCTGGCGATGGCCTCGCCGACGATCTGGCGGATGACGTTGCCCACTCTTTCCGGCCGATGCGATCTCATGGGTATACCGCGGACCTTGGTCGCCGCCGATGAGGCCGACGGACGAGGCCGCGGCCGGGCGGCGATCTTAAAAAACCTCTATTTCCCAGTCCACCAGCGACGCCGAGCGGTCCAGGCGGACGTAATCCACGATCTTATCCAGGCAGCTCTCCACGAACCGGCGATCGTTGGCCACCAGGGCCACGCCCAACTCGGCCTGCTGCCGGCGATCGAGCGAACCGACTTCCGCGACCGAAACGCGGAATTTGCCGATCAGGCGTTCCTTCAGACTGTTGACCACCCGGCGCTTGTCCTTGAGGGTGACGGCCTCGAAGATCGCCAATTTCAAGCTCAACGCCCCGATCACCATCTGACTCATTCGCGTCCCCGGCCCCGCCGGCGTCGGTTCGGCCGTCGGGGTTGCTTAACCCGGATGATGCGCTGTTCCGCCGCGGCGAGCGGCGACGCGGCGCTTACAGCTTGCGGGCCACCTCCACCACCTCATACGCCTCCACCACGTCGCCGGGTTTGATGTCCGTGAAGTCCTCCACCCGCAGGCCGCATTCCATGCCCGCCCGTACCTCGCGCACGTCGTCCTTGAAACGTCGCAGGGAGCTCATGGTCCGATGGCGGCCGTGCTTGACGTCGTCGGCGGTCGGCAGAATGATTTTTCCGTCGCGGATGACCCGCACGCAATGCCCGCGGTTGATCAGACCGTCGGTCACCATGCAACCGGCGACCACGCCCATCCGCGAGAGGTTGAATATCTCCCGCACTTCCGCCTTGCCGCGGAGTTCCTCGTTCTTGTCCTTGGGCAACAAACCTTCGAGGGCGTGACGAATGTCGTCGAGCAGGTTGTAGATGATCCGATAAAGGCGGATATCCACGCCCTCGGTCTCGGCCATCTTCTGGGCGGCGGGATCGGCGGTGACGTTGAATCCAACGATCAAGGCCCCGCTCGCCTGGGCCAGAACCACGTCGCTCTCGGTGATCGTACCCACCCCGGTGTGCAGGAAATTCAGCTTGACCTCCTCGGTCGGGATTTCCTTGAGGGCCTTGAGCAGGGCGTCGGCGCTGCCCTGCATGTCCGCCCGCAGAATCAGGTTCAGCTCGGGGATCGCCCCACTTTCGCGTTGGCGGAGCAGATCTTCCAGCGTTTGCGGTTTGCGCATCTGGTTGAGGGAGTCGCGACGCTGCAATTGCCGCGTTTCCTCGGCGATTTCCTTGGCTCGCTGGAGCGATTCCAAGACATAGAAGCCGTCCCCGGCGCCGGGCACTTCATCGAGACCGGCGACCTCGACGGGCATGCCCGGGGTCGCCTCCTTGATCCGTCGCCCGCGATCATCGCGCATGGTGCGAATGCGGCCGGCGCCCGGCCCGCAGACGAGACAATCACCCGTTCGCAGGGTGCCTTCCTTGACCAGCACGCGGGCGAGGGGGCCCATTCCCGCCTGCATTTGAGCCTCCAGGACCACTCCGGTGGCCGGTACGGTCGGGTCGGCCTTAAGATCGAGCAGTTCGGTCAACATGCCCAAATGAGAGATCAGTTCATCGACCCCCTGGCCGTTGACCGCGGAGGTCTTGACCACGTCGG
>CAZXSA010000073.1:0-20426 GCA_964642815.1 uncultured Planctomycetales bacterium | reverse complement strand
CACCCTGCCCTACGCCCTGCGGCGGAGGGTAGTGTGGTTGGCTCAACGGACACGGCTGGTTTAGGGTGCGGCCGAAGGGATCGCCCTTCATCCTGATATCACCCGCCCGGTTTGTCCGGGTTCAAAAGCGTTGGCGAAGTTGCCAAGATGCAGGCAAATCGTGGATCAATGACTACATGGTAAACAACACGCTCCGCACCATCCGGGTGCATGCCAAGCGGGCAGGGCTGAAACTGGACGGTGTTCTGACGATCCATTGTTTCAGGAAGTCATGCGGTCAGAACTGGGCAAATCATCTGCCCATGAACGTGGTGAAGGAGCTGATGGGGCACGCCCACATCAGTACGACGGCAGAGTTCTACAGCGCTGTCAGCGAAGAACACGAGGCAAAAGCCCAGTGGGTCATTGAGGCCATTACCGTGGGTCAGCGAAACACGACTGACGCCAGACTGACGCCAGAGCCCCAAAACGGGTCAATTCGCAAGGTTGGATGAAATCCCCATGGAGATAACCCCTTACAATTCAATCACTTCCAGAAAGCCACCGATCGGACTCGAACCGATGACCTGCGGTTTACAAAACCGCTGCTCTGCCAACTGAGCTACGGTGGCTAAGTGCTTACAAAACAATTATTTACGCTTAATTTGAATTATATATAAATATCTCGCGACAACTATAACGACAACCGTCGCCTCTGTTCTACTGAATACATCGAATTATTACGCACCAGAACTCATGAGATACTCCGCCATGCCTGAAAACTCAGTTACACGTAAGAGCCTCGTAAACCCTGCCTTTCTTTCCCGCTTACGGCCATCCCCATGGATCGTGGCGTATGAGGATAAGGGGCAAGGTACCCTTTCTCGGCGTCTGGGCCGATCCCCAGACAGCGCAATCGAATTATAACCGCCGAGCCGCGGATTTGCACGAAGGCCGTGCTGTAATCCTAGACCAGTCACTTCCGGGGATGCCCTAATGCATGTCACATGCCTATGTTGGGGATGCATCCAGAGCCGTAACTCTGCATGATCCCTATTATCGGCGTTGTTTTTCAGGGAATAGTCATGCGCGGATATGATTTGAATTCCAGGTCGAATCATTGAATTCAATAAGCATCGAGGACATTTTCCTAGACCACCGGGCCGTACTTACTGCCGTTCGACAAGCGAAGAAGAGCGACTTCTTCGTTCGGGATGGGCCATTGATTTCAAGGTCACGTATCTGCCCGAGCGGTTGATCCAAGTTAAGCGGCGCGAAGATAGGCCTCGACCAGAACGCACGTTGTCGAGGTAGTAATAGAGGCATATACCACCACTTCATTTTAGAGGGGTTGTGTTGAGTGCGCGGCAGGTCCGGTACCCGAGAAATACGCGACCCTATGGGGGGTGAAGGGTGGTGCGACGTACGTTTCCCAGGGGCGCGGCTGGCTCCGCGACCTTGGGCTGGTTTACGTAATCCCGTTGGGATTGGTTTTGGGGTGCATCGAGGGCAAGGTTGTACAATGGGTTTGGTTTACCCGGAAATGTTCGGATTGCGCTCCGTGGCCGCGAAAGCACGGGCAAACCCTTGTCCCGCTGTCGCGTGACAAGGGCCTGCCCATGCCACCCGCCACCGAAGCTCGGATGCACCTGTTGATCGAGGGCGGGCGCGGTCGGTCCTGTATTTTTTCTTCCGCCTCGGTGATAATACGTATTGGGGAGAAGTTTACTTGCCCAATGGCGCGGTGGTGCCGATGAATAGGAACGGCGAGCCACCGGGGCGCATCGTCGGAATCATCGAGAATCTGTACGGGAGCAAGCAAACCATGCCTCAGGCCGTCCAAACCCTGAATGAATGGGAACTGGTTCATCCGGTTGACGAGTTTGACACCCAAATCAAGCGGGAGTGGCTGCTGACCAACGGTCTGGGGGGGTATGCGTCGGGTACGGTGTTGGGCATTCCCACCCGTCGATATCACGGCCTGCTGGTGGCCGCCGCCCGCCCGCCGCTCGAACGCTGGATGCTCCTGTCGGCCGTCTTTGAACGCATCGGTCTGGCCGGCCAAGTCTATGAACTGCCCGGTTTCGAATTCAGCGGGAAGATTCACCCGGCCGGCTATCAGTATCTGACCGGTTTTGCGGTTAGTAACGAATCCGCGCAGCCGTCGGTCTGGTTCGAATACCAATTCGCGGACCTGCGCCTGCTCAAGCAGGTGGTGTTGAATTATGGCCGTGACGATGTCTCCATCCGCTACCGGCTGAGCGGCCCGGCCGAGCAGCCGCTATCGCTGGATCTGGCCCCTTTCCTGGCCATGCGTGATTTTCACTCGCTCACCCGCGCTTTCGCCAATGGATACGCCGTCGTGCAGACCAACGATTGGGTGGCCGTCGATGCCTTTCCCGACGGTCCGCGCATCTGGATACAGGCCCGCTGGAGCGGTGAAGGCGCACCGGTGGCGTTCGAGAGCCATCCGGACTGGTGGTATCGCCTCACCTATCGCGAGGAGGCGGCCCGTGGTCAGGATCATCAGGAAGACTTATATACTCCCGGCTGGTTCCAGGCCCGGGGCGCCGGGATGCTGGAGGTCGAACTGCGGGCGGTGGCGGATTTTGCCAGCAAGACCCACCCTTTGCCATCCTCGACCGATCCGGCGGCCGCCGTTGAGCCGGAGATCGGCCCGCGCTGCGCGGAAGAGCGGTTGCGGACGGCGGCCGATGCCTTCGTAGTCCGTCGCCGCCGGCCGGACAACACCGATCTGACCACCATTCTGGCCGGCTATCCCTGGTTCGGCGACTGGGGGCGGGACACGTTTATTGCCTTGCCGGGGCTGCTGCTGGAGACGGAGCGCTTCGCCGAGGCGCGCCAGGTATTGGAAGTATTCGCCTCTGCCCAGCAGGACGGTCTCATCCCCAACCGCTTCAGCGATTACGGCGACGGGCGGGATTACAACAGCGTGGACGCCAGCCTGTGGTTCATGCATGCGGCCGACGCCTACGCGCGGGCCAGCGGAGACGAAGCCGCCTGGAGAGACATTCTCGCCCCGGCCTGCGCCCGGGTGGTGGACGCCTTCGTGGCCGGCACCCGATTCAACATCCGCGTCGAGGCCGACGGGTTACTGACCTGCGGCGACGAGACCACGCAACTGACCTGGATGGATGCCAAGTGCGGAGATATCGTGTTCACCCCGCGGCACGGCAAGCCGGTCGAGGTCAACGCCTTGTGGTATCACGATCTGCTGGCTTTGGCGGAGCGGGCTCGGCGCGGCGGCTCGGCCCGAGCGGTCGATTACCTCAAACTGGCCGAGGCTTGTCGTCAATCCTTCACCGACACCTTCTGGAACCAGGATTATCTTTGTCTTTACGACGTGGTCCGCAGCGATTGGAAGGACATGGCGATCCGGCCTAACCAGATTTTCGCGGTTAGCCTGGCCCATTCACCGCTGAGTCCCGACCACCGCCAGGCCGTTTTGCATTGCGTCGAACGCGAATTGCTGACGCCTTACGGCCTGCGCTCGCTGTCGCCCAACCATCCGTCGTATCGCGGCCGTTACGAGGGCGGGCCTTTCGATCGGGACAGTGTCTATCACCAGGGCACTGTCTGGGGTTGGTTGATCGGGCCTTTCGTGGAGGCGTATCTGCGCGTGCATCATTTTTCGGAGGAGGCCAAAACGCGCATGCGCAGGCAACTGCGGCCACTGCTGGAACACTTGCAGACCGCCGGCATCGGCTCGGTCAGCGAAATCTTCGACGGCGATCCGCCGCACACTCCCCGCGGCTGCATCGCCCAGGCCTGGAGCGTCGCCGAGCTGCTCCGCGCCTGGCATCTGACCGAAACGGCGTAGACGCTCCGGTCATCCAAAGACGATCGTTCCGAAGTATTCCGGAAGATGAAAGTTCGGGCGAGGGTATTCGACCGGCGCCCAGGTCAGATAGTGCGGGCGCGAGGTGCCGCTGGCGCATTTGTAGAAATTGGCCCGCCAATGCACGCCCGGTGCCGGTCGAACGACGGGCGCGTAACGCTCCAGCAGGTCCAATGGCAGGCGATATTCGAGAATCCACGTGGTCGGCTCGGCGATTTCCGGATCGATGATCTTCGGCAAATTCGCGGCGATCGCGATCCCGCGGCAGTCTTCCTCCTGCACGAGTTCCGTATCCGGGCGGCGGGCGGTATGGACGCCGAACATCATGGTTCCGCCGCAGTTGGTTTCCAAATTGAAATAGCCAACGGCCGGATCGGTCCCCGGCGTAAAGAACAACTCCACGCAACTGTCCTTGCAGACCGGATCGTGCGTTCGGCGAGCGACGGCCCGGACATAACGGTCCTCAACCCGCCATAAGACATGGATCGCATGTTCGTCGTAGAGCAACCGGGCTTCGACCCGTGGACGGTGCTCGGGTAAGTCGCCCATGTGGTTTTGCAAGCGCAGCGGTTCGACCGCTCGCCATGCGGGCTTGTCGGCGTCGCCGTCAGTGCGGAGTGGCGTGCTGGTCCGTGGTACGGTGTAAATCATGGAGGGCTCTTTCGCGGGACGTGGACTTCGGCGGCCGCGGACCGGCCTGTTCGATTTCGCGCAGGACGACGGCGGCAATGCCCGCGGGGTCGAGGCCGCACTCGGTCAACTGGGCCTCGCGCGAACCGTGGCGGATGAAGCGATCGCCGGGGATGCCCAGCCGCACGATCCGATCGGTCGGCAAACGCAGTTCCTGAGCGGTTTCCAGGACGGCCGATCCGAACCCGCCGACCACGGAATGATCCTCGATGGTCAGTACCGGGTGCCCGGCGGTCAGGGCGGCCAGGACCATTTCCTGATCGACCGGTTTGGCGAAGCGGGCGTTGTACACGCGCACATACACATGCTTGGCGGCCAGCAGCTCGGCCGCGTCGAGCGCGTCCCGCACCGTGGAGCCGTACGCCAGCAGCGTCGCGTCGGTGCCCTTGTGCATCAGTCGGCATCGCCCCAACTCGAAAGGCGGGGCCTCGCCGAACGAACGCGGCACATCGTCGCGCGGGTAGCGAAGGGTGCAGGCCGTGTCTTGCCGAGCGGCGAAACGCAGGGCCGCCCGTAACTCGTTTTCATCCGCCGGCGCGGCCACGATCATGTTTGGCAACCCGCGAAGATAACTGATGTCCAGAAAACCGTGATGCACCGCGCCGTCGCCGCCGACCAGCCCCGCCCGGTCCAGACAGAGCGTCATCGGCAGGCCCTGCAAGGAGACCTCCTGAAAGATCTGATCGAAGGCCCGCTGCATGAACGTCGAATAAATCGCCACCACCGGCCTCAGGCCGGCCCGGGCCATGCCCGCGGCCATGTCCACCGCGCAGCTCTCGGCGATCCCCACGTCAAAATAACGATCCGGATACGTCTGAGCGAAGTGGTCCAGACCCGTGCCGTCCGGCATGCCCGCGGTGATGGCCACCACGCGATCATCCTCGGCGGCCAGATCAAGCAGGGCGTCGGAAAACGCCGAGGTCCAGCTTCGTCCGCCCGTTTTCTGTGGCGTGACCTTGCCGTCCTTGACCATGAAAGGCAGCGGCGAATGGAACCGGCCCGGCTCGGCGATCGCGAAGTCCGCCCCGTGGCCTTTGTTGGTATGCACGTGGAGCAGAACGGGGTGCTGCACGTCCGCCAAGAGTTTGAACATGTCGATCAACCCGTTCAGGTTGTGCCCATCGATCGGGCCGACGTACATGAAACCCAATTGCTCGAACATCTGTAACGGCGAGACGGTGGCCTTGATCGTTTCCTTGATATGCCCGAGGGCCTCGACCACCGATTGCCCGACCAGCGGAACCTTCGGCAGGTAATGCTTGGCCCGCAGCTTGAACTCCTCGTAATAGGAACTGGTGCGGATCTTGGCGAGCGCCTCGGCCATGGCTCCCTGCGTGGGGGTGATGCCCCAACTGTTGTCGTTGAGGATGACCATGAACTGGCGATCAAGCAGCCCGGCCTGGTTCATGCCCTCGAAGGATAATCCGTTGACGATGCTCGCGTCGCCGACCAGGGCGATCACCCGCCCTTCGCGTCCGCTCAGCTTGTCGGCCCGGGCCAGTCCGAGGGCCGTGGCGATGGCCGTCCCCGCGTGTCCCACGTTGAACAGGTCGAACGGGCTTTCGTCGATGTTGGGGAACCCGCTGATGCCCCCGCTCTGGCGCAGCGAGTCGAAACGCGCATGACGGCCGGTGAGCAGTTTGTGCGGGTAACACTGGTGTCCGACATCCCACAGTAGGCGATCTTTTTCAAAGTCGAAGCAGTAATGCAGGGCGATGACCAGCTCGGTCACGCCCAGGTTGCTGGCCAGATGCCCGCCGTTGCGGCTGACCACGTCAAGGATGCGCTGACGAATCTCGCCGGCCAGTTGTTTAAGCTGGTTTGGGCCAAGCTTTTGCACGTCGCGCGGATGATGAATGTCGTCTAACAGGGTCATGAATGATGCATCTTTATAAACAACGGTCTTTTCTCTATTACGTCGGGAATCGTCTGTCGGTTGATGCCTGTTGTCTATTTACCGATCCCTTTCGATAACAACATGAGCCAACGCTCTTAAATCATCGGCCGGTGGTCCGAAAATCTCCAATGCGGCGACGGCCAGGGCCGCTGCTTCCTTCGCCGCTTGCCGGCTGGCCTCCGGGCCGATGGCCGCCGGGTAACTCGGCTGCGCGGCTTTCTCGCTCTTGCCCGGCGTGGGTCCGTCCGCCACTCCGGCCTGATCGAGCAGATCGTCGGCGATCTGGAACGCCAGGCCCAGGTATCTTCCATAGGCGACGGCCGCTTGCGTACGGTCCTCGTTCGCCCCCGCACAGATCGCCCCCAGCCGAGCCGCGCACTCGAACAGCCGAGCGGTCTTGAGCAGGTGAATCCGTTTGACCTGCTCGATCGACACCGAACCCGGTTCGTTCAGTATATCCAGCGTTTGCCCGCCGATGATCCCCGACCAGCCGCAGGCTTGGGCCAGTTCGGCCACGGCATCCGCTGCCATTTGCGGTTCGCGGAAACCGCCGGCCAACAGCTCGAACGCCAAGGCGAACAGGGCGTCGCCGGCCAGAATGGCCACCGCCTCGGAAAAGGCTTTGTGGCAACTCGGCCGTCCGCGCCGGAAATCGTCGTCGTCCATGGCCGGCAGGTCGTCGTGGATCAGCGAGAACGCATGTACGCATTCGATGGCCACCGCCGCCGGAGCCGCGTCTTTTTCGGACCCTCCGCACAACTCGCACACCCTGCTCAGCACGAAAGGCCGCACCCGCTTGCCCCCGCCCAGGGTCGCGTAGCGGACCGCCTCGGCCAGCGGGGCGGGCACGGCCGCGTCGGTTTCGAGAGCGGCCGCCAGGACCGCCTCGAACCGTTCGGCCCAGGCCGCCAGCCGGTCGGCCATCTGCTCGGATGTAATACACGACGCTACGCTCATGATCCGCTTTACGTTATCGCTCCCAACGCCGTCCAACCGGCAAAGACAGTTATTATAACCTTATCCTTCCGCATATTGAAGCTGTGGCTAAAATCTCTGGCCATGCCGCCCCGCCGGGCATTACTGGATGAATTCAGGGCAAATTTGCCCTGATTTCGAGCGGTATAATGAGGAAACAGGAACCTGAGGTGTAGATATGACCACCGTAGCCGTTGAACAAGCCCAGAAAAACCTCTCGCGACTCATTGACGATGTTATCCTCGGTGAGCATGTGGTGATTACTCGGGACCATGTGCCCGTTGCTGAACTGGTACCCGTAGCGCATACCAATCCTAAACCGACGTTCGGCAGCGCAAAGGGGCAGGTGAAAATGCTTGAAGACTTTGACGCTCCCCTCGCTGATTTGCGAGACTATATGGAATGAACCTCCTGCTCGATAGTCATGCCTTTCTCTGGTTTATCGACGGAAGCGACAAGCTGAGCCGACAGGCGAGAGAGCTCATTGAGGATCAGAGAAATTCAAAGATGATAAGCATCGCGAGCCTTTGGGAAATCGGTATTAAAACCGCCCTTGGTCGGCTGATTCTCGCGCATCCCTTTGAGGAGCTGATTCCCAAACAAATGGAGCTGAACGGTTTTATTCTTCTTCCTATTCGTGTTCCTCACATTGCCAGGATAATATCTCTTCCATTTCACCACGGCGATCCGTTCGACCGAATTCATGTCGCTCAATGCATGGCTGAAGAGCTGTCACTGGTGAGCGCTGACCCCGTTTTTGACAAGTACTCGGTACGACGATTGTGGTCGAATAAGGATTAATGGTCCCAAATATTATCCCTTCAAGGGCAGCGTTGTAATATGTTGACCATCGCAAGCTACGAGGGTGTTGGCATATAATGTGCAACTTGACCGAGAGAGGATTTTCCCTCCACAAGCCATCTTGACGGATGGGGCGACACCGTCCACGGCCTCCGCATCAGTGTTGATCCGAGGGGGTCATGCGTTTGATGGTAATGCTGTCGATGACCAGAGCCGCTTGGCCGCGGAGTAGAAAACAGAGACGGTAGTCATCGAATTCGCCGGTGGTCGCGAAGAGGACACGTTCCGAAAGCACCCACTCGCTTTGGCCCCATACCCGGTTCTCCCCCTGGTCTGCTTCAAAACCGCCCTTGACGGAGCGTAGGAACACGGCAAAAGGCGTGGAGAACGCGCCGGGGTCGACCACTCGGTAACGGATTCGCACTTGATAGGGCGTGTTTGGGGAAAAGTTCAGCTTCTCCAGGTCGGTGATCATGTACTGGTTCCATTCGTTTTGACTCTTGCGGCTGTCGGCGAGGAGGGAATGCTTGCCCTCCAATATCAATGCGGGGTCGGTGATGATTTGGGCGAGGGGGGCCGCCACGGGTTCAAGAACGTAGATCGGTTCCTCGCCTGGTTCAAAGCCGATGCGGGCCACGACTTCGCCCCCGGACGCGACCGGACGCAGCTCGTCCATCATCGGTGGGACCGGTACACTGCTGCCTTCCAGTTGGGTTCGAATCAGTTCCAGTTCCCGATCCCAGAAGGGAGTCATTTCCTCAAAGGTGGAGGCCAATTTGCGGTATCCATACCAGAAGTCATTCTGCGAATAGGGCGGAGGCGCGGCGGACCAGAAGCGCCAATGCCCGACTGGTCGTCGGTTACCTGCGTCCATGGCCGCCGCATACGTCTTCCAGGCTTCGACCGAATCGGCCAGATGCTTCAAGCACGCTTCCCGATCGGAGGCGGCCTGCCCAAGAACGCGGTAACGCTCAAACGCGATGGCCGCCCGGTCTTTCTTCGCGATATAGTCGGCGAAGGCCAGGTTCAGGCGGACGCGGGCCAGGGTCGTCTCCAGTTCGTCTGCCTTCCGGGACGCTTGAAATTGCAAGCGTTCCACCGTGTCCAGCGAATTACGACCTTTGCTCAGGTGGTTTTCCAGGCGATCCACCACATCCAACGGCGAGAGTTCATCGCCCCGTATCGGTTGGGGATTGAAACCTCGCGTTCGCCGTGCGGCCACCCAGGCGGCCGTCGCTTCGCTACGCTCTTTCGGATTTCGGATCAGGTTTCGTACGTAATGCCCGATCTCCAACACCTTCACCCCCCAGTCGGGATTCGGATAACTGAGTCCCAGATGGCCTTCCAGGTAGCCCCGATCATTCAGGGTTTGGCTGTTCTCGAAAATGTAAGTGGATAGAGTGGGCATCTCGAGCATCTGGCCTAGCGAAAGCCCCACATGCGGATGAAAGTGGTCGGACTGACTGTGGGTCAACATCATCTGCGTCGGCATGACCTGGCTGGCCGTCTTCAGCAACGACAGCAGGGGCCGGGCCAGTTCCTCGGAGCCGTAACGCGAGGCCAGTACCACCTCCCAGACCCGGTCGTTGTAGGGTTCTGCCGGATGGTTGAGGTACCGGGCGTAGGCCAGCTCCGCCAGCCAGCCCTGCGCGTGCTCGCTGCCCTGTACGAGCAGACCGCGTCCATTGTTTTTCGTGTAGAGGGTGGAGACTACGCCGTGGGTCATCTCCGGATCGCCGAAATACAGGAAAGGGCTATAGATCCCGCCCAGTGCAACCATGCTCCGGCCGCCCAGGTCGCGGCTGTACATGCCGATGCGCGGGTCCGCGATGTCCATGAAGAATTGTTCATACTGGAGGTAGTGCATCGCCAGGGCAGGCCCGTCATAGTCGTCCAACACGCGCTTGGCCTCATCGGGATAGGCGCACCAGGTGTGGAATATCAACCGCGGGCGTGGGGTGATATCCTTCAGGGCCGGCACGACGGCCGCCCGCAGGAAATCGATGCACCCCACCGGAGTCTCGCCGGCCATAGTGGCCAACCCGCCGAACCCGGGGAAGGTCTCGAAAAACTCCGCGATGGTCCAGCGCGTGTAAGCCCGCACTTCCGGGTTGTCCACCGAGTGCTGGCCGATGCCGTGGGCCCGGGCGTAGCCCTGCGGTGTCCAGATGTTCCAGGTGAGAAAGTAGAGTTTGATGCCGTGTTTTTCCGCCTCGGCGATGTGCCAGCGCAACATGGCCTGTTTGTCGGCCAGTACTTCCGGCGTCAGCCAGGCGGCCTCGGGGTACTGCGTGTGGTAGTCAACGAACAGCGGATAGGGGTGGGGGTGATACATGACCATTGCGTTGAATCGCAGCCGTTCCAGGTGCATGTACCGCCGCGACCAGTAGTCCCGGTCGTGGAAGCGGTTGTTCGTGTTCCGGTCGTTCGGCTCAAACTGCTTCCACATGCCTTCATAGAGAGGAATCCCCCCGTAGAGCGGAAGCATAGTGCCCGCCCCGCGAAAGTCCATCGGTGGATCGGATACCGGACCATTCCACCAGGAAGGTGGCGGAAATTCCTGGATGTTCTCCACCGGGCCGCCCGCCCCCTGGGCCACGGCCAAGGCGATAAACGCGGCCGGCAGGTATTTCATGGTGTTTCTCCCGTGGCCAAGGCTTCGCGGTTGTTTGATATTCTGGTTCTCCATCTCACCGTTTGTCTATCCGCATCCTTTTCTCGAGGTTTCGTGGGTTCTACTTTCCCTGCCTCTCCGCGCGATCATACCCTTTTCCCGGCCGCCGAGTAAAATAGCGCGACTGGTATGGGGAAGCGATGGTTAAGAGGCTGTGAGTTAAACAATGATCTATTCATCCTTATGCAAGCACCGTTGCAAACGGTTGCGATGGAGGGTTGCCATGTATTGCCGAGCGATTTCCGTTCCCCTAAACGCCCCATCCCGTTATCACGTTGTCGCTCCTTGTGGAGTTGATTTGTTAATCAGTAGCGCTATTGTTCTGGTGATGATCGCCGCCCCTGCGGTGAGGGCGACCGCCGAGCCGCGTGCGGAGTATAACGTGAGGGATTTCGGGGCCGTCGGAGATGGAGTTACCGACGACTCAACCGCCTTCCAGACCGCTATCGACGAAGCGTATCTGGCGGGTGGCGGTTTGGTGGTCGTCCCGGGCTCGACCGAGGGTTACGCGCTGGCGAAACCATTGCTCGTCCGCCCGAATGTTACGCTCAAGGGTTTCCACGCAGGGCCGGCCGACGCGCATATCCTCGCCCAATGCGATGCCGATCGCGACGCGAAAACACCCGCGCCGGTGTCGCCCGTGCCCGGCGGGCTTCTGATCAAGCAGGACAAGCATCCGGCCATAACCCTCGCGCACAACTCGGGCATAGCGGGACTGACGTTTTCCTATCCCGCGCAGGTTCCGTATTCGGGAGAGAATATCCGAGTCTACCCGCCGCTGATGCAGGTCAAGGGCTTCGGCCACGACGTGCAAGTACCCGGCGTGCCGCGAACGCACGGCATCGAGAGCGATGGGCCGATCTCCGGCCGCTCGGTGGCGATTCGGGATATTGGCGCGATCAACGCCTATCACATACTCGATATGTCCGGCGACAACCCGGTACTGCGGCAGGTGGCGCAGATCACGGTCGACGGCCTGTGGGGCTACCCGCTGTCGGTCGGGATCAGCATCCAGAACAGTCTGGATACGATTGCGCTGCATAACATCCAGTTCCGGCCGTCCTTTTTCGGCGGTGCGTGCGAACAGATTACGAAATCCAGCATTGGCTTCGTTATCGGCAAGAGCGATGGGTTGGTGATGTCGGATGTGCTGGTGTTCGGCCTCGCGGTGGGCGTGCTGCACCGGTGTACCGAGGGCAGCATGGGGGCATTTTCGGTGCGCGCGAGCAACGCGAATATTGAGGCGATGATTCCCGTCTGGTTCGACAGTCAGGCGGTCGATGATCAGGTTCAATACGTCAACAGTTTCCTGTTCCACACGTGCTTTGCGGTAAAACCCCAACCCGGGGAAATCTACACGCGGGCGGGGCACCCGCTGTTTCCCGATCTGGCCATCCGTCCCGAGGACTTCTGCGTGGTGCGCATCAGCAACACTTGCAAGACACCGACGTGCCAGTCCTATGCGCGCTTCGTCGGCTGCGGTTTTCACGCCACCAACGCCGGGCCGGTATGCCGGGTGGAGGGCACGCAGTTGGTGCGGGTGATGCTGGCGTCGTCGAACATGGTCTATTTCAAGGACTCCGTTCTCGAAGTCGCGCCGGGAGCAAAGGTGGCCGGAGTCATTACGGGCAACGACATCAAGGTGGTGGGGGCCGATCTGAAGCACCTGCTGGATATGGAGCGCGCGGGCGCCGAAACGCGTGTCATCTTCTCGAACAATCTGCTCCAGGGTGTGCGCCGGCCGCTGATCGACGAGATTTCAAAGCAATCCGGCGTGACCGTCCAGGGTAATGCATCGCTATGAAACGAGTTTCGGAAGATGACCTTCCACCCCGTCGTTAGCCCGATGAATGATCCGGTTCATGCGGGTCGTCGGGCGGTGATGAGGAAGACGGGGAAATCCGTTTCACCGCGGCCTTCGATGGGTCGGCGGACGACGTGGGCGGTGACGGCCTGCGGATCGATAAAACCGGCCTGTACCAGCCGGGCATTCATTTCTTCACGATCAAAACCGAAATGGCGGACGCCCGCGCTTTGCGGATCGGGTCCGTGAAAAATACCCGGCTCCGTGTCGAGGTCGGCGATGGCCACCCGGCCGCCGGGATGCAGCAGAGCGTGGAACGAGCGCAGGACGACCGGGGTATTCTCGACATGATGCAGGGTCATGTTCGTGGCGATCAGATGAAAGCGCTGTGCCGGGAGGGCGTCTTTTTCCAGATCGAGGCGAAGGGTATGCATGCGTTCGAGGTTTCCCGCGGCGATTTTCTGTTGCAGCACATCGAGCATGCCCGCCGAACTGTCGGCCCCGGTGACACTGCCCACGTGCGGCCGCAGAAACAAGCCAAGCAGCCCGGTCCCGCAGCCGTAGTCCAGCACGTCCATGTCCGGCGCGAGCGGAACCTGTCGAGCGATGGCCTGCCCGACCGCCTCGGCCAGCCGGACCCGCACTGGATTGTTGTCCCACTCGGCCGCCGCCGCGTCAAAATGATTGCCGGTCGTTTTCTCCATAGTGGTGATAAACCTATCGCAAAAACCGATCCTTGTACAATCCGCGAGCTCCTCTCCGAAAGCCTTCACATGCATTCCGATCGCGCTTATGATCCGTCGGGCAACACATAGGAGGATGGTTTATGTTCAATCGTTGTTATGCACTGATCGCTTGTCTGGGTTTGGCCGGCCTGGCGTTCGGAGCGGAGAATCCGGCGTCGAAACCCGCCGCTCTGGTCACGCTCAACACTCAAGGCGACGGCTATCGCGGTATCTGGTACATGAATCAGGGCACCCGCGACGAATTCGTATACAAATACAGCGGAGGGTTGGGTACCTACTGCGCGAAGCACATGCCGTTCGCCGTCTACTGTCCGCAAGTGGAGAAAACCTTCTTCTGTTACGGCGGCACGACCGCCGACAGCAACCAACACCTGCTGCACATGGTGTCCTTCTACGACCATAAAACGAAACAGGTGCCGCGGCCGACCATCCTGCTCGACAAACAGACCGATGACGCCCACGACAACCCCGTCATCGCCGTGGACGCGGAGGGTTATGTATGGGTCTTCTCCACGTCGCACGGGACAAGCCGGCCTTCGGCGATCCATCGAAGCGTCAAGCCCTACGATGTGTCCGCCTTTGAACGTATAAACGCGACCCGCAAGGAGGGCGATAAGCAAGTCCCGATCGACAACTTCTCCTATGCCCAGTGCTGGTACGTTCCCGGCCAGGGCTTTGTGTTTTTCTTCACGAAATACAACTATCCCGCCCCGCGGACCAGTTGTTTCATGAGTAGCCCCGACGGCATGCACTGGTCGGAGTGGACGCGACTGGCCGCCATCGAGCAAGGGCACTATCAGACCAGCGCGGTCAGCGGCCGCAAGGCCGGAACCGCGTTCAATTATCATCCGCAAAAGACCGGCCTGAATTGGAGGACGAATCTCTATTACATGGAGACGATCGACGGTGGCCAGAGCTGGCGGACCGTGGACGGTCGCCCTCTTGATGTCCCCCTCAGCGAAGTATACAACCCTGCATTGGTTCACGATTTCCAGAAGGACGGCCTGCTGGTCTACCTGAAGGATATTACTTTCGATCCCGCGGGGCGGCCGGTGATTCTCGTGGTGACCAGCAAGGGCTGGGAGCCCGGCCCGAAAAGCGACCCGCGTATGGTGATTCTCGCCCGCTGGACGGGCGCGGAATGGCATATTCGGCCGATCGCCCCGACCGATCACAATTACGATCTGTGTTCACTGTACATCGAGTCGGACGGCACCTGGCGGATGATCGGTTCCACCGGTCCCGGCCCGCAGCCGTACAGCACGGGCGGGGAAATGGAAATGTGGATCAGTCGCGACGAGGGCGAAACCTGGGCCAAGAGTAAAACGCTGACCCACGACAGTCGTTACAACCATACGCACGCCCGGCGGCCGGTGAACGCCCACCCGGATTTCTACGCCCTATGGGCCGACGGCCACGCGTTCAAACCCTCCGAATCGAGCCTCTACTTCTGCGATCGGGAAGGCAACGTGTTCATGCTGCCGCGGGAGATGAGCGGGGAATGGGCCACCCCGCGGAAGGTCAACTGACGCCTCCGCTCACGGTGCGGCAAAATTCGAGATAACCATCCAATCGTTCCGGGCCCGGTCGGGATCCTTGACGGCCCCGATCTCGTGTACCTGGGGCAGTAGTTTCAGCGCCCTGGCCTGGTCATACGCCTTCCGGTCGAGGATCAGATAGACCGGTGTGGGTTTGGCGAGCTCCTCACCCGCCCGGTCAATGACGTACATGGCGAGCTTTTCTCTATTAGCCGTGCGGTCGGTGAACATCGCGACGATCTCGGATGGTGCCACCAAGGGGCGCGATGGCCGGTTGAAATAAAAACTCAGCCGCGAGTCCGGCCGGCTGTCCACCCAAAAAACCTTCGCGTCGGCCGGTACATTTTTCTCATCGAGCAATTGGGCCAGTTCGCTGATCTTATCCACGTTGGCGATAACGCGACCATACCCATGCCAGACCGCCAGATAGGCAAGCACGAACGTGGCGGCGGTTGTCCCCAGCGCCGCCCAGCGATAGCCGCGAATGAGCGCCGCGCCGGCCGCCAGCAGAAAAGTCAACGCGACGGCCGCGATCACCGTCAAACCGTTGGCGACTTCGGGGAAATCGTCGGTAAGCTTAACACCGGTAACGATCACCAGGGCCACGGTGGCCGCGACCAGCCCACCCCAGCAAGCCCAAGCCAGACGCACTCGACGGATGGGTGTTGAATAAAACCTTTCGGCCACGACCGCCAGTAGTAAAACGAGCCCAGGCAGGGCCGGTACGACATAATAAGGCTTTTTGAATGTCTCAGCCGACATAATCAATACGCCGATCAGCGCCCATAGCCCGGCGAAAAGCAGGGCCCGCCGCTGTTGGGCGTATTTGCGGATCCAAGGTGAGACGACGCCCTCAAAAAACAGAAACAGCCAAGGCATAATGAGGCCGATGACGACCGGAATATAGTAAAGGAAACCGCGCGGTCGGGTGTCGTCATAATTTCCCTTGGCCCGTTGCCAGTATTGCCAAATCCAAATGCCCCACGCACCGGGATGTTGCCGGCCGACCGCGATCATCCAGGGCACGAAACACAGGGCGAAAACGAGCAGACCGGGCATCAGCCACATCTCGATACAAGCCGCCCGGGTCCGAGGCCACAAATCACGCACAAAGGTGGTCGCCGCCGCCCGCCATTCCCGCGGATTGTCGGCAAGCATGCGCAACGGGCGTTCGGTGAACCACCAGATTGCCAAAGGCATGGCCACCATCGCCAGAGGCAACGGGCCTTTGGCCATCATCCCCAGCCCCATCGCCAGGTAGAAAAAGAACAGGTGCGTCCGGCGTTGCCAGGAGTGGGCTGGATGCTGAATCGCCAGCCAGAAATGCGTATAGGCCCACGTGCAACAGAAGGTCAGGATCATCTCGACGGTGGCGTTCGGCGCGTACAAAAGGACGAAGAGGCTCGACGCGGCCAGAACGGCCGTCACCTGTCCGGTCCGGCGGTTGAACATGGCCGAGGCCAGATACCAGAGCAGCATCACCGTGCCGAAAGCGGCGACGGCCGAGGGAACCCGGGCCACGGTGGCCGTCACCGGCAGGTGGGTGCCCGGATCGTCGGGAAACACATAAGACAGGCCCGCGATCAGCCAATAGGGCAGCGGCGGTTTGCGGATAAAGGGTTCGCCAAGGAA
This sequence comes from uncultured Planctomycetales bacterium, assembly GCA_964642815.1. GTDB lineage: Bacteria > Planctomycetota > Phycisphaerae > UBA1845 > PWPN01 > JAAYCU01. The sequence continues at coordinate 3,831 of CAZXSA010000073.1, read as the reverse complement.
CCGCGGGAGCAGCCAGTCGCCGGACAGGCGCATGTTCCGCGCGCACTCGGCCACGATCCCTTCATGATCGCCCAGCGGCGGCCCGCCCCAGAATGCCCCCAGGGTGCCGGCGACAATCAGTAGAAGGATGGCCGCGCTCGGTAAGCCACCGCGCGAGGTGGCAAGGCAGGGCGGCTGGTCATTGCTATTGCTCGGACGGTCGAGTTCCATGCTCCGATTCTCCTGGGTTTTTTGTTTCACGCCCCGTCATGAGCTGACTCATATGGCCGGCTCCTGACCAACCGCAGCAGCATACCCACATAAAAGCGCGCCCTCAAATCGACTTCTTTTGGGGGTTGTCCACGCTTGACGGAGGGTGGCATGGGCAGATTCCCGCGGCCTTGTGCGCGAAATTGACGCGATTCGGAGCGAGGCATAGGATAACGGAGCACCAAAGAGGGCCACGAACCATGAGCTTCGAAGACGATTATGCCGATGTGCTGCAAAACATCGAGTTTGGGATCGTCATGTCCTGGCGGTCCTGTCCCGACCTGTGCGACCACGACGTGATGCGTGTCCTGGAAGCGGCCATCGATACGTACGTGGCCGAGAAAATCGGCCGCCAGCCCCGTCCGATCAGTCTTTCCGACGCTGAAAAAACCATGATGGAGAACGTCCGGAGGATGTGCGAATGGCGTCTGGGGCGCGCACGGATCAGCGACGATCCGCTCATGCAAGAGGAGGTTGCCCCCGAACCGAAGACCGTTGACGAAATCCTCCTTTGCCTCAAGCGGATTGTGAAGTCGGTCAAAAGCTGGAACAAAACCGGCGGTCGACAGGGCTACCTGAACTTTATCGTGCAATACGTCCAATGACCGCCCGGCCGGTCCCGTGGTGGGCAAATCGTTTGTTCTCCATTAAACGATTCGCGGCGTCCCGTGGTCTTTACGCGTCCATTGCTTGGAGAAATGAGTTTTTCTCTCGCCGCGTCCCTGTAATCCATGAATCAATCCTGCTTGTCATTGCCCGATTGTTTCAATAATCCACCTGGGGAAATGATATGCTATCTCCGATGAAAAGTTTGTTTGAAAAGGCCTGTTGGTCGAGATAGGATATTAGCGTGGTTTCAGAGGTGGACATTCTGGCTCAGGTACGGGCTTCAGCGCAACGGAAAATACTCTTTCTTCCGCATGCATTGCAGCAGATGCTCAGGCCCGACCGTATGATCCGCCGAGCGGAGATTCGCCGGGTGATAGCCACCGGCGCAGTTGTTGAGGATTATCCTGAAAACGCCAGGGGGCATGGTTGTCTTCTACTCGGTTTTGGGGTTGACGATCGCCCTATCCATGTGGTTTGCGCTCCAAAGGACGATTAGCTGGCCGTTATTACCGCTTATCTTCCCGATGAGAATGATTGGGGAGAAGATTTCAAAAACAGGGTGAAAACATGAAATGTGTCCATTGTCAAGGCGCGATGAAACGGGGCACGGTCCCGGTTCATGTTGATCGCAAAGGCTGTCACGTGCTGCTTGATGCGGTACCCGCATGGGTGTGCGCTCAGTGTGGCGAATCTTACTTCGATGAAGACGAGGTGGACGCCATTCAAGACCTGGTCGAATCGGTCGAGGAAAAGGCGCGGGCGTTCGTTGTGTTATCTTGAGAATGGGGCACCATCCCATTCCGTCATCGTCTTTTTCCACGTACCAGGAGATGATTTACTGTTGCGTTTGCCGGTTGCCTTGACAGCCTGCGATACGGACCCGATCATGGTTCGAGATTCAAGACCCCTTTCGGTGGACGAAAAGACCGGTCTTGGCCAACTCGCGTAATTTCGGTAAAATTCAGCGTCTGTCGGCCTTACCCCGACCGGCCGGGGGCCTCGGTGGTTAACCCGGTTGAGGGAATTCGGTAACGGAAAGCGGCTTGGCCTGGAGAACAGCGTTATGCCTCGATTATCCTTGCGGCGATACGATCATCAGGCGATCTTGAGTGTTATCGTCTCCGCAACGTCATTTCTTCCTCTGCTGGTGTTGGTGTGGCTCATCCAACGAAACATGCATTGGGATGAACTGATTATTTATTACGCATCGATGAGCTATCGCCTGACGGTTCTCGGGAGCGTGGCCGTCACCCTTTTGATGAGTGTGATTGGCCTGGGTTTGGGCCTCAACAGCGTTGGGCAGCGGCGCAATGACCGGCAGCAATTGTCTTGGATCGGCTTCTTTCTCGGCGCGTTGATTATATGTCTGACCCTGGTGTTGTTCGTCCTGTTCTGGAGCCGGTCGGAAAAGATCGTCTGATTGGTCAACCGGGCGCCGTTCCCGTATGGTGGCTCGCCCGAGTCATGGAAGGGTTGGATCGATTCCCATGCGTGTTTCTCTGTTCGTGCCATGTCTGACGGATTTGTTTTACCCCCGGGTGGCCGAGTGCGTGGTACGCATCCTGCGGCGGCTGGGGATGGAGGTTGACTATCCCGCCGGGCAGACCTGTTGCGGCCAGCCGGCCCTGAACAGCGGCTTCACCGACGAGGCCCGCTCCGTCGCCGCCCGCATGATCCGGGTCTTCGCCGACGCCGGGACGATTGTCACCCCCTCCGGCTCCTGCTGCTCGATCGTGCGCGAGCATTTCCCCCGGCTCTTCGAGCAGGATCCGGCCATGCGTGAACAAGCCGTCGCCTTGGCCGCCCGCACCTTCGATTTTCTCGAATTCGTGGAAAAACACCGGCCCGTCGATTGGACGCCGTGGAATCTGACGTTTCCGGCCGTCGCTACCTATCACTACAGTTGCCACAATCGCGAGATCGGCGTCACCCCCGAGGATACCGAACGGCTGCTGCGGCGGATCAAGGGCCTGGAATATCGCGAGTTGGAGAAAAAGGACCAGTGCTGCGGCTTCGGCGGCACGTTCGCGGTCAAGCAACCGGACATTTCCGGGGCGATGGTCCGCGACAAGGTCGCCTGCATCAAGGCCACCGGGGCCGACGTGCTGATCTGCAACGACGCCGGCTGCTCGATGAACATCATCGGCGGATGTCGGCGGGCGGGAATGAATATCCGGGCCTTGCATATCGCGGAGATTCTCGACGAGGCGATGAGCAACGGCCGCGGTGGCGCGGAGGTGAAATCATGAGTGCCCCTTCCCCCATACCGGATACCCAACCCGACTTCAAACATCGAGTGGCCGCCGCCCTGGCGGATATCAAGGTCTGCGAGGCCGGCGAACGAGCCACGCGGCGTCAGGACGGCGCCCGGCGGAAAATTCTCACCGAGTTACCCGACCCGCTGGCTACCCGCCAATTGGCCGCCCGCATCAAGGACCATACCCTGCAGAATCTCGATCGCTATCTGGAACAATTGGTCGCTAACATTAAACGGCTGGGCGGCCACGTCCACTTCGCCGCGGACGCCGAGCAGGCCCGCGAAATCATCACCGGCATCGCCCGCCAGGCCAACGCCCGCAAGATCGTCAAGGCCAAGTCGATGGTCAGCGAGGAGATCGAACTCAACCACGCCCTCGAACAGGCCGGCGTCGAGGTGATGGAAACGGACCTGGGCGAATATATCCTCCAGATTGCCGGCGAAAAGCCTTCACATATCGTGACCCCGGCCATCCATAAATCGAAAGAGGACATCGGCCGGTTGTTCACTGAAAAGCTGGGCACGCCCTACACCACCGACCCGCCCACCCTGACCGCCGCCGCCCGCGAGGTACTTCGCGAGAAATTCAAGAACGCCGACATGGGGATCATCGGGGCTAATTTCGCAGTGGCCGAGACCGGCACGATCTGCATCGTCACCAACGAGGGCAACGGCCGCTTCTGCAGTTCGCACCCCAAGGTGCTCGTCTCGCTCAT
>CAZXSA010000072.1:0-20460 GCA_964642815.1 uncultured Planctomycetales bacterium | reverse complement strand
ATCCCGCCCCCTTCAGCGGGCCGCATAGTGCCCCTGATCGTCGGATGCACCCCCGATAAACCCCCCATTCTCTTCATCATGGCCAAATCGGATACATGAGGTTATGATAATGTGCCTGTAAAACAGGATGGCACCGGGTTGCCAAAGGAAACATCCAAGGGAGATAGTCATGTCCGCGCCTATTCTGATGAAACCGCACCACATGGTCGATATTCTGGTTCAGTTCGGCAACGGCGAGGAATTCGTGCCCCACCCGTACGGTCACGCGGTTCATAGCGTGGCCGAGCGTGTATTAAGCGATCCCAACCTTGTCCTGCAAATGGAAAGCGGCATCGACGACATCTGCGCGCCCTGCATCCACAACGCTAACGGAGTCTGCGACGATTCGATCGATAACAGTTGGCGCCCTCAGGCCCCGACTTCCAAAAACACTTGGAATTTAAGGATCGACGAACGTTACTATGCCAAATTCAGTCTTAAAAACGGCGACCAGATGACCGTCCGACGTTTCGCGGAGATGGTAAGCAACCTGACCATCGAGGACTTCAACAATTCTCTCTATCCCGAGCTGCCCCCTCAATGGAATAGCTGGAAACTGAAAAGCCTGAAAAAGGGGATCGCCAAATACCTCGGTCAAGAATGAGCCGGACCGATATGGCTATCGTTGTCGACCACACCGGAAAAGGAGTATTTATTTCATGAATATCCACAAATTCATCCGAAAGCGGACGATCGTTTTATTTGCCGTCCCGTTGATTCCGTTGATCGCGCCGTTTGTGGTCTACGCCGGCAGCTCGTTGCGCAACGATGACGGTTCAATCGTGTTGGCCAATCCGGTTTTCGAATTGTGGGGCGCGGAGCTGGATTCCGGTCTTCGCTTATCCTCCGATCCCATCAATACGCGCCGTCTCCTGGTTCCGCTGGGTGTCCACGGCCTCAACGGCGCGGGTTTTTCGGTGTACCATTTGAGCGATACAGGAAAATTCTTTACCGCTGACGGCCGATCCTGCGATCCCGATGCAGCCGAGCAATTTAAGCGGTTCATCGGCCACACCCACGAACACGGCTTCATCACCATCGCTGCGCTTTTTTCCGCGACGGGCAACGATGGTCTGACCTCGCCGGAAGCCTATCGCCAGGCCGCCCAGACCATCGCCCGTTTGTTACCGGAAAAACACTTCGTCATCCTCGTACCGGCCGATCTATTCGGAAGTAATCCGGTTGCGCCGGATTGCCCCTATCCGCTCGATCAGGCGGACAAGGTTCTCGATCTTTGTCGTTTTATGTTCAAGGCCAATCCGACCGTGGTGGTCGGCCTGCCCGGCGAACTGGTCACTCGCTCGCGGCCGAGCAAGGATTCTGATCCCTTTTTATATGCCAGCACGACCGTTGAGGCTTTGGAACAAGCCATCGCCCGTGGCCCCAATCATGACCCACGGGATTTGCCTCCGGAGGTCGCCGCCGTAAAGTCCCAACATTTCTTCCGTCGTGGCGCGGCCAATAACGAAAGCGATCAGGCTCTTGATCGATATCTGAGGAAGGTGGAGAGCGAATTGCGCTCGGTTTACGTTCCGGGCCCGGAAGCGGTCAAGCCAGTCTCCGACCACCTGCTCTCCGCCCAGGAAAAAGTTGAAGGATTCGTGCCGCTCTTCGACGGGCAATCCCTCAAGGAATGGACCACCCTGCTCCCCTCCTGGGGCCGCTGGACCATCAAGGACGAAGCGATCTATTGCCAAGCCCACGGCTATCCCCGCCCCTGGCTACGGACGCGGAATCGCTACAGTTCGTTTGTTCTTCGACTCGATTATAAGCTGGCCACCCACGGCAACAGCGGCGTTTTCATCTGGGCCCCTCTGAACGCTCGCGCTTCCGGGCTGGGCATGGAGGTTCAACTCTATTACAGCGAGGACAAGGTGATCAACGATAGCATGACCACCGGGGCGATTTATAGTGTACTGTCCCCTCGGGAGGATGCGGCTCGTCCGCCTGGCCAATGGAACGAGTTGGAAATCATCTGCCGCGGAACACGATTTCAGGTCATCCTGAACGGCCGAACGGTCCAGGATTGCGATGCCGATCAAGTGCCGGGGTTACGCAATCGATTACGTAGCGGCGTGATCGGTCTACAGGATCACGGCCACGATGTGTGGTTCCGTAACATCCGCATCAAGGAACTCCCCAAAGGGAACGCCGCGATCAAACCCTGACCATGCTTGGTTGGGCATGGGAAGCACGCGGCCGGTCAGTCATGTCCATACCGAAAACCACCGGTAATCCCGTATCGCACGATTGCTGGGCGGCTAGGCCGACTTGCACACCCAATCGACCGTCGCGCCCCCCACTGCGCGGATAACAACGGGTTCGACAACAGCGAAAGAAATCCCGCAGGATGCCCTCATCCGCTCCCCCGTGCGTCCCCTTTACCCGCCCACTGAGATCGTACATGATCTTGTCCTGACTATGCCGAGGCCACAAGGTCACCAGTCCCGTTTCCATATCCCCTTCCACCGAGGCTTTCGTGCCCATTACCCGAAGCTGCCGCGTCGAGCGGCCACTCACGACGTTGACCACGTAACAAGCCCGAACGTCATTGTCGTACTCGACGACAGCCATCCCGTTGTCAAAGGTATCTTTATCCGCATTGAATAAGCAGAGATCTCGTGGCACGCCCGTGGCTCGTTCCGTAAATTCCGCCAGCCGATCCCAATCCGGCAGTTCGGGCAAATTGCTCTGATAACAGTCTGGGCAGGTTTCCCGTAATGCACAACTCCGGCAATTTTTCCCCGCCTCCGGTCGGGGTCGATAGTAGTCCAACCCGGCGGTGGCAAAAACGCGTTTGGGTCGCCCGCCGGCCAACCAATTCAATAAATCGAAATCATGACAGGCTTTCGTGATCCAAAGTCCCCCACCCAATCGACGTAATCGGTTCCACCGCCGAAAATAAGTCCTTCCGTTATAGTAATACTCGTTGGCCTCGATCGTCAGTACCTTGCCCAATTGATCGTCAACGATTAACTCATGCACTTTCTCATGGATCGGGCTGTGCCGCATGTTCATGCCCAGATAAAAGACGCTCTCGCCTTGCTCGGCCTTGGCAATGATCCGATCACAATCTTCCAGCGTGATGGCCAGTGGTTTTTCGCAGTAGACATGCTTACCCGCGTCCAAAGCCGCCAGGGCCGGCTCGACGTGCTCGCCATCCGGCGTTCCTATGAAAACCGCCGCCGCCCGGGTATCCGTAACGGCCTGTTCGAGCGAATCGTACAACACCGCATCGTCACACGCATAGCGATCCAGCAGGAATCGGCCGCGCGCCGGAAGAATGTCGTACACCCCGCTGATGTAACCTTCTTGCGGGTGTCGCTGAAGATAATCAAATAAAAACATGCTGCGCATGCTGGCCCCGATGATCGCTACACCTGTTCGATTCATGGTCGTATCCGTTGGCGGCTCCTGTATGGAGGTCTCGACCGCGCGTACACCGAAACACATCGGCGTCACTGATATTTTTCTGGCTCAGGGTAATGGCCTGGTGAGTCATCCCCGTGGCCGGGTCGGTCAAAAATCCCACCTAAAATAACAATCCCTTGCCAATTTGCAAGATCCTGAGCTTTTCATCGGCTGAAATATCCCCTAAGATACAGCCCGTCTTATGGAATCTTGAATTGAACCCTTTCCGAATTTGGGAGCAATATGTTTGGCCTGCCATGGATTGATCTTCTGGTAATTCTGCTCTACTTCGCCGTAACCATTGCCATCGGTTTCTGGGCCATGCGCCGCATTAAAAACCAGGTGGACTATTTCCTGGCCGGACGACGGTTTGGCAAATTGATCCAGATTTTCGCCGCCTTCGGCAATGGGACCAGCGCGGATACCGCCGTCGGCGTGACCACCAAAACCTATGACAATGGGGTCGCGGGCATCTGGATATCTCTTACGGGTTTATTCACCACTCCGATCTACTGGATGACCACGCCTTGGTACCGGCGATTGCGGTTAATCACCCTTGGGGATTTCTTTGAGGAGCGGTATCAATCTAAAACGATGGGTGGGTTTTACGCGGTAACCGCCTCGGTTTTCCTGATGGCCGTCCTCGCCGCCGGCTATATCGCGATGGCCACCACCATCTCGGCCATCACCGTCAAAGCGCATGACGAGTTGAACGCGACCGAGCTTGCCGAGTACGAGCGCGGCCGCCAACTGGCCGAACTCGAGTCGATTCCTCTATCGAATCTGAATGAGCAACAGAAACAAACTCTCGATACTCTCCGCCTCGAACGGCCTCGCAGAGTGTTTCCGCGGGTTAATCCGAACATTCTGATCTGGGTGGTCGGGGCCGTCGTTTTGATTTACGCCGTCGCCGGCGGTCTGGAGGCGGCCTTCCTTACCGATCTTATCCAAGGCTTGTTTATCATCGTGCTATCCATCCTTTTCCTGCCCTTCGGTCTGGCGAAAATCAATCAGATTCATGGCGGAAGCGGCGCCATGAATGCCTGGCGAACCGTTCATACCCAGTTACCCGAGTCTTTCTTTGAATTGTTCGGCTCGCGTTCGAGCCCCGATTTCACCTGGTACTATATCGCCGCCGTCTCCGTGCTTCTGACCCTTACCGTCGCCGTCCAGCCCAATCAGATGGTGATCGCCGGCTCGGCCAAGGACGAATTATCCGCCCGTATCGGTTTTACCAGTGGAAATTACATCAAACGGGTTTGCACCGTACTGTGGGGTGTCTTCGGGCTGATCGCCGTGGTGCTCTATTTCGGCAAGGTGGAAAACTCCGACTATGTGTGGGGGCTGGCGACCCGTGACCTGCTCGGTTCGGTCGGGCTGGGCTTGGTCGGATTGATGATCGCTTGCCTGATGGCCGCCCTGATGTCGTCGGCCAGCGCTTTCATGATCACCAGCTCTTCCCTTCTTACCCACAACGTGTTCCACCCCCTGTTCCCCAACCTCACCGAACGGCAGTATGTGGCTGTCGGGCGATTACTGGGGGCCTGTGTTATCGTGGGCGGGGCCCTGTTGGCCATTCAGTTTGACCAGATTTTGCAGATTCTGAAATTTGTCTGGGAATACAATCTTATGTTGGCCGCCGCTTTCTGGCTGGGTATGAAATGGCGCCGGGCCAACACGGTAGCGGCTTGGGCCTCCATCACCGGAACGCTGCTGCTCTTCCTTGCTGTACCGTTGTTCCCGGCCGTGAACCCCTCGTTACGAACCCATGAATATTTACTCAAAACCACTCTGCCGAAATCCATGAAACATATCTATACCGCCCGCCCCATCGACGTCGAAAAGCGGGATCAGGAAATCGCCCAGTGGGAAAAACTCAATGCCACCGGGCAGGCGGATGGCGTTCGACCGATGCCTCTAGCGATTGGGGACAAACTCGAAAAAAGCTTTACGATGGCTCCGAAATCCATTTTCTGGACCTTGGATATCAAGCTGGATGCCCAAGGCCGTAAATATGGCTCGGGGTTGCTCAATCCCGAACTGGTCTTGTTGGATCGGCTCGGTTTTGATTTGGCCGGGAACAGCTTCGCCTTCAACGAAACCCTTCGTCTCGTTATCCGTACGATCATCCCCTTCCTTATCTTTATCCTCGTGGCCCTGCTGACCCACCCGATGGACCGACGGCTGCTCGACCGTTTCTACGTTCGGATGAAAACGCCCGTCCTGCCTGACCACGACGCCGACGCCCGCGAGGTGGCCTGCTCGTACACAAACCCTGACCGTTTCAACCACCTCAAGCTGTTCCCCGGATCCAACTGGGAGTTCGACAAATGGGATAAGGTCGACACCATCGGTTTTCTTCTGGCCGTCCTTTGTCTTTTCGGTATTCTCGGCATGCTCTATTTGGTCATTTCCATCGGAGCGTGAAGATTGCGAGGAGGATGGGAATAGGCTCAAAGGGTCAATCAACGATAGGGGAATCGGCCAATTTGCGTAAAAATATCTTTTCCCGCCGGGTCAAGCAGAAAACCACATTAAGACAGGTGTAGGCCAAGGCGACCATGCTGATCAGCCCGCAGCATAAAGCCCCGAAAACATAAATTGACCGGTTGGTGATCATGCCCTGGATCAATAGAATACCGGCGACAATCAATAGCAATACGGAAGCGACGCATCGGGCTTCCATCAGGGTCGGCAAAGGTAGTAGCCGTCGGGTCATCGGGCGCAGAAGGCATCGCGGACAGCGCAGCAGTCGGTCGGGACCGATTCGCATTTCCCCGAACTGCCCACAATCCTGGCAAGTACCCACCAAACCCCCTTCCCGAAGGGCCCGGGACGCATTGAGTAGCGTCCGATAAGCCTGAGTGATTGCGATAAAGCGTCGGCGGGCATGTTCGCAGCCGCCATGTTTGTCAGGATGTGTCTGCTGGGCCAAACGCCGATAAGCCCGCTTGATATCCTCTACCGAGGCGGCCGGGCCCAACCCGAGCAACGACATGCAATCGACTGGCTTCATAAGCACTCTCACGACACCCGCGACTTTCGAGTATTACCCCTATTTCTCGACCGTATACTTATAGAACAACTTGGCGATATTATCGGCCAAAGCGTCGCCTAGCTTCTCATGAACACGCGCGGCGGTTTTACATGCCCGGATTTCGTGTGATTTAATCGTGGCTTCCGCCAGATAGCCATCAGGCTGGGCGGGCCAGAGCCGCAGATTTTCCTTTTCCTCCGCTTTGACGTTGAACACCTTGACCACCACGGAAAACCGACCGGGACTGATGGCCGTCCCCAATTCCTGATCGAAGGCAAAATCGCGCACGCTTATCCAGATCATCGTATCCACGTTGGCCAGGCGTCCAACCTCGCGAATGGACAAATCATCAAATTTCGGCTCGGCCTGCCGCAACCGGTTTATTTCCTCGCTGGTTGTTATTCGCTCGATACCCGCATTTTCCCGAAGCAACCGGGCCATCGCGTCGGTCAACCGATGACAGGCCACCGGCGGCACGACTTGACCGCGATTGTCATCAACTAAAATCATCAACGGCCCCTTGGGCAAGGTAAATTCCGCTTCCACCGTCTGATCCGGAGAGAGAAAATAGCCAACGGCCCCCAACTTGGCGCAGCCATAGCAGACCAACGGTAATACGAAGGCGAAAGCGATTCCCACCTTTCGCCAATGCTTAATCCAAGGCACGCTGATAATCATGGAATTTCTTGCCCACTTCCACGGCAAACCGTTCATAAGTCGCCTGTCGAATCTGTTCCGGTCGAGCGTTGGAGAAACCGATTTCGCCCTCTTCGGGGTACACCACCTGCACATCCGTCAGGGGAACACGCCGGCTTGTCTCATCCTGCTGTGTCAGATCATAAACCACCACGCCGGCTCCCAGTCTCCCCCGATACAGTTGTGCTCGGCCCGGATCCCTGATGGAAAATTGATACACGTCCAGTCGGACAACCGCTTCCGCCCGAAAATGCCGCCCCAAGGCCTCCGAATCGATTTGGAAAGGATTCCCCTTTTCCACGTAGGCCTCAACCTGCAACGCGTTGACCAGTTGGATACCCCTGACGTTCTGACGCAAGTACTCCGAGACATAGGAGGATAGGTTCAGTCTCGTCTTGGGGTAGTCCCAGAGAATTTCCTGAGGAGCCCACGCGCAGACCAGAACGGTCTTGCCTTCCAGCAGCTTGCACTCGGCCTCCACTTTCTCCGAGGTGGGGCTGGTTTGGACCGCGAGCCATTTAATCCCGGCGCAACCGGTTAGCCCCAATCCCCAGCCCAACAAAAGCAGAGTCGCAATACCGTGCCGCGGGCGGTTCGATGTTACAAGTCGAAATTTCATACAGCAAACTCCCCATGTTAACCGTGCGGAATGAAACAACGCGCGGGCAAAGTCCCATTACACATCCCGACCACGATCTTAAGAGCCCAGGCGGCCACAAGCAACGCCAAGGCCCACCAGATCAAGTTTTCCGGTCGAAGGCGATACCAGTTCAACGCCGGCCGTCGCCCGGTGATAATACCGACCACGGACAGAAAGGCCACCCCAATCACCCCCAGACACAGTAGAAAACCGGCCATTTGCGTATGCATCGCCTGCAAAAAGTGACCTCGGACGGTGTGGGCAAACGCGGTGGTCATGCCGCAGGTCGGGCAGGGCAAACCGGTCAAGGTGACAAATCCGCAGGCGGGGATACGCAATTGCTGATGCGTCCCAAACTGATGTCCTTCAGGGTGCAGTAAAGCCGCCACCGTTAAAAGACTTATCGCGGCTGACGCCAAGCCTAAGGCATACAATCGACTCCACAAGCGGTGTTCCAAGGGCACCATCATCCACAAGGGCCCTAACGGATGCTCGGTGGCGGACAACGTCCGTGGTACCGGCCTCGCCGTCGACACTTCTTGTGGATTTTCGGAGTCCATATCAACGGAAACCCTATGCGGATCCGACATCATGAGCATATCTTACCGGAGAATACCGCCGACGGCGATGGGTGCCTGTGATCCCCCTCGCGGTTTGGACGACACAATACATCGAAGGGTTACATACCCGCTCCCGCCCCTCCTCGCCAGCCTGACCATCCAATCCAGCGTCTCGATCAATAAAAGATCGTCAGGATGAGGTGTCTTTCGGCCTGCTTGCCTTCCCAGGGCGCGGTGATTGTGGTGGCGAATTTGATCTCGACGTCCGGATTGCTGTCCACCCAGGCGTTCACCTGCCGGTCAAGGTTCCGCATGGCACCCTCGGTCAGGCGGGCATGAAAAGTGCGTACCCGAGTGGCGGCCTGCCCCGTATTATTCAGCGGACGTTTGAAGGCGATCATTTCACCGGCAGTCGAGTCGCTCAGGACGGCCGAGCCCCCCATGACCGCGGATCGTTGGCTACGGTCTCCGGTTTCTGATTCGTCCGCCAACGATAAAGGCGCCAGATCCTCGCCGACCGGCGCTCCTTGTCGGGCCGCAAGGCAGTGGCCACAATATAATCCCCCCGCCCAGCGACCGGCCAATCGCCGATGAATATGTTCGCGATAGATGCTGGCTCCGCAGTCCGCGCAAGTCGCGACGAGTTCGTCTTCCGGTAGCGTGCCCATTGCACGTCCCTCCCGATCGTGATTCACCGGCGGCGGCTTTAACGGATTTGTTTACCTCTGCCGCTCGGCCCAGCATAGGAAATGAACAATCGTGCGCGCGAAACCCTATGGTTTTTCCACGCACGTGCATACCATTTTACCACAACCCGGGCAACCTTGGCCATACTTGGCGTGCAAGGCCGAACTCAGATCCACACCCTCCACATTGGCCAGAGTCACCAACCACGCCAATACGTCGGCAAACTCCTCCCCTTTTCTGGCTTTATCCTCGTTGTCGCCGATGGCGGCCGCCAGCTCGCCTACTTCTTCCATTAACCAGATAAACGTGCCCGCCGACCCCCTTTGGCGGTCCTTGTGGGAGTACATTTTCTCGATTAATTGCTGAAAATCACGAAGATCCATGATTGTAACCCTGTTCAAAGTCTGCCGATCGCGATTAGGATGTTATTAAGATAGTCGGCTGGGACGATTGTCGCAAATTCTTGCCCAGCCTTATAAGAGGTTAGTGATATGTCCGTGCCTGGCCGCCGTTACACGCTGTCGCGGGTGGATCGAGTTCGATCCGGAGCCACCTTTCGTAAAATTTTCTCTTTGCGGCATCGTGCGTCTGATCGGCTATTAACGCTTTACATGGCTCCCAATGAGGCCGGGAGCAACCGTTTGGGCTTGGCCGTTGGCCGCCATTTCGGTAACGCTGTTCGCCGAAATCGGGCTAAAAGGTTGCTTCGTGAGGCTTTTCGTCAACTAAAAGGCGAATTACCCGGCCCTGGCGATTGGGTTATTGTGCCCAAGCCAAACCAGAATCTGAGACTTCCGGAAATCAAACAATCCATCCTGAGATTAGCTTGGCAACTTGCTGAAAAATCCAATTCAGTCCGCGATTTCCGACCGTAAGCGATAAAGGTGATTGTGATCAAATCACAAAAAAAGAAAGCACCAGGTGCCACAAGGGCGGGCCCGGTGCTTTCCGGAGGGGAAAGAAGCCTGTTACTAACTCATTAAGTTCGAGCTAGTCGGATATTCCCTCCTATGATTTCGCTTATCTCATCCTCTGCGTATTATTATACGCACCTCCACGGCTTTTGTATCGGCTTTTCCCGATATTTAATTTAGCCACAAACTTAGTGTACCCGAAAATTCTGAAAATGGAAGAGACTAATTTTCAAAATTAAACATTTGGTATATTTAATACTCATAAGGTTAAATGCTTTGGTCCTATAAGTATCTACTGAAAATTATTTATATCACTATGAATTTAATTAATGCCTTCATAACAAGTATCATATCATCATTATTTATATATGCTTATAAATAAAAGAATCGCATCGTTTTCTGTAAACAAAAACAAAGAAATGGTACGATTAGTTACCAACAAAAAATAATCGCAAACCGACCAAATTTTCTTGCGATCTACAAAAATATTCTTTTGCCCATTTTCGCTTTGCTCATCGCAGAAATGGAGCGCAGGGAAAATGGCTAAGAAAGATAAAACTCAAAAGGGGCAGTGGTCTTCAGCGCAATGTTACGTCAGCACTGTGCCCAACCACATCCGTAACATTTACTACAGCCTTCCACGAAAGCCAGACCTTCTCCACAGTTGGGGCATTTAACCTTGAAATCAATTCGGCCACCCAAGCCACTTAAAGTGGCGCCTGCGTTCCCATCGAACGCAGGCGCCTGGGCAGTTCCATTTCCGGCTTCCCTGCCGCGGCGCACTTCCTGAACCTGCCCATCCTTTTTTCCGTTTCCGTTACCATTTCCGCTTCGATGCCCATTCCCGGGCCTTGAGGTAACGGGTCGAGACAATTCCGACAAATCACATTCACCAAGAAGAAGATCCCGTAGACCGAAGAGTTCCTTCGCCCGCATATATTTCTGCAGGGCTCGGGCCAAGCCGTCCCCCAGACTCATGATTTTTCCGTCGCGGGTGGGAACCTGAAGGCTGGAACCGATATCCTTCAATTGCTGAATCACGTGTCGCAAGGATCCCCCGGACCTTAGCCACAATGAAATCATCCGGCAGATGGCCTCCAAATCGCTGTTGGCGATGTCTCCGCCCTTGCCCAATTGCGCGAATACTTCCAACTCGCGCTCGCTTTTGGGATCGACGGTGATCTTCACGTGCATGTTGCCGAACGGCGTCATTTGCCGCAAACGCAAGCCACTGACTATTTCCGGAATATCCTTCGGTTCCAGCATCTCGATGGTCCGAATACCGGCCTTCGTGTCGTTCGCGGGCGCGGCGGACGAGGCCTCTGAGTTCTTCTGCTCCGTTTTTTTCAGGGCCATGGGTTGTTCAGACCGGCAACCGTCGCGGTAGACGGTGACACCCTTGCAGCCTGATTCGTAGGCCATCCGGTAAATCTTATCCACATCTTCCCGCGTGGCGGAATGCGGAAAATTGATGGTCTTGGAGATCGAGGAATCGCAATGCCGCTGGAACGCGGCCTGCATGTTTATGTGCCACTCCGGAGTGATGTCGTGGGCACAGACAAAGACCTGCTTGACGGGTTCGGGGACTTCTTCAAGGCCAGCGAGGGTGCCCTCCTTGGCGATCCTTTCCATGAGCCCCTCGCTGTAAATGCCTTCGTCCCGAGCCACTTGCTCGAAAACGGAATTAACCTCGATCAAGGGTTTGTTGGCTTCGTTCTTACCCTTGAGCACGTTACGGTAGAAAACGAGACTGAACATCGGCTCGATTCCGCATGAGCATCCGGCGATGATACTGATGGTCCCGGTGGGCGCTACCGTGGTACAGGCCGCGTTGCGCATTGGACGATGGTATCGGGTATCCCAGACACTGCCCGCCCAGTTCGGGAAGCAACCACGTTCCCGAGCCAATTGCTCGCTGCAATGATGCGCCTCGTCGTTGACAAACTTCATGAACCGCTCGCCCCAGGCAATGCCCTCGTCCGACGAATACGGGACACCCAGTTTGAACAAGGCGTCGGCGAACCCCATCACCCCCAGCCCGATCTTGCGATTGCCCTTGCACATTCGATCAATTTCGGGCAATGGATAATTATTGGCTTCGATCACATTGTCCAGGAAACGGACCGCCTCATGAATGGTTTCGCGAAGCGCCGGCCAGTCCACGCGATGCTCGGATTCTCCCGTATTGCTCACGAAATAACCCAGGTTAATACTTCCCAGGTTACAGGCCTCGTATGGCAACAGCGGCTGTTCCCCGCAGGGATTGGTCGCTTCCATGCGCCCGAGGTGTGGCGTAGGGTTATGGGCGTTGATGTGATCGATAAAGACCACGCCCGGCTCGCCCGTGCGGTGAGCGTTATTGACAATAATGTCCCAGATATCCTGCTTCGTATAAATCTCTACATCCGCCGACAAGCCACGAATTCCGTAATTCTCGACCGTGGATTCGGGATCGGCGCCCATCACTCGCAATCCACCGTCGTCCTCGCGCCGCACCGGGATCAGCGTGCGTACATCGTACTCCCAGATGGCTAAGTTACGCGGGAGAACGTATTCCTGCCCGTTTCGAGGATTGCGAGCCACGTGTGCTGATTGGGGCGCATCCTTGAATTCGTTCATCCACTCGTCGGTCATCTTGACGGATATGTTGTAATTGTTGAATTGCGACAAATCCTGCTTGGCATGGAGAAACTTGAGAATGTCCGGGTGGTGGACATACATCATCCCCATATTGGCGCCTCGACGGAAAGCTCCCTGCTGAATAGCGTTGGTCGCCTCGCTGAAAGCCCGCCAGAAGCTGATTGGCCCCGACGTGGTTCCGCCGGAGCTTTTTATGTAATCACCGGTGGGGCGCAGTTCGTCAAAGGCAAAACCCGTCCCCCCGCCGGCTTTCTGG
This sequence comes from uncultured Planctomycetales bacterium, assembly GCA_964642815.1. Taxonomy (GTDB): domain Bacteria; phylum Planctomycetota; class Phycisphaerae; order UBA1845; family PWPN01; genus JAAYCU01. The sequence goes on along the minus strand of CAZXSA010000072.1, from coordinate 7,580 downwards.
ATCAACGCGGTATGTCGGATCGACTCGAAAATATCGTTGATACTGTCGCGTACCGGGAGCACGAAACAAGCACTTAACATGCCCATTTCGCGTCCAGCGTTCATGAGCGTCGGGCTGTTGGGCATGAATCGACCGGAGATCATGAGATGATAAAACCGCTCCTCCCAATCGTCCCGCTGCTCATCGGTGGCATTATGTTGCAGCTCGATTTGCGCGATGGTCCGAGCCACCCGCCTGAAAAGCGATTCGGGATCCTCGATTACCTGCCCGTCTTCGTTCTTTTTCAGGTATCTGGCCTTGAGTACCTTAAGAGCGTTCTCCGAAAGCCCCGGTGGATTACCGCCATCCGTGCGGAATCCCCAGGAAACCTCTCTCATCCCCTCGCCGTGTCGATCCTTGACGCCAGCCGACATGAAAAGCTCCTTTTTTATAGATCAAACTGCTTGACAAAGCAGATTAAAGCAAGTTAAGCCATTAATTTAATATTTCAAACAAGCGCAACAAAACCACGCGCCATAAAAAGGCGCTTACCCCTGTGACCTATCCCTATTATAGAGAGGTCCAGAAACGTGACTTGCCCCCCATATATAGAGGGCAACAGTTTAATACATCAAGATATTGGTCCTGTCAATCTGTTTTCGGCTTGTTTTTGTTAAAAAAATTATCATTTTCATAACGCATTGTGATTGATCGACTTACGAAACACCTAATTTTTTATTAACATGATAGTTTTCTCTCGGAGCCCCCCGGTAATTGATTGGTTGGCGCCCCATGTCCAACATTTTGTGGATTTACAGTCCGTTATTCCCCGTTTTACAAAAAATAGTCTTCTAAAGAAGCATAAGTATCTCAATCAGCATCCTGTTTGCCCCCATGACCGCCCATTCGGACCAATGATTATTTGCTTTTGCCCAATAATCGGCATAGATTGACCTTCGATGAATTCGATCGTGAGCAAGGCATACTATGCCCAACGATGCCGTCGGCAAAAGAAAATCGAGGGCGTTTTCGTGGGTTTTATTGGGAAATCTGGAGCTCGAATCATGACCTGCAAATCATTCAAGATCGTTTCAGGGTGGGTGGCCGTACTTGTTTTCCTGACTGCTGGATGCAGCAAGGATGCCGATAAGCCCCGTTATAAACCGGTGGAAGGCACGATTGTCTCGATCGATAAAAAAAGCGGTCTGGTCACCTTGTCTTTGTACGATCAAAAGGCGCATCAAGAGAGAACGCTCGAGGGGTATCTCGATCCGAATGCCGAGATTTTCATCGATGGAAAAACCGCCCGCCCGGAGGATGTGTTAGTGAACGATCTGGTGAGGGTCGACGTATTGATTGAAAAACACGAGGGACAACCCCGCTACGTCGCGAAAAAAGTCGAGGTTCTACGAAGCAACCAATCCGAAAAAGCGAACACGCAACCCAACGAGATATGATGTCGCCAAACGTCTGGAACGCATGTTTCAAGTAAATTTATTCATCCGCCTGGATGAGCCACGTCGACCAGGATGGAAACAAATCCTCGGAGTGTATCGAAGAAGCGGTCTTTTTCGCCGGTACATACAACTCCACGGGCGCCGAACCGCTCGATGATAACGAGGGATGATCTCCGCTAGACGATGCGCCTTGCTTATCGATGGTATTTTCCGCGTTTTCCATGGCCGGTCGGGTCGTGGCTTGCTCGTTTACCGTCGTCATCTGCATAGGCAGAGGGGAAGCCAGGTCTTGCTCATTCGTTGGATAAGCGGTGGCGGCTTCCGAAAGTTTCTCCAATCGCTTCTGGGCCGCCACCAGTTGCGGATTAAGCGCCAAGGCCTGACGGTACGCCTCGGCGGCTTCGGTCGGCTTACGTCGGGATTGATACATCAGGCCGATGTTGTAGTGAGCATTCGCCTCCGGCAACACCATTCGGAATTGCGTGAAAGCCTCGTCGAAACGATCCTGTTGAGCCAAAACCATCGCGTAATTGATCCGGGCTCTGCCGAAATCCGGACAAATTTCCAGGGCATAACGCAAATCAGCTTCCGCCTCGGACCAGCGCCGTTGCATGAGATAACAAAATGCCCGATTGTTCCACAGGTAAGCCTTGTCCGCGGCCGAATTGATCGCACGACCGTACGCCTCTTCCGCCTCCTGGAATCGCCCCATGCGGACATGCAGGTTAGCCAAGCCGTTTAACGCCTCGGTATAGTTGGCTTTTTGGTTAATGGCTTTCTGGTATTGTTCAACCGCCTCGACATTATTCCCGAGACTTTCATGCAAACGAGCGGCGGCCAAGTAGGTTTCTGGCTCGATACGCCTTTCACCCTCCTCGGGGATGTTGAGATTTTTCAGCTCCGGCAACTTACCGCTGGGAAGATCCGCCTTTGTCTTTTTCCCCTGACCCCAAACACCGTCGACTTGCTTGTTTTCCGGCGATTGGCATCCGGACAATAGGCTTGCCCCTAGGAAAATCCCAAGCAGGCCATTTAGGCAACGCCTCCATGCGTTCATGAGTACTACTCCTGGTGATACACCAAACCGGCTCCGCCGGCGTCGACAACAATTTCCTGCCGCGCCCCGCTACATCGTCACGATCCTAGTTGTTGCCCGCCCGGCCTCCCGGCTTATATGCACTGCCAGGCGATAGCATGGGCAACACGGACAAGCCACCACCAAACGAAGTCTGTTTATTGATCAGTTGCACATTCTCCGCGGGCATACCCCTACCACCGGTCAACCCTTCCTTGGCCTCGAATCGGTCTGAATCCAAACCTTGGGCAATTAAATATTTTTTGATTTGTTCAATGCGTGCGTCAACCAAATCCTCGTCCTCCGGCGGACCGTCGTACCAGAGGTCACCTCCATAGGTTTTCAAGATAGGCACATAGCGATTCAATCGCCGGGCACCGAGGGAATTCAACTCGCTCCGGTGAGGGACAAAATGCACGGAACTCATGGACATCTCTTCCAGCAAAGCGTTGTCCACCATCGGTTCGTAATTGTCGGCGATACTGGGACGGGTGGTACTTGCCCCCTGGGGTGGCGCATTGGTTCTGCCAACGGGGGGATTAGGACAACCCGTCATAAGCATCAACGTCAAGACAAGAAATCCCCCGACAAGGGGGCCAGTCAATACTGATAAGCCGTTTTTCCGCGTCATAAAACCTTTCCTCATTAACGAGCCTGTCCATTCGGGTCAAAACGAATGCTTGCAAAGTGATTATCGGCTAAAAGGTGCTTTTCAATTTGGGCCTAATCCAGCCTTTTCCGATCTTGATGCGTCTTTCTTCACGATTCCAATTACCTGGGACAATTTTCAGCATGATTATCGAGGTTGGTTTCAAATTCCTTCAAAAAGAAGCGGTTTCCAGCTCGCGGGAAGCTTCATGTTCGCCAGGGCTTGGAAAAGATGGGTGTCGTTAAGCGTGACGAAAAACCGACTCGCGAAGAAGTGTTCCGTTTCCAAGTCATTCGCCGACGCCGGTCGCGACGGCGGCGGCGTAATTTTCCGTATGGGTAATGGAAATGAGGATTTCGGTGATGCCCAGTTGCTCGGCCACCCGTTGACATTCACCGGAGAGTCTCACGAAGGGGCGGCCATGGTCCTCGTTCAGGATTTCCATATCCCGCCAGGTAATGCGGCCTCGCCATCCCGTACCCAGAACCTTGAGAATTGCCTCCTTGGCGGCGAAACGGCCGGCCAGGCGGGGGACGGCATCCCGATGCCGCTGAACGTAGGCCATCTCCGCCTCGGTCAGCAACCGATTAGTGAGCATATCCCCGTGCCGTTGCCAGATTTCGCGGATACGCTGGCACTCGATCAAATCGATACCCTGGGCAATGATTTTCATGACGACCAAGGGTAACGGCCGAGAGGCTCGTAAGGCAAGCCCCCCTCTCGATTTTCCCCGCTCGTGCGGGTATACAAGGCATTTTTGAGGAGTGCGATGAAGGCGGAAGCTTTACTGAGAGAATTGACTGAGCCGCAACGGCAGGCCGTCACGCACGGAGACGGGCCATTACTTGTTCTGGCGGGGCCGGGGAGCGGCAAGACGCGGGTCATCACCCACCGGGCGGCGTATCTGGCGAAAACCGTTACGGAACCCTGGCATATCCTGGCCATCACATTCACGAACAAGGCCGCCAACGAAATGGCCGAACGGATGATCCAGTTGCGGATCGGCCGGGGCATGACCTGCTGCACGTTTCATTCCTTTTGTGCCCGGCTGCTGCGGGCCTATGCCGAGCGGGCGGGAATCCGACCGAATTTTTCAATATATGACACCTCCGACCAGACCTTGGCCATGAAGGAAGCCATCCGGCGGTGCGATCTGTCCACGGATAATTTTCCACCTGGCCGGGCTTTGGCCACTATCAGTCGGGCCAAGAACGACATGATCCTTCCTGACCAATATGCGGCCACGGTCAAGGACTGGCAGCAAAAACGGCTGGCGACCCTGTATCAGGAGTATAACCAGGTTCTGATCGAGCAGAACGCCCTGGACTTCGACGATCTGTTGGTGAAGACCGCCCTGCTACTCGGAGACGACCCCGAAGTGCGCGACGAGTTGGCCGAACGCTATCGATACATTCTCGTTGACGAGTATCAGGACACGAACCACTCCCAATATCTGATCGCCCGGGGTTTAGGCCTCAAATACGAGAATCTTTGCGTGACCGGCGACCCGGACCAGTCGATTTACGGCTGGCGCGGGGCGAATCTACATAACATCCTCCAGTTCGAGGAAGATTTCCCCAACGCAGTCGTAGTGCGGCTGGAACAGAATTACCGTTCGACGCCGCAGATTCTGGCCGCCGCCGATGCGGTCATCGCTCATAACCGCAAGCGGAAGGAGAAAAAGCTTTTCACCCACAATCCCGAAGGCTCTCTCATCCGGGTGGCCGAGTGCGAGGATAACCAGACCGAGGGTGAATACGTTGCCAAGCAGATACGGGAACACGTTGAAAAAGGCGGCACTTACGGTGATGTGGCCGTCTTTTATCGCGTCAACGCCATGTCGCGGAGCATTGAAAACGCCCTTCGTAGCGCCCAAATCCCCTACCAAATCGCTCGCGGCGTAGAGTTTTACAATCGCAAGGAAATCCGGGACATCCTGGCCTACGCCCGGGTGACCACCAACCCGCTTGACCGGATTTCACTGCAACGAATCATCAATACCCCGGCGAGGGGGATCGGCAAAACCACGGTGGAACGTCTTTTTTCTCATGCCGAGGCTACGGGTAAAACACCCCTGGAAGTCATACCCGATCTGGACAAAATCCCCGGCATCACCCGAGCGGCAGGCTCATTGCGGAGCTTTGCCCAACTGATGATCGACTTGGCCGCCACCGCCCGAAACGGCAGCGTGCAGGACGTGGTCGAGTTTGTCGTGCAACGCAGCGGCCTGCTGGCCATGTGGTCAAGCGCCAAAGACGATGACGCCATCGACAATGCCAACGAATTGATCTCCGCCGCCGCCGAATATGACCGTCAGCAGAGCGAGGGTAGCGGATCGCTCGGAGAATGGCTGCAACAAATCAGTCTGGTCAGCGACGTAGATTCAATCGACGAGCAGACGGGGGCGGTAACGCTCATGACCCTGCACGCGGCCAAGGGTCTGGAATTCGATACGGTGTTTATCACCGGGGTCGAGGATGGACTGCTCCCGCACCAGCGAAGCCAGGAAAGTCATGCGGAACTCGAGGAGGAAAGGCGGCTGTTTTTCGTCGGCATGACCCGGGCCAAGCGTCATCTGACCATTACCGCCGCCCGCTGGCGGGATTTTCGGGGGATGAGCAATCGGACCAGCCCTTCACTTTTTTTACGCGAACTACCGGAAGATAGCGTGGAGCGGATCACGGTCGATCCCGAAGAGGAATTCGACTATGATGAGCAAGAAGAGGAGGATTTGTCGGCAACGGCGCAGGACTATCTACACTGGCGGCGCGGCCAGTTGGTCCGGCATCCATCCTTCGGCGTAGGGCGGCTGCTGTGGATCAAACCGCAGGGTCGCCGGACCCATGCGGGCGTACATTTCGCGGCTTACGGCGAGAAAACGTTGGTTCTCGAATACGCCCATCTGGAACCGATCAAGAACGACGAATGGGAGTGATTTTATGAATGGCAAAATATCGTTACAGTTGGACACGCGGTACGTGCGGGACGAGCGGCTGGGCGATCACGGCCTGACCGAGGAACAATTAGGACAACTGACCCCGCGCGTCTGCGAGATCCTTCAGGAAATCGAAGCGGAACGCAAACAGGGGCAACACCGCTTTCGCGACCTGCCCCGCGAAACACCGCAACTAAATGAAATCAAGCAAATTGTCGAGGACTATCGTGATTCGACGGATAATCTCATCGTACTTGGCATCGGTGGATCGGCTCTGGGCAATATCGCGCTGCAAAGTGCCCTCAATCCGCTGACATACAACCTGCTGCCGAACCTTCGGCGACGCGGGCCGAGGTTGTTCGTTCTGGATAACGTCGACCCGGTGTACTTCGAGGCGGTGATGCAGCTCGTCGAGGACCAGTGGGACCGCACGCTGGTCAACGTCATCAGTAAATCGGGCGAGACAGCGGAGACCTCCGCCCAGTTTTTGATCGTCCGCGATCGGCTGATCAAGGCTTTGGACGAGGAGGAAGCCCGTAAACGATTCGTGGTCACCACCGACACGAGCAAAGGCACCATGCGGGAGATCGTCGATCGAGAAGGCTATCGATCACTGACGGTGCCGGACGGGGTCGGCGGGCGGTTCAGCGTACTATCGCCGGTCGGCTTGCTGTCGGCGGCGTTTTGTGGGATCGACCTCGACACCCTGTTGGCCGGGGCCGCGGACATGGACGAGGCGGTCAGCAACCCTGATCCACGGGAAAATCCCGCCGCCACCCTGGCCATGATCCACCACCTGTATATGCAGCGAAGCAAGCGGATTCATGTGATGATGCCCTACAGCCAGCAGCTTCGCGATCTGGCCGACTGGTATCGTCAACTCTGGGCAGAGAGTCTGGGCAAAATTCGACCGTCGGATAAGGTTTGCGTCGGCCCCACGCCGGTCAAGGCCCTTGGGGCCACCGACCAACATTCGCAAGTCCAGCTCTATCGCGAGGGGCCCAACGACAAGGTCTTTACTTTCCTGGAAGTCGGCGAATTCGATTGCGATACCATCATTCCGATGGCCTTCGAGGGCGTGGAGGCGATGGAATATCTGGGGCGCAGCGACGAAGGGACGCTCGGCGGCCTGCTCAGTGCCGAAAAACGGGCTACCGAGCTGGCCTTGCTGGCCAGTCAGCGCCCCTCCCTAACCATTCGCTTCCCGCAGATCAACGAACGATCGGTCGGGGAGTTTATCTATCTGTACGAATCGGTTATTCCCATCATGGGCAAGCTGATGGCCATCAATCCTTATGATCAGCCGGCCGTGGAACTGGGCAAGTTGTTGACCTTCCATTTCATGGGAAGGAAAGGATTCGAGAAGTCGCCGATGGATGTGTGATTTCACCACGGAGGCACGGAGACACGGAGGAAATAATTGGTTAAAGAATCGATTGTTGAGAGCATGTTTCGTGATAACAGGTGATCCTTATGGAGACGTGG
>CAZXSA010000071.1:0-20747 GCA_964642815.1 uncultured Planctomycetales bacterium | reverse complement strand
ATGGCCGTCTATCAGTACATCACTGACCGGGTAGCCGCCGGTCAACGCATGTACGTTGATGTGTGGGAGCAGAACTGGCCGGGCATCATCGCCGTCCATTGGCTTGCCAACCATCTGGTAGGCTCGTCGCCGGCAGAGTTGCGCCTTTTCGACGCAGGCTGGCAGTTATGTACTTTGATCGCCCTGCTTGCCTTGGGCTGGCGGGACGACGGCCGCCGAGCCGTGGGGATCGTAGCGGCGATACTATACGCCATGGCCTACTTCGCCAGCGGTTTCATTCATGCAGGGCAACGTGATGGCATGGCCGTGCTGCCCTTGCTGCTGGCTTTCCATGCCGTGCTTTTTAGAGATACAACCGGCTATCGAATCTGGCTTGTGTCGCTGATTCATCTGTTGGGCGGCATGTTCGCTTTCGCCGCTTTTTCATTAAAACCGACTCTCGGACTTTGTTTTGGCGTTTTGTGGTTATATACACTCGGTGAAGCGTGGGCGATGCGTGAATCACGGATTCGTGGCGCAGCGCAACCGTTTTCCCTCGCGTTAGGTTTCATGATAGCGGCGGTCGGCGGTGTGGCCCTGATGATCCATCTGGACTGGTGGACCGGCTTCCGAGAGGTCATGACCCGCCGGGATATCCCTGGATATATCCTCGGGCCGACAATCATCCGCCAAGTGATTCCCGCCCTCCTCGTGGGTGGAATTATTGTCGGCGGTGTATGTCTCCTGCTGACTGTCCGGATTGGTAAATCATCGCCGCATAATCTCCCTTGGCTTGCGGGCCAAGGGCTGGGACTATTTATCTTGATGGGCGGCATACTGGGGCTACTGTTGATTACTCATCAATGGACAGCCTGGCAACAGATTACCATACGCGCGATGGGGTTGCTCCTCCCGGCCATCGGTGCCATCGTGATCCAACCTTGGCGCGGGCGCTCCCGTGTTTGGCGGATGGCGATGTTGTTGGCCGGCGCTTCCTTTGTCGGAATGGTCATGCAAGGCCACTTCTTTTTCTATCATTTCTTCCCTCTGTTCGCTTTCGCCGCCTATCTGACCGCCAATGAAATAATGGAAGGCGTCCACCGCTTCGGCATCGAAAAACATGCGTCGCGGGCTTGGATAGTGGTCTGCCTGGCGGCGGCTATTTATCACGCGGTCGATTATTGGGGGATAAAGATGGTTACCCCAACCGCGTCGCCCCATGTGCTGGCCCGGATGTCCCTGGAGAAATATCAGGATGAGATCACCAAGCACCAGCCGCGTTATCCCCTGATCTCGACGACCCGCAAGACGGCGGAACGCGTGCGTGCCCTGACCGCCGAATCCGATGCGATCGGATGCCTGTTCAACGAACCACGTTTGTATTACTTCGCTGGCCGCCCCCCCGTCTACAAACTCTTCGTGGCTCAGGAGGTGTACAGTCACATGTTCGACGCCTTCATGGAGGCCATCGACCGGCAAAAACCCAAGGTTCTCGTGGCGCGCATCCCCATCATCGCCAGAGGCGCGGATCGCGCAACCGTCGAATCGGCCGTCTTTGACGACTCGGAATCCTATTTCGGCCCCGCGGCCCGTACCGTTCGCCGACATTACCGGGTCAGCGAGATCATCGACGATGTTTGCCTGCTTCAACCACGCGATGATTAAACAAGCCCGTGATAAAAATATCTCTTGCCGATGATCGCCTGGTCGGCGGCCGGTAAGTGTCAGAACATTTCCCCATGCCAGAATTCGTAATGATCCGCGAGCGGTTCGCGAAGCGATTGACTCGGGCGGCATTGCGGCGATTGGAGAACCAAGGCGGCTGGCGCGTTCCGCGCACGGGATTGAAAACCCAGTTCCCAGAAAAATCCGCGCAGACCCCGTCGCCCCGTCGTGGTCACGAGATATTCCATATCATGTGCCCAGGCCAGTCGCAGAGCGGCAAGGAATAACATACGCCATACGTCCGTACGATCTGGCCGAGCTATGATCTCCTCCACGCAGGCAACCCTTCGTGGAGCATGAATATCTAAAAACACGATGGCCGACCCGTAAAGTTGCCCGGCACGGTCGCTCACCGAAATAACGCGGATGCTCTCGCGCTCGGGATGATGGATATAGCGCCAATCAAGATAATCCTGCGAGCGGTCGATCCCGAAATGCGCGGGCCATTGCCCCAAGGCTATCGGCGTCGCGGGGACTGCCCCATGCCCGGCAACCAGTTGTTCATACAGCATGCCGAACGGGCACGGCGAACATGGCAACGTCATCTCAATCCGATAGCCTGGTTGAAGGGGAAGGGTCGGCTGATAGCGCAGTAACGTGCAGCCGCGTCCCAATACATCCGCGACAAGGGAACCAGGAAAACCGGAAAGCAATCGACGAGCCAGGCGATTTGATGATCCATAACCAGTGCGAAGCAACTGTGCCATAGTGGCCGGCGCCCGCCAGAATTCGCGCGTCCATTCCACCGGCCGACAACCAAATCGGCCGAAAATCGCCCCGGTCTGCTCGTTGGCGGTGGTGGCCAGCACGATATGGTCACCGGATTCCTGAAACAAAGCCTGGGCAAGTTGAAGTCCGGCGAAAGCTCCCCCATGCCGAAGCGCCTCGGCCGAGACCGCGTAATCCGCGCCGATAATGCCGGTACCGCGTTCCTGCCCCATACGGAGCGGAACATGGACCGCCCCCAGGTGTCCGACGATCTTCCCCCCTCCCTCCAAGACCCACCCGGCCGGTCGATTCAGCCGGTAAGGATTATTCCAATATTGCCACCGCCAACGGGCCAACCAGCGTGCTCGATCAGGCGGCACATCCGGCAATATCGACAGCAGTAGTTGATGGATCTGTTCCGCATCGGCCGGTTGCACGGGCCGCAACCAACCGCCGGGAGCGCTCGGCCCTTTCAAGGTCGGCGCGGATCGAGACTGATTTCCGGAATCTTCGGGATGGCCGGTCGATGACTGCATAACGGATTTATCGAATAAAACGCTGCCACAGGCCGAACAATACTCGGCCGACATCGGTGGAAACGATCAGGCGGGGCAATTGTAACAGGTTGACGCATCGGGTGTCGATGGTGTTCTGCTCAAGGGTTACGGCACAACGATAACCGGCCTCACGGATGACCGTCTCGGTCAGGTCGGAAATCGCACCAGGACGACCGTAAGGGTAGGAAAAATGCGGATGGTAACCACCCAGGCGCTGTTGGAGCAGGTCTCGGGCAGCGATCACCTCCCGACGAATATGCTCCACCGGCAACTGGGCCAAAGCGATATGCGACAGCGAATGGTTCCCGATATCAACCCCGGCCGATTGCAGTTGCCGGGCCTGGTCCCAGGTCATGGGTGAAAATACCGGGAACCGAGCCCGAAGCGAGGCTATCTCATCCGCGTCGTAACCGGCATACAATTCGCTCAGCCGACGCAGACGTATCTCCTCCGGCACGTAGCGGCATGATTCGTGAACGATTCGGACGGCTTGTCGACGAGGCTTCGGGGCACTTAAATCCAGAACCAGATCACGCGCCCCCCAATGGAATCGCAATTCCGATCGGCTTCCCCGCTGAAGCAGGACACGCACGTCGTCGATCCACTGCCAACCGCCGGTTTCGATCAAGCCGGTGGGTAGGAAAACCGACCATGGCATCCTCCGGGCGGCCAGCTCCTCGGCGGCCACGGTTGCATTGTTCGCGTATCCGTCATCGAAGGTGATCGCGATGCATCGCGGCGGTAGTGTCTCGCCATGTTCGAGGGCCTCGACCATCTCGGTCAGACTGATCACCTGGAACGAACGAGCCACGACATCGAGCAATTGGCGAAAGGCCTTCACCGTCAACACGTCGCATTCGACATCCGGATCGAGTCGACGTTCCGTCACTCCGTGGAAACAAAGGATAACCGCGCGATCAGTAATATCCGGCAAATCGCGATGAACGCCAAGCAGGCGCATGAAATTCCCGCAGCGATCGCGCAGCCGTGCACCGGCATCGGGTGGCATGCGCATGGCCCGGGCCTCGACTCGCCAGGACAGAGCCGAAAACAACTTTTGCTTCAACAACGTCACCAGCTTTGTTATCGGCCGATCTGAATCGTAAATCCGTTTCGACACATGCAAAAAGAGATGGGACCATGTGGCCCGGTTATCAGACGTTCACCGATTCGAGGGCCTTCTTCATCGCGGCAAGTGCCTGGCCGGCCTCCCAGCCGTCCATAAGCCCATGATCGTAGGAAAGGGTAACGGTAACCGTCGGTTTGGCGGCCGGCTTTCCATCAACCAGATGAAATTCCTGACGGATCGCTCCAATAGTGAAAAGCACTGACTGATAAGTATTTTGTAAACCAATGTGAAAACGTACGGGATGCTCGTCCAACACGGAAAGGGTCAGACAACCGCCGCACATGTCCGCCGCCTCCACCTTACCGCGAAAGACCGCCATATTCAGGCGCTGACATTCGGCGGCCAGTTCGTCGAGCGGTCGCTGATCCACCTTTCGAACCACCGGGGTGAAAAGACGTCCATCGTTGCTCCGCGCGGTATAGGCGATGTCCACCGATTTATACCGGTACACCTGGCGGCCAAGGCGAAAATTCGCCAGCTTATTCATGCCAACCACGGCGGCCGCAGCGGCGTGGAGGAAAACGGGGATCGTTCCGGTCATCAGGCCGGCTTTTTTCCTCGCCTCGGTCCAGCGTAGAGCCGCGGTCATATCCAGGTCCATGCCGGCATGAGCGGTTACCATATTGGCCTGCGTTCGGGCCAGATGCTCGGCGATGGCCCATTGATGATCGCTAAGCTGATCGAGGGCCAGAACCTTGTCGCTCAAGGCCTCCGGTAAAACCCGCAACGTCGGCACGGAGACACTTGGTTGTGGTTCCGCCACCTCGCTCAAGCCGTGCTGGGCAATAAAGGATTCCACATCCTGACGGCGAATCTGGCCACTGGTCTTAACATCAGCCAAATTGATCCCATGGCGACGGGCCAAATCCAAAGCCCCGGCCGTGGCCTCTACCTCTGCCGAAGCCATGGCGGCCGGAGCATCTTCCACCGCTTTTTTCCGCAAATTGATATATCGGTCAATGGCCTGCTGCGAAGGGCCGATGTAAGCGACAATTTCCCCGACCGGTATCATGTCCCCGATTTTGCGGATTTGCCGAAGCACGCCGGCGGTCGGGGCGACAATTTCGCCAATCGCCTTGGAAGTCTCCATCTCGCAGAGCACGCTTCCCGATTCGACCCGCTCGCCGTTTTCCACCCTCCAGGCCACCAACCGGACTTCCTCGTCATTGACATTTTCCTGGGGCATCCGGACCGGGGCAACCATGTCCGTATTTTCATTCACCGAAGTTTCTCCCGAAATGTTGCCGGACACTTTCAAAACCCCCGCGTTCGGGCCTTTGAAGGCCGCCGCCGGCCGTCACGAAACGCTCCATGCTTTTCCCGATCCCGCCGCTAGTCGGCTGCGCCTTTGCCGTACAAGCTGTCCAGAATCGCCCCGACGCTGCCGAGGGAAACGATCTCATCATTTTCAAACCGCACATGAAAGGTATTCTCGATCTCCAGCACAAGGGCCAGATGGGTCACCGATGTCCAACCGGGCAGATCGGCGGCAGTGGTGTCATGACCGATGGATGCGGCCACCGTCGACTCCAGCTTCAACGCTTTGGCCATGCAGGCCCGCACTTTTTCAAGCACCATGCAAACTCCCGTGACGATTACACCCGACCATTATTATTGGGCACTAATCCAACCATTGTTTCTTGTCCCGAATCTTCATGGGGACGTATTCCTCGGTTAAATACGTCAGCCGCTTGTTGATCATGGCTTCCACTTCCATCTTGAAACCGTTTTGGATCATCTTGCGAATTTCCTTCTCCCAAGGCTTCTTACCCTTGAACCAGGGATAAGCGAGGATCTGCTTGGCCCGGCGGATGTCGCCGTCCTCCAACCCGATCTTGACATCGTCGCTGAGTCCGCAACGTTCGTAATCATAGCTGGACACGCCGAGATATCGAGCCGCGGGAACCGCCATCCGCCTGCTTTCATAGGCCAGATTGATCGAACCCTGCTTGATGACCGAGTAGATATAATACCCCCAGGGATCGTTATCGAGCAGGCAGTAGATAGGTAGCCTCAGCTCCTCGTGCATTCGCCGCAGCAGCCGCCGCATACCGCGGGCCGGCTGGCCCCCGCCATGCGTGACGATGCAGTGGTGCTTTTCATGAAAGCGGTCTTCATAGAAACGCCGCCAAATTGTATCTTTTTCGACATGCAGGATAAATTTGGCCGTGCATTTCTTGAACTGGATCACATCCGGCTCGACAATCCCGGGAACGGCATAGCCGGCCGACCCCATGCGCATACCATCCAGGGTGTTCCCGTCGTCGACCAGGGTGATCGGACCGACCAGAGCGCCGCGGTTACTGGCATAGACGTGCAACTCCTCGCGCAAGGCGTCGATGGTGACTTCCAGATCCTCGATGATGGGATCGGACTCGGCCTGGTCGTTAAAGGTCTTCTCGCGGGTGCCGGCCACGTCGTGCTTGGACATATAATACAACTGACGAATGGAGGCAGTCTTACCCGCATCGATCAACTGTTTGCAGGCCGAGGCGATGAGTACGGTCTGCATGAATTTCTTGGCCATCCCCAGATCAAAAAACTCGCGGATTTGCTTGTTCGTACCCATCTCGATGATGGCTTTCTTGGGGTCGAAGCGGACATTGGAAAGGGCCCGTGTAGGAATCTCCATGCGCGGGCTTTTCTGCTTTTTCGCCGAGGCCGCCACCAGCAGGGCCAGGGCTTCGATCTTCTTGCCGGTCATGTCGGCTTTGGCCGCCGCCCGCGCCAGACGCCGTGACGATGATTTCGCGGCGCCGGCGGCCGCCGCGTCTTGGGTTCTCGATGCCTTCTTGGCCAATGTATCTCCTCCTTGAGTCGAAATCTCAACCATCCGGGTTGTTCACGATTTCCTGCAATCGAGGCCGCAACTCGGGGGGGATTTTTTCCGCCACCGAATCGTCTATTAATCCGACATGAAGCATATCCCGTATATGCACGCGATCAATATCGCGAAAAGCAACCAGCTTAAGCATAATCAATTCTTTCAGATCGAGGGCCGGAACATTGCTCGAATCCCGCAATCCAACTTTGATCCGCGGAGCTGGATATAAATCGTTTGGCCTGATCTTCTCGCCGGCAAAAACAATCTGCACGCCTCGGCTCGGCAGGGGATCTTCGCGTTCGACAAACATCGTAACCCCATTGACTTCAATCAAATCGAAACCAACGGCGGCCATGGCCGCTGCCGCCCTCTCCAAATCCTTACGGGCGATGAGTAAGTCCACATCCTTGGTATTTCACACCGCTCCCGGATCCCTGCTGGCCACCCAGAGGGCAACCGCGTTACCACCAATCACCGCGTAATCCACACCGGCACAATCCAAGGCACGAGCCGTTCTCTCCAAGCGTTCCTGCACCTTCTCGGCCGCTCGCTCGTGCTTCATAAACCATTCCCAAGGAAGCCGTACTACTCCAATCGGGATGTCCACATCAGGATTAGACATAACCGTGTCATTTTAACCGCAATAAATCGTGATGGGAACAAACCCGTGTCAGATGCTCACGGAAAACCACCGACAATCGGTCTTCCGGAAACATGTTTCAACATGTGATTTATGCACTTGCACCCACGACTCGTTCTCGTTTCTGGTTTCTCCCGTAGCTTCCGTGACCTTCTCAGTGGCTCATCCCCCGCTTACGCGGAACGCTGGAACAACTCCCCGGCCGGCTCGGCGTCCCGGTCCACGACGATGGTGTTTTCGCCGAACTCGCTGCTGGTCAGCTTGGCGGCCGGTCCGGCGATGGGCCGGCCGTGCTCGTCCAAGGCTTCATCGGCCCGAGCGGTGACTTTGCGGGCAAGTTTAAGCAGATCCTCATTCAGCTCTTTGCGATCAATTCTGGTAATCGTCGCGCAGGCTTCCACCACTTCCCCGATGTACCGCTCGAATACCCCGCGCCGATCGCCCTCGTATTTCTGCCGACGACGACGATTGAGATACGCGGACAACTTTCGCCCGCACTCCTGAAGGGCCAGCCGTATCTCCTGCCGAATCTCGTCGTAATCGGCGATGGCCTCCTTGGATTCCGATGTAAAAGGCACCCAGACGCTGGCCATATGCACCATAATGACCAGGGGCCCCTGCGGGATCGCCCCGCTGCTCTGCGACAGCCCATAGCGTCGCCAGTCCAGGTCCACGATGGTCTTGAACATGCAACAGGCCGACTGCTGATAAAGTAGCGGCACCCGGTTGGCGAAACGAATTAAACGGGCTGGCGAAGGACCGCCGTTATTCCCGTTCTTTTTGCCGCGCCCGTTGCGCCCCGCGCCGTTTTCCTCATCGCCGTTGTCCGTTTTCGGGTCCGGGCCTAATTCGCCACCATAGCCCAAGCCTACTTCTATCTGAAAGGTATTGCCTCGATAGACGGCCGGTGGACGCGTGGCGGCGGTGAAAAATTCCGCCTTGACGCCCTTGAGTAAACCGGTGAGGATCTGCTCGGCGCCGATCGGCGCGAGACAATTCGTCGGCGGGGCCATCAACTTGGTCTGCTGGATAGCCTGATAAAGTTTTTCCGCCTCTTGCCTCACGATTTTACGCGGGTGTGAATGGGGATTGATTTTTGCCTTCTGGCAAATCTCGGCGGCCACTTTCGGACCGACACGGCAAAACTCGGTCTGCAGAAAAGAGGTCAGCCAATGCGACTTGGTATCCTGCAACATCTTAATCAGCATACCGAGCTCGACACCAAGGGGGTGCGGTCGTATCGCCTCGGTCTGCGCGGGCATCACCTCCGTGCCCCGCTCATAGACGATCCGTTCACCCACCGGCGGGCCATAAATCACCCGGGCGTGAGGATTGGCGATGGCCGTCTGCTCGACGTACTCATCCACCGATTGCCGCCCCTTGTTGTAGGAGGCGACCAGCTCGATCTCCACCTGCGTACCGGTTTCCCACTCGACCTCGACGATTTCCTCCTTGACGATGTTGGGGGCGTTTTTCTTGGTATCGATCTGAATCTCGTAGTAATGCGCCTCTTTCTTGGGTGAAGTACGCGAAGTAATCTTGACGCTTTTGCCGGTGGTCAGCAGGCCGTACATCCCCGCGGCCGATATGCCGATACCCTGTTGCCCGCGTGACATCTTGAGGCGATGGAACTTGGAGCCGTAGAGCAACTTGCCGAAAATATTAGGGATTTGCTGCTTGACGATACCCGGCCCGTTGTCACGTACGATGATCCGGAAACGGTCCTCGGCCAGTTGCACGATACGGACCTCGATTTCCGGCGTATGCCCCGCCTCCTCGCAAGCATCCAAAGCGTTGTCCACCGCCTCCTTGACGGTCATCAGCAGGGCCTTTCGCTTGTTATCGAAACCCAGCAGATGACGGTTCTTGGCGAAGAACTCGGATACGGAGATATCCCTTTGCTGTTTGGCCATGCTCTCGGCCGTCGCGGTTTTCTCCGTTTTAGGCCGTTTCGAGCGGGTAACTTGGGATACCGGCGCGGACGGCTGCGTCGCGGGTGGCACGGTTTCCTTGCTCGCTCCACCCTTCGAGCTGGCGGGGTCAACAGTGCGTTTGGATGGCGAAGTGCTTGTCCCACCAAAACTTAAAGTCATTTGTCCGCTGTCATTGCGCTTTGTTGGTAACATTTCAGGAATGGCCGTCCCTGGCTGTAAAGGTCTTTATCCAAATTCCCATCATGGCCGTTATCATACGCGGACGACGAGCCAATGCAATCACCTCCGCTCCCGATGGCTGCCTCAAATCCGCGTTCGACCTGGCCGTCAACTACAAAATACATCGGAAAACCGGTACAGTTTACCGTAGCCACTATGTAAGCGACCCTTTTCCGGGCCGGCCAGGCAAGAACCTTGACAGGTACGGACAAACGAAAGAGGTGTGTTCTTCAGGCAGATCGGTCAATCGTCATAACAATACTTGGCCCAGGGCATGCCCTTAAGATTGGTCTTGGGAATCGCCCTATGGGTCGCCAAGCAGATACCGTAGGTGCCGGCTTCAATACGCTGCAAGGCCTGATCAATCTCGCTCAACAAGCCTCGCTTATTGCTCAAGGTGTCAACAATCGCCGGATGGCTGACATCGCCGCCATCGAGCAGCTTTCGGCGAACGTCCAGCAATTCCCGCCTGAATTCCTCAAGCTCTTCCGGGGCAAGATAGGTTTTGGGCACTTGCATCCTGGGAACCGCGCGGGCGGCCGACCATGCCCTCACCGCTGGGGACAAAAAATAATCATGTTCCTCACGCACTTGATTCATCAAAAATCCTCCTGAAACAAGAGGGTTATAAAAACACGTCATCCCATTCATCGCGGCGAAACGCAAAGAATTCGCCAGCCCGGTTGCTGGTCGGGGGCAGTTGGCTCCTTGCGGACCATCCAACCAGCCACCAGGCCGGCGGTGAATAAGACGCTAGACTCTTATTATCAAGACCTATGCCAACCGAATCATAAATCCAATCGAGCCCTATATATATTATTAGCAATGAGTTACATGTTTTGTGCGAATTATGGCAGGTGAGTGTAGTGGATAGGATGCCTTCAAATTGGTCACTTACTGACCAGGCTGATTAATTTCTGGGCTGGATACGGTTTTGCTAACCTCGATCCCTAAATGCTTCATTTTTTTTCGCAAGGTGGATCGGGTAATTCCCAGAAGACGAGCCGCCGAGGCCAGGTTCCCCGAGGTATACTCCAAAGCGGCACAAATAACCGCACGCTCCGCGGATTCGACCATTTTGCGATGAATCTGCCCATGCAACGGCGTTTGCGCCAGCAACTGTCGCCCTAGATCGTGCAAACTGACTTCCAACGATGCAGACGAAACAGGAGAGGCCGCTTCATTCGCATCGAGACCTAACGGCCTCGCCGCGGTGCGGATCTTTTCAGGCAGAAACTCCAGTTGGAAAACGTTGCCCCGGGCAACCACTAGGGACGCCTTGATGACATTCTCAAGCTCGCGGACGTTACCCGGCCAGGAGTAATTCAACAAAACCGGCAACACGTGCGGAGAAAGACGTTGGATGTGGGCCCCCAATGGACGATTGAAACGCTTAATAAAATAATGGGCAAGCAAGACCGGATCGAGATCGCGATCACGCAGCGGTGGTACTTCGATGGATGCAACCTTGAGCCGGTAATAAAGATCCTGGCGGAAACGACGTTCTTCAATCAGTCTTTCAATGGGTTGATTGGTGGCGGCGATGATACGCACATCGACATGGATGGTTTCCGTGCCACCGAGTCTCTGAAAGCCGCCGTCCTGCAATACCCGTAGCAACTTAGCCTGGGTTGTCAGCGGAATATCGCCGATTTCGTCCAGAAAAATCGTTCCACCGTGGCATTGCTCGAATTTACCGATGCGGCGCACGTGTGCCCCTGTAAAAGCGCCTTTTTCGTGGCCGAACAGTTCGCTTTCCAACAGAGTCTCGGGAATGGCCGCACAGTTGACCGCCAGAAAAGGTTTGTTCCTGCGCTGACCGTGATGATAAACCGCCTTGGCGATCAATTCCTTACCCGTACCGCTTTCTCCGGTAATCAGGACGTTGACCTCGCGTGGGGCGATCAGCCCGACCAGCTTGAAAACCTCCTGCATGGCGGGCGATTGGCCAACAATCCGATCGGCGTCCTTATCCGACACTTCCGTTTCGTAAACCGGAGGTACGGTCATGTCGCGACTGATACGCAAGGCATTGCCGATCTGAGCGATTAATTCGTCGTGAGTCAGCGGCTTAAGCAGGTAATCCAAGGCCCCGCGTTTCATGGCCTCGATGGCCTGTTCGCTCAGGCTGCGTTCGGCGATCAAAATCGCGCACAGCCGAGGCCAGCGCCCGCGTAACTGGTCAAAACCATCGAACCCTCCCGAATCCGGGTGATCGACATCCAGGAGAACGACATCGGGCGATTTATCCACGATCACCGGCAAGGCGTCGGCCAGACGATCCACCGCGGTCAGGGCGGCATCAAGCTGCACGCAGGCGGTGGTCACCTGCTGGCGAACGCGGGGGTCGGGATCGATAAGTAGAACACTGCCGGCCATGTCTCCATCGTATCCGCTCGCGGTAAAAAGGGGAATCGCCGCTGGAAAAAAGAGCCGGTTACGTTTATACATGAACAGAGCGTGTGAGTACCCAGTGGTCGGCCGCCACGGGTCGAACCACGCCGCTCGACGGATGTACACGGTTTTTCATTCTTGAAGGATCATGCCATGCTCACCCCCTATCGCCGCAATGTTGCTCGAACCGTTTCATGTTTCTGCCTGGTGCTGGCCGGTGCCTTGACCGCTTGCTCGACACCGGCGACTTCGCCAGGCCGAATCACCGACGAAAGGAATCTCTTCCAGGCCCACGCCGTCCTGACCGTGGCGGAAGGCAAGCGGTTGATCGCCAAGGGAGTGGCCCAGATGCCGGCCGTGCAACGAGCCATGCGGGACGGGATCGTCGTGGTCTGCAAGGGGACGACCAACACCTACATCGCCGAGGAACTGCTTGGTAAAAAGATCGAGCCCGGCGCCATGGTGCTCGGCCACGTGTTACCCCAGAAAGGCGATAAGAAGCTGCCCACCGTCGAGCCTATCAAGGAAGTCGTTTTCATCAAGGGCCAATATCAGCCCGAGCTTTCGTTGGACGATGTGCTCCCGCAAATCAAACCTGACGACGTGATCATGAAGGGCGGCAACGCCCTCGACTACGAACATAGAATCGTGGGCGTTTGGACCGGCAGTAAAACGGGCGGGACGGTCGGTAAAATCGAGCCGTTCATGGATCGGGGAACGGCCCGGGTCATCATCCCCATCGGTCTGGAAAAACAGATTGCCGGCCGGGTGCGCGAGGTTGCCGACAGGGTCAATTCACCGGTCGAATCGCTGACCAACCAGCCGCGCATGCGCATCCTGCCCGGCCAGATCGTCACCGAAATTGAAGCCCTGCGAACTCTGGCGAATGTGGAAGCCTGGCAGGCCTCGGCCGGCGGTATCGGTGGCGCCGAGGGCGCGGTCTGGCTTATCTGGCGGGGATGCAAGACCGATGTTGAAAAAGCCATGGAAATCATTCGCGGTATTCAAGGCGAACCGCCGTTTATCGAATAATCCCGCCACCGAGCCGGCGAAGGATCAGGTACCACCGAATGCGCCGGAGAGCGGCTCAAGAACTGCAACCGCAACGACGCAGCTTTTCGTTTCCTGGAAAACAACGAAACATCTTCGTTGATATGACCTCTGGATCTCCGCGCCTCCGTGCCTCCGTGGTAAAAAACCGCATCAGCGCAGTTCCACGTCGCAAGGCCCCTTGCGGATGTGGCCGATGATGACCGCGTCAATTCGCCGGCGGCGGAAATGACCGACGACCGCATTGGCGAAGGTCGGACGGACCACCAGCACGTAGCCGATCCCCATATTAAAGACCCGGAACATCTCGTCGCGCTGCACGCCCAGGGATTGCATGTACTTGAAAATCGGCGGGATGGTCCAGCTCTTCGTGTCGATGACGGCCATGCAGCCTTCGGGCAGGATGCGAACCACGTTACCCGGCAGCCCGCCACCGGTAATGTGGGCCATGCCCCGGACCACGCGCTTCACCCGGTAATAATGCAGCAGATGGAGCACGGGCTTGACGTAAATTCGGGTCGGCTTGAGCAGCTCGTCGCCGATCGCACAGCCGATCTGCGGCACCACGGAATCGTATTTAAGCTTGGCCTCCTTGAAGACCAACCGACGGGCCAGGGAATAACCGTTAGAATGCACCCCGCTGGACGGCAGGCCGATGATCGCATCACCCGGCTCGATGGTCGAGCCGTCGATGATTCGATTGCGCTCCACCGCGCCAACCGCGAAACCCGCCAGATCGAAATCGCCCTTCTGATACAGATCAGGCATCTCGGCCGTCTCGCCTCCGATTAACGAGCAACCGGCCTCGATGCATCCGGCGGCGATGCCTTCGACCATCGTCGCCACCCGCTCCGGATCGAGGTCATGCACGGCCACGTAATCCAGGAAAAACAGCGGCTCGGCCCCGACGGTCAGCATATCGTTGACGTTCATGGCCACCAGATCGAGGCCGATCGTATCGAAATGGCCCGACTCGCGGGCCAGTAGGATTTTGCTGCCGACCCCGTCGGTGCAGGCCACCAGCACCGGGTCACGATAATTGTGCTTGAACAATGTCTCGCTATGATCGAGTCGAAACAGGCCGGCAAACCCGCCATGCGCGCCCATTACTCGCGGCCCGTAGGTGTTACGCACGATGGGTTTAAGCAAGTCGATCAGCCGGTCGTTGGCGGAAATATCCACCCCGGAATCCTTGTAGGTAATGTTTTTCTTTTTTGCCATCCAAATAATCTAGCCGCACTCCGCCCCTCTGACAACAGGCCCTTTACCAGCCCTACGCGTAAGCAAGGGATCAAACGCGAGCAAGACGCCACACGGCTGGACCGAGATTCCCATCTCGGTCCCATTGCTCCGGGGATACCTATCCCATGAGAAAACAGGGGAAAGGATTCCCGCGGAAGACGAGGAACGAGAACGGATTCTCGTTCCAGCACCAAGCAAGGGATCGAACGCGAGCAAGACGCCACTTGTATTTGCATGCGTCCACCGTGATCGTCCCTCGCTAGCGGGCTGGTAAATTGTATCCCTCGCCGGCGCTTCGGGATGGTCATGGGGGATCGATCCGTGGGTACATGATTTTCCCCTTGCTTTTTGATAATCTATATCCCGGCCGAGGAGCGATTCGGCCGCCGCGTGGATGTGTTGGGGATTTAGGTCGATGACGTTCTTGCGATTTCTGACGCTGGGTGCCTTTGTTCTGTTGGTCGGGATTATGGGCTGTGTCGGGCCGGGGCCGAGGATGTTTCCGGCCGCCCCGTTGAAGGTCCAGGCTCTCGACAACGGCGGGCTTGAACGGTGGTACGATACGAACGGGAACGGCCGGGCGGATTATTCCGAGCGCCTGAACGCCGCGGGGATCGTCGAGTCCCTCGGCTGGGATACCAACGGAGACGGCCGGGCGGACGACCAAGTGGTGCTGGCCGACATTCCCGAAGAGGAAATCCGCCACCTCGTTATCATCCTGGACAGCGTACCCTATCAGATGGTGCGGGAAACATGGCAACAGGGGCGGCTGCGTTTCTGTCACCCGCCGACCCGCGTCATCGCTCCATTTCCGGTCATGACCGACCTGTCGTTAAGTGAATTCTTCGGGGTCTCGCCCTGCCCGGGCGTCGAGTCGGCCTACTACGACGGGCACCGGCTCAGCAGTCCTTACAGCGTCTATCTCAATAGCGGTAACGTAAAATGGGGGCAATGCGTGGACTATCGCATGAACAACCTCGCCCACCCCTTCGCTTACGATCAAGGCCAGGTTCTGAAATGGTTTAATCACGAGCTGGGTGAAATTCAGAATATCTTCTTGACCGGCAAGAAAAAAACCACCATTGGCTATGCGGTGGGCACCTCGGCGACCGGCACCCGCATCGGCCGCAATGGACTGATGGTCTCCCTGGTCCAGGTCGACCGGATGGGGCAGGCCATCCTGCATGACACCCGAGGCCGGGCCAGGATCACCCTCTTGTCGGATCACGGTATCAACCTTGTACCCAGCAAACGTATCCCCCTGCCGGAGTTGTTGGCCCAATTCGGCTACCAGGTTCGTAAGACTCTTGAGGGACCGAATGACGTTGTCGTGCCCGAGTTCGGCATGGTCACCAGCGCGGCCATATACACCCAATCCCCAGCGTCCGTCGCCGCCGACGTACTCGGCATCGAGGGAATAGCGGCGGCCTATTATCTCGATGCAAACGATGAAGTGGTTATCCTGACCCATTCAGGTCGGGCAAGAATTTCCCGTTCAACCCCGGGCCGTTATCGTTACCTGACCGAACGCGGCGACCCTCTGGAACTGCTCCCGATTATCGATCAACTGCGCCAAGATGGATCGGTCGATTCCGAAGGTTATATCGGCGATCAGATATTATACGAGGCTACTCGGGAACACCGCTATCCGGACTGCGTGCATCGTCTGTGGCGGGCATTTCACGGGCTGATTGCTAACCAGCCGCAAGTGCTTCTTTCCGTTCACGACGGATGGCATTGCGGCTGCAAAACAATGTCCGAAATGGTCGATATGGCCTCCACTCATGGCAACCTCGAAGCCCACAGTTCGATCGGATTCGTCGCCACCATGCAGGGCCGCCCCCCCGCCTTTTCCCGTATGGAAAATCTGCGTCAAGTCCTCGAACAGATGGACATTCCGCTTGGCGACAGGTGCGGCAAGTAGACGGGATGAAAATTCATCAGCCGAGGTTATTGATCACCGCCTTGGCTCGCCGGGATGGTGATGAACTATCCGTGCCGTTGGTCTGGCGACCCCAGTCACAACCAGTAGCGTAGTCAAGGAGTTTGGTAAGCCGTTCGAGATCGAGGGTCGGAAAATCAATCCGCCGGGCAGCCATGACCATACGGGTGTTGGTGCAGTCAAACAAGGGGTCATGCACCGTCCGCGGGGTCAACAGATGAAACTGTTCCCAGAGCAATGACTCGGCGGGCGTGTAATGCCCCACGACCTGGTCGGGCTCGGTAAAATACCCGCCGCACAGACCAAAATATTCCTCATAAAAACGCTTCATCATGTCGTTCGTGGGCGGCTCAGGGTTAGTCAGATGGTAAATACGTCCGTGGAACTGCGGATCGTTCACCACCTCGTCAATGATCCGGGCGACGAAATCGATGGGAACCAGGTTCTGCGGATTCTCCGGACGGCCGGGAATACGTAGCGGAATATGCGTCATCTTGCCATTACCCGGATCGGCGTAATGCTGTTTAAGTACACCGATCAACCGTGCAAACTGATAAAAACCGGCGAACTGGCAGGTATAGCCCGTCTCCGAATCGCCCACCAAAAAACTCGGGCGAAAAATGGTCAGCATACCCCCGCTCTGCTCGGCCCAATCGCGTAGCAGGATCTCCGCCTGCCACTTGCTGCGTTCGTAATCCGTCTGGAAGTCGGGGCGCGGCCAATGGAAGTCTTCCGCGATCACCCCACGGTTCCAGCCGCACGTATAAGCGGTGCTCACCCCGAATATCTGCTTGACATTGTGCGCCCGGACCCACTCAATCAGCGCCGCCGCGCCCTCGAGATTGGTGGCTATCGGCTCGCCGTTACCGTTCGAGAAAAGCTGAAGACTGGCCGCGCAGTGCAACACGGCATCGGTTGGCCCCCAGACTGGGTCGGGTAACTGACGCGGAAGGGATCCCTCGACGGGCACGCATTGACCGCTCTCCAGGAAAGGGGTCAGATTCATGCCGATCTGTTCCAGAATCTGGGTTAAACGTGGTAAGGCATCCGCCAGGGGAGGCCTCAGAACGACAACCACCCGGCGGCCCCGGCGCAATAAATCGCGTAATACATACTGACCCAGAAAGCCGGTGGCCCCGGTCATCATTATGGTGGGCAAATACTTGGAATTCATACCGGCTAGCGATCTCCCTGATGAATTACAACCTTAACCGAGAAATTACCCAAGGCAAAGGGCGGTATTTTAGCTCAAAACCCGCCTGATTGCCACTCCTACCGAGGACCGGGATATGGCGGACCCGTCTGATAGAGGTCCGTCCGGATAATCCCACGGGTAATTTGCCTCACGTGGAACAGCGTCTCCACGGCCTGGCGAAGGCCTTTCTGCTCCCGCGTTTCCGGACAGGGCTCATTTCGGCTCCAGCCATCCGGGCCGACCACCGACGAAAGCTCCTGGCCAACCACCCCCGCCTCATTGAATTGGACACGGGCGGCGGGGCAATGTTGGGTGGTAATGTAAAAACAAAACTGTCTATCCGCCAGCGGTCGATGAAACCGGAAAATCAACCTGCTGACGCCCTGCTCGTGAGCCTCGGCGATTTCCACGTCAAAAAGTTTTCCATGGACAACCTGCTCGGTATGAAATCGGCCATTTGTGCGCATTCCCTCGACCAGAAAACGGCCAAGCGCCCCGGAAAAATAGGGTCGTCCCTCGACGGAAAGGGCAAAGGACCGGTCATCCAACTGCTCCAGCCGACAGCGCTGCTGCATGGCGATCACGTAGCTCGACGCATAAGTCAGAACATGGGCGCGAAAATCCGGCCGGGGCATCCCCGCTCGGGCATACTCCTCGGCCAAATGCAGTTGAGCATAAATATTGACGAACGGCAGGTTGATGAAAAAAACATCCGTGGCCTCGGCCGGAGGCGGGTCTTCCATGATTTTCGAGATCGTCAATTGCTCCGCCGCCTGCATGGCATTCCAGAGAACCCGATAGATGGGCATGTAGGTTGTCGTGGCGATCAGGAACCATGAGGCCACATATTTACTCCAGCAACGTCGGGCACCCGGCTTAAGGCGGTCATGCAAGGCCGGCCCGAGAATCATGGCCACGGCGAATCCCATCGCGGGCATATAGCCCGAGTGCGGGGTGGCCAGGACCGGCAAGACGGGGAGTACCGATAGAACAATCCATAACGGCCAAAGCCACCAGCCCCGTGCCTTCCGGCAGGCAACGTAATAACCCACACCCAGCACGCTCAGTATTAAAACCATCAGCAGACAATCACCCGGCACTTCGATGAACGGATGAAACCGGCCGCTGGGCCCGACGGTCAAGGGTGACAACCAGACCGCGGCCGTCAGGTAATGCAAGCCCTTGGCTATAAGCCAGAACACATAGCCCGGTCCATCCGGCCGTCGGAGGTAGAAATCCGGGACCATGCTCTCGCTAACCAGCAACCGCCAGAAAACGAACGCGGTCGCCACCGTGGTCAGGGCCAGATAAGCACCCCACCGGGCTCGAACCTGCCGCCACCCGCCAAATGCCAGATCCATGCAGGGCAGAAAGACCAGCAACACCAGAGCATTTTCCCTGCTGAGTAGAGAAAACACCCAAAGGATGACCACCACGAAAAATACACCATACCGCAAAGGCGGCACTTCGGCGGGCACCTTGTCGCTTACGTGGCCGTAGGGGTACAAATTGAGACCTGACGCGCGCACATAACCCAATAAAGCCCCCAGCATGAGGATAGTCTGCAAAACCGTGTTCTGAGCCGCGATCCACCCAACCGCGAACAGGCTATGCGAATAGACGACGAACAACAGCCCCCCCACCACCGACCAGAATCGCCGTCGAGTCAACCGCAGACACAGATGATGAACCAGCAATGTCCCGATCCAATGCAGCCCCAGACTGACCGCATGCAAGGCCGCCGGACGGCCTCCCGACAGGTAGCAAGCCAGCTTGGTCACGAAGATGGCGAACGGCCGCGCATAGGTCCAGCGCACGGGCTTTTCCTGCCACCAGCTCTCGACAAACCGCTCCGGTTCAATGGTGCCGGCATCCATCAGCGCGTGGAAGGACCAATCCTTGTCGAGGTACCGAATCAGGTGCCAATGGTCGTCGAGGAACAGGCCATCGTCCAGCGACCAGCCGTGCGCGGCCAGCGTCGCGCCCGCGAAAAGAAACGAGATGAGAATAATATAAGAACGGCTATACATCGGGTCACACCGCAACCATCGGAATCCACGGTCGGGCCAAGCCATCAACGCGGGCCAGGGCCGCTTCCGATCCATTTTTCAAGCGCAAACGATCCTTGTGGAACAATCCGCGATTGCCGTGATTCAAGGGCCACGGATACACTCCTGTTCGTCAACATTTTTTGCTCCGCGAAGCTCATCAGCCAAATTGATCCCATCCAACGATGGATAATCCTGAAGCCTATTTTGTTCACCTAACAACCCCAGGACCGTGGGCGCCAAATCCACCAGCCGGGCATGAGGTATACACGCTCCCCGCGGCAGGTCCGGCCCGGCAAAATACATGGGCAAACGCATATCCCGCCGCGAAATGGAACCATGCCCGCCACGTTCGCCCTTGTAGAACGCCCATCCATCGGCAGCCATCAGCACGACATCGCCGGTCCGCGGGGAATCGAACAACTCCACCGCCTGGGCAACCACATCGGGACATTCCAACCGGGCCGTCGCCGCCAACCAAGCCCGCGATGGATGCCCATCGGCGGCCAGGAAATCCTTTAATTCCGGAACTATTGCGTAACCCAGCGGATCGCCCTCGATCTTCGTCAGTCGGTAATGGAATTCGCCTTCCCGAAGAAAACGCTCCACGATCGCCGAGCCGCCGCGACTTAACACCCATGCGCGATCCTGCCCGGCTCGCGTAAACACCCAACCAACCGCCGGCAAATCGAGTACCGACGGGCTCGAGCGGATCCAACTCATTGTTTCTTCCGGATCGAGCCGCTCATGCCAGCCTCCTTCACCCCGCAAGTGGATCATCGCCACCCGTCCGGCATCCACGCTGGCCACCGCATCGTAAGATTCCATCAGCCGGTGGCGGTCCGCATAAAATTCGAGGCCGATCGCCTTGCTCCGAACGCTCATTTTTCTCTCATGCCGCAACCAAGCGAGTAAGTCAATTTGCCGCTCTCTCCCAACCGGGGCCATGCCGTGATCCGCGAGCAATACATAATAAGTCGAATCATGCAGACCGGCCTGCCGCAACGCCTCCGTCACTTGCCCAACGATGTTGTCGATGTTACTCAAGGCCGCCTCGTAGTGAGCGGATTGTGGCCCGTTGCGATGCCCGATCTCGTCAACCCCGGGATAGTAGGACATGATCACCGTCGGCCAGCGTTTGACCTGGTTGGCGATCGTCCC
>CAZXSA010000070.1:0-20768 GCA_964642815.1 uncultured Planctomycetales bacterium | reverse complement strand
ACGGAAGCGATGGTGACCATCGATGTGAACAGCGGCAGGTTCCGGGAATACGACGACGCGGAAGAGACCGCCTACCGGATCAACCTGGAGGCGGCGGAGGAGATTGCCCGGCAATTGCGCTTGCGGGATCTGGGAGGGTTGATCCTCTGCGATTTCGTGGATATGCATGCGGAAAAACATCGTCGAGAAGTCGAGCGGGCCTTACGCGAAGCCCTGAAGAAACACAAGGAGCGCGCCAAGTGCCTGCGGATGAGCCAATTCGGGATCATTGAGATGACTCGACAGCGGATGCGCCCGTCGATCAAGCACAGCATTTATCAGAATTGTCCGCACTGCAAGGGGGCGGGGTTGGTCAAGAACACCGAGTCGATGACCTTGGATATCATGCGTTTGTTGCGGGTGGCCTTGCATCGCGAGCAGGTGGCCATGGTGGAAATCCGCATTGCTCCGGAGGTGGCCTTCCAGTTACAGAATCGCAAACGGGCGGCCTTGGCCGCCTTGGAGCAACAGACAGGGCGGCGGATTGTCCTTCGTTCCGATCGCAATCTGGGACCGGACCAGTATGAGTTCAAGTGCTTCGATCAACGCGGTGGGGCGGTGCAGGTCGCCGAAATCCCGGAGGAAAAAGAGCCGCAGCCCGATCGTCGAGGCTCGCGACCCTCGTCTCCCGGAGCGGAGGGACGATTCGACGATGGAGAGACGGTGGATACGGTTTTCGATTGAAGCGGCGACCGCGAGAAAACGACCGGTTACGATCGGGTGGGAGGAACGATTGTCCCGTTTGGGCAACCGGGTGGGTCGTCAGGCCTTGGGACGGCTAGTTAAAGAGACCGTTGTTGTCGGAAAAAAGATTGCCCAGCAGTGAATTGACCACGTAGTCGCCGAAAGCCGCTGATACATAGGAACTTCCCACGCTGCCGCTGACATAATTATAAAGCCCATCGCGTATCGAGGGCCAGATCAGGTTTCGATAAGGTTGGCATCCATTGCCCAGCAGCGTGCCACCGGCTAACAACGCGGCAAAGATCGCGGTTGTTCGGTTACAGCGTTTCATGGCCATGCACTCCCTTGGAATCACCGGTTACTCAGCCCGGCCCCCCGTTATCATATTCCTCATCCGTGCCTCCATTATACAGATTCATCGCGGGGGAGCCAGTCCCTTTTTAGGGGGGAAACGCCTATTATCCAAAGGCCCCACCCTGATGACGGCGACCCGTTGGTTCCCTTACCTTGGGATGGTCGGTAAATACGCGAGTTTCCCAAATCAGACCAACTTGGGTTGTATGCCAAAAAGCTGGCAGTAGTCCCGGAGTTGTTTTTTGTAATCGCCGTAGAAGAAAAGCTGGTGCATGCCGGGGTAGGCCAGGGTATCGGTTACGCCGTCCAGTCGAACACGGACCGCCACGACGCAGCCGCCGGCGGGGGGAACCTCCACATTATCGACTACCTCGCCGGCGGAAATGATCAGCGACGGGGGAATGGTATCATCGTTGCTGAGCACGGCGTCGAGGACCGTAATCCGCTGTTTTTTGCGCCAGATGGTTCGGGGTACGGCGTCGCGTTTGCCATGATGAAACGAAAGGTAGAACGGTTCGGGGTGCTGGGTAAAGCCGTTCATCCGAGTTGGGCATGAGCAATGCGAGCCGATGAGACAGCCCGTGGCCGTATCCGGTACGGGATCCTGCTGGAAGCCGGGTCGGTCGAAGAGATATTGGACGAGGGCATGGGTAATGCAGGCGGTCTTGTCCCTCTCGCAAGCGGCGGGGATGCCGTGGTCGTTCATTCGGGACCAGGCGATGCATGGCAGACTGACTTTGGATTGACCGAGGGCCCCGAGGCAATCCATGGTGATGGCGTCGCCCTGTTCGCGTTCCAGAAGGGTGCGGGCGACGACGTAACTCTTGACCCCGTTGATCACATCTTGCGGGCTGGAGCCGAAAACGCGTTGGGCACGGCCGAGGTAGTCTTTGGCGATGGTGTGGATCTCCGGCGTCGTGGGTGTGCGCTGGTATTCCTCGAGGAAATCCGAGGCGGGAATGGTCCGCAAGGCCGTGCCGAAATGCTTGATGGATGAATCGCGGCGCTCCTTGCCCTCGATGACGATGTAGCGGGTTTCGCGGAGTTTGGCCCCCGCGTAAAGCATTTTCATGGCGAAGGCGACCTCGCGGAAATCGTCGGTGGAGCAGATCAGGCAGCGAGGGCGACCGGCAAGATGGACGGTGTTGGTGGTGAAGGCGGCGCCGATAGGGGCGAAGACGACGGCCGGGATACCGGTATCGGCGGCCTTGATGGCGGTAGGCCAGGCGTGTTCCTGGCGATCGAGGAGAACAACGAGCAGTCCGTCGGGTTTGTTTTCCTTGGCCTGGGCTATCCACTCGTCGGCCTCGGCCGGTGAATAGATGGGTTCGGACCGAAGATGGAGATTGATGCCGATATCCTTGGCTGTTGCCTCGATCTGTTGCCGGTAATCTCGCAGGGCGGTTTGCCCGTCGTAGATAGCCCCCGGCCAGCGCATGCCATAATCCGCCTTGCGCCGGACAAAAGCGACCCGGATAGTCGGCGCATATTGGGAAGCCGGCCCGCAAGGACGGATGCGGCGTTCGATACCGATTTCGGAAGGCTTGACAAGTGAACCAGACAATCCCTCGCGCGTGGCCGAACAACCCAGGAAGGATGGGAGCAAAACGGTTGCGCCGGTGGCGAACAGAAAGGTACGCCGAGAGCAGTCGTTTTCCGAACGGGTTTCACGTTTTGATCGCATGGACATGGCTGAATCCTTATTTCGTAGGAACTGGTCGCGGTTTACGATTATGCATAACGTTGTTGTCAGGTCTTTCATTGTAACGCACGAGGCAGCAGCAGGGAAGGGAGCATTATTAACAATTATACTCGATGCAAATTGCGACAATGAGTGACGCTATGGTTATAAACACATCGAAATCATTGGGTATATCGGAAATGCGTAAAAGCAATTTATCTTAGATAGCCGAATGTCGTTTGTGGTATGAACGTTGCTATTGCATTGTGGCTCAGGTAGCATGTCCGCTGGTCAATCACTTAATGCTCCCATGACAATTTCTCGGCGAAAGAGGGTTGGAGATATGATAAAGCGATCCATCGTCGTGTTAGCGCGGAAAGTAGGCTTAATCCTCTTGGTTGGCGCCATGCGTGTTCCCGCCCAAATGGCCGAACAAAACCGGCAGACCAGGACGGCTCAAGGTTCCACGACGCTCTACGCCGTGGAGGATTCCGCCATCGTCCGTCGAAACGGCGATCGGTATCACAATCGCCCTTTGTACTGCAAGCACATGCCGGCCCTGGTGATGGCCGGCGACCGGCCGTGTCTTTTATTCGCCAGTGAGCCTTATCTCTGCGGCGAATTTATGGTCGCGCTGGTGCGCGGAGAGCAGGGCCGTTGGCTGCACCAATTCTCTGACATCAGTATGTTTTACCGCCCCGGACATATCGAATGGCAAATACGCGACCCGTTGTTCCCAGACCTGACGGTAACGATGCAGGCCGTGCCCTTGGCCGAGACGTCGGGTTTTACGGTGCGTCTGGAAATGAAGAATACACGCGCCGGAGATAAGCTCGTCTGGGTTTTCGGTGGGGTAACGCAACGCTCCGGCCAGCACACCCTCAACTGGGAGTTGGATCCGTGCTGTAATCCCGAGCGCATGCAACGACTTTTTCAACCTGAGGATTGCCGAGGCGATATCGTTCGCGTCGAAGGTGATCGCTTTGTACTGCGGCAACCACCTGGTGCGCTCGCGGACGGATCGGCCCAGCATACCGTGGCGGGACGCAGTAGTATGCCCTCGGCCATGTTCGTGGTCGATGCCTCGGCTTGGACGAACCCGGCGACGCTGGTTCCGGCCACTACCACCGCGAAAACACCGGAAAAGCCTTTGCTGTGTGGGGTGATCGAATTGAAGGACGAGCCACCGCTAATCTATTGGGCGATAGAGGACTTCGTCGGCGATAAACCCGGCGACCTTGGCCGCCTGGAAAATCCGACGGACGCTTTTGAGTCCGGCATCAAGCGAGTCGAGTCTGTCGCTAACCAGGTAATAGTCGAGACGCCGGTGGATTGGCTGAATCTGGCCGTCCCGTGTTCCAGCATTGGTATGGACGCCGCGTATTATCCGCCCGTCTACGTTCATGGCACCATGGCCTGGAATATTCCGTTCCCCGGCTGGAGGACTACGTATGGTCCTACCGCTTATGGCTGGCACGACAACGCAAAGACCGAATATATCTATTACATTGCCTCGCAAACCACCGAGTCCAATAAACGTTTTGCCCGTGCCGATCCTAATCTGGGTTACGGCCAACAGGCTCAGGACTCGCGTTTTTACGGCAAGGGACGCATTCAGAAGGACAATCTGTTCTACAATTTTCAGACGCAGTTCTTCGATCAGGCTATCTATGCCTGGCGAGCCACCGCCGATCCTGAAATGGAGAAAATCCTCTGGCCCGCCCTGGAGCTGCAACTGGAATGGGCACGCGATTGCTTCGATCCGGACGGCGACGGCGTCTATGAGAGCTACATCAATACCTGGCCGACCGACAGCCAGTGGTACAACGGTGGGGGCACGGTCGAGGAAAGCGCCTATGCCTACAACGCTCACCGAGCCGCCGCCGATATGGCCCGCCGCGCGGGTGAAACGGCCCAAATGACATTTCACCAGTCCATGTCCGACAAAATCAAGACCGGCGTGTTCACCTCCCTCTGGGTTCGAGAGAAAGGGCACATGGGTAGTTACCGCGAACAGCTCGGGCTGCGCCGGCTGCACACCGACGCCTGGCTCTATAGTATTTTCCTTCCGATCGATGCCGGTATGTTGACTTGGCAGGAGGCGGCCCAGGCGTTGCACTATACCGAATGGGGGCTGGAACGACAGAAGATGTCTTTCGGCGGCCAGCGCTGCTGGACCTCCAATTGGGTTCCCGCCAAATTCTCGGTCCGCGAAATGTTTGCGGGCGACAATTACCATCTGGCGCTGGCCTATTATCAAACGGGTTTGCCCGAGGATGCCTGGGAACTACTTAAGGGGACCACGCTGGAAGCCATGTTCAACGAAGCCGTCCCCGGGGCGATCACCGTCCCCAAGGGGGGTACGGATTTCAACGATTGCACCAGCATGTTTTGCCGGTTGATCGTGGAGGGACTATTCGGTTATGTGCCCGATTATCCCAATGAGCGGGTTATCTTCAGGCCCGGGTTTCCGCGGGCTTGGGATCACGCGTCGATCCGAACCCCCGATTACTCGCTAACCTTCAATCGCGATAAAGGTGTTGATCGGTATGAATGCGCCGTGCGGAAACCCGCCCGCCTATACCTGGAACTGCCCATCTACGCGGGCTGCGTCGAAGAGGTCACGGTGAACGATAATAAAACCGAATGGGAGACCGTCCCCGGCATCGGACGGAGCTTGGTTCGCCTTGCTCTGGACCCGACGATGCGCGCCGTTGTCAATATTCGTTGGAGCGAAGCGCTCGCGACCGATGCGTCCATACAAGTGCAAGGCAATGTCGGCGACACGATCCGTCTGGCGGTCGGCAGTGAACCGATCATCGAGTTTCTTGATCCACAGGAGGCTCTGACCGACACGAAACTTGAGCAGGGGGCGATCGTTGCGAAGTTGAACGCCAATCCCGGCCATCATCTCGTGTTGGTCTTGGTAGAGTCAGGCAAGACGCGGCAGTGGCGGCAATTCAAGATCCATATTTCTGATCCCGTTGGCGAGGCGGCCAAGGCGTCGCAAACCGTTACGACTATCCCCGCCGGGGCCACGTGGGAATGTATCAATTTAACCGACCGGCTCAATGGTGACATTAGGACCATTTATAAGCAGCAATATCTCTCACCTCGGCCCGATACGTGCTCGGTGCGCATCGGTTCGGACGGCTATTCACCATGGACGTTCTATTACTGGAAACTCAAGCCGCTCGTGATTGATTTGAGCAACGTGCGGTCCATGCTGACCCCCGCGACCCACAACGGCATCGGTGGCCAGGGGGGCCGTTTACTCACCCCGCAAGGTGTGCCGTTCCTCTGGCCTGCGGGTGATCGCAACATTGCCTTCACCAGCCAGTGGGACAACTGGCCGCGATTCGTGATCGTGCCGGTCGGTAAAAAGGCCGCGGCGGCGTGGTTTCTGATTTGCGGCTCGACCAACGCCATGCAGACCCGGATTGCCAATGCCCGGCTGATCTTGACCTATGCCGACGGTGTCGAGGATGTGCTCGATCTGGTACCGCCCGAAAACTTTTGGACATTGTGTCCGATCGGAGGCACCGATTACGATTACGAACGCGACGGATTCTGCCTGCCCAAGACGCCTCCGCCGATGGTGCAACTGGGTAACAATTGCCGAGCGATGATGCTCAGTCGTCGCCTGCGTCCCGACGTGACCCTCAAAAGTGTAACCCTGGAAACATTGTCGCAGGAAGTGGTGATCGGCCTTATGGGGGTTACGCTGATGTCCACACCCTGAACTTTCCCGAAATCAATCGGTGGAATGCCCGGCGGCCGCGATAAACGGCCTGATCGCGGGGTCCAGGGCGGATTGGGGCGGAAGAGGTGGGGTCCGCCAATCGTGTTCGGTGAACTCGGCGATGATTTTGAGGTAAAGATACGGATCAGGCCAGGTCAGGGCGGGCTCGATGGCCGTCGTTTCAGGCCACTCGTTGAACGAGGTAATGCAGATGAAGTCCGTATCGGCCTGAACGCATGCCTGCAGATAGTCGCGAAGCGTTTGGTCTCCACGGCGTGGGATATACCAATGCGGCTTGCCTTCGCGCCGAGCCACCTCGTCGATCTGGATCTTGCGGTTATCCATGCCGGGATGGACCGGCAGCATGAGGACTTTGCCGGCCGCACGGACCTCTTCCGCAAGACCGCGATACAGCCGGGCGAGCTCCTCACGGTCGTAGGTCCGAATCGTGGAGAATGTCGAGTACATGCAGAGCGCATCGATGCCGGACATTTCGAGCCATCCGGGCGGCACGCGCAGTTTTTGTTTTCCCGGTCCGGTATCCGGCTGAGCCTGCACCCGATCAAAAATCCAGTAGACCGGGCCGACACGGGCCTCGACCTCGCGGATCATCCGTTGGCCCTCTTCCGGCGAAAGCTTGCCTTTCCATAACTGATAGACTCCGTAAACCGGCTCGCCCTTGATTTTGAGATAAGCCGGTGAGTTTTTATACTTGTTCAGGAATTCCCCCGCCCAGGTGATCATCTCGTCCTGATTATTGTAAAATTGCGGAGTCTCATCGAAGAAACAGACTTTGAATCCCTCCTCCTCGGCGACCGGTATAACCACGTCCTCGAACACCATGCGCGTAAACCCCTTGGGTTTCTGCCAATGCGCCATGCCCCACCAGTCCACGAAAAAGCCGTTGATCCCCGCCGCCTTGGCCAGCCTGATGTGCCAACGGACCACCTCGCGGTTATCGCTGTCGTATGGCCCGATCAACGGGTACGCGCACGAACTTATCTGCCGGATGGCCGGAGAGAAAATAATCTTTTCCGGATCGCAGCCCTGAGGATAAAACTCGCTGGGGGTCTTTTTTTCCCAGGCATTCCACTGGCCGTGTCGGCCGAAGCCGGTCGTGTACCAGGTATAGTAATGGGCCAGAATCAGAGGGCGTTCATGATGGGCGGGC
Source organism: uncultured Planctomycetales bacterium (assembly GCA_964642815.1). Lineage (GTDB taxonomy): Bacteria > Planctomycetota > Phycisphaerae > UBA1845 > PWPN01 > JAAYCU01. The sequence goes on along the minus strand of CAZXSA010000070.1, from coordinate 13,097 downwards.
GCGGCCGCCTTACCCTCCAGGGTCATCAAACCGACCAGCATGATTGCCATCATGTTCTTTCCCAGGGACATTGCTTGATATTCTCCTTTTGTATACCGCGGCTTGCTCACCGAATGCTGACGAATCGTGTTGTCGGGCATTGGGTGGAGCGTGATGCACGTAATACCAAGGTTCACGTCATGGTCTCTCTCTGTCCGCGTATCTTCATTCGCTGAGCAGCAGAATAGTCAGACCAAGTGGGCGGCACCGCACGTTTACGGTGGCGTTCTCGACGGTCAGACCCTCGCCCGGATCCTCGGCCAGATTGGACAACCGAACTTGAGTAATCCCGAGATGACTGAGGCCGATCCGCGCTTGTCGTGGTTGGCTGGACATGTTCCGCAACACCAGAACGATGGCCGGCTCGAAACGGGCCCGACGCATGGACTGAACCACGATGTCCTCACCCGCCACGGGTAAAAACGATCCAGACTCACCGGAAGGCGAACGGTTCGAAGGCAACGAACCGTCCCGCCACACGCCGACCAACGGAACCTGCACGGATTCACCAAATTGTTTTGCCCGCGTATCCGGAATAGTGGCGTCACTGGTCAGGGAGAAGCGGAAAGTTAATGGTCCGCTCTGGTAAGCGCGATAATTCGTGTCCCAGTAGTTGTTGAACGCATAGGAGAACACGTAACCGGTTCGCGGCGCGAGAGTCGTGTACCACTGGCCTCGATGGATGTCATCCACGGTCAGCAAGGGCGCATCAACCGGACTCAAGGTGACCGCGGCATCAGACCCGGCAACGGTCACAAACTGTTGAGCCGCGAACCAGTCTCGGCAACCACCGAAAACTTGGTCAACGCCGGCCCGGATCACCCCAGAAGGAATCTCAATGCGCACCTGAGGGTTCGACAGGGCCAGTGGAAACGCAAAGTAACCGGCCTCCTTGGCGAGGTTCGCCTCCTTATCCATGTGGTTGATAAAGTCGACGCGTTTCTCGTGTTCGTACAAGACCACCTCAACGCTGAATTCCCGGGTCATCGGTGCCTCGCTATGTACCCGCATGACCTGTCGCCCAGGCCGAGTGAGGCGGGTAAACCGTGGTTGGGCGCAGCGATGAATGCGCAACTGGGGGGTAGGCAAATTGGTGGTCCATCCGCGCGTGAGCCGGCTGTTCTCACCGCCGGTGACATAGAGATATTCATTCAGCTTGTAATCGCCCGCATCGACAAGTTCGCGATTCAAGGTCCGATCGAACAAACTGGCTACCGCGCCGGTGGCGGGATCAAACGTCAGGCGATAGTAACGATTTTCCAGTATCAGAACATGTTCCGCAGGCGATTCTTTCGGGGCCATGTTCTCCGGGGTCGTGATACAAGCATAACCCAAGCCGGGCACGTTCTCCGCGTACACCTCGCGTCGTTGACCGTCAGGGTCAATCACCTCCACCCATTCGCTTCGGGACCAGCTCGAAGGATTGAAGACGATAAGCTTGCCGCGGGCATCGATACGTTTCGCGGCGGCGACGGCCATTTCATGGAGCAAGCGCTGCGCTGCGTTGGCGGCCTGGTCCGCGAATGCTTTCTTCCCCGCCCATTGCGCGTGGACAAGATCGATAAATGGGTTGGTCACACTCTCATCATCGCCCCAGGTGTGTTCGTTGTACAGGATGACGTTTCGCCAGGCGCTGGCGCAGGCTGTCCGGAAGGCAGAGTCCTTGCTTCCCGCAAAGATAGCCAGCTTCTCCGCGGTGATAACCTGTTGACCGGCGGAGCGGACGGCGGCGGTCTCCCGCGCGGAGGAGGCCGCTCCATCTTCCCAGAACACACCCTGATCGCCCGACTTGGTAACTAACGATGAGGCGAAGCTGCGCTCCAGATACTCGAAAAAGCTCGGCCCCGCGTCCTGGATGAGTTTCGGCCAGGCATAGCGGCTGTTCCAATCATGAACCACATGAGCCACACTTTCGTGTACGGGTGAATTGTCGGTGTAATAGCCATGCAGCAGCACCGCGTCGTAAGGATAATCCTGCCGGGCGATAAAGCGTGCCAGGTACTCCTGCATGGCCGCTTCGGTGACGTGATGCTGTTCGGGTGGCGAGGCGATTCCCAAGACGTTGAGACCTTTCCAAAGCAGAACCCGGCTGCCGTCCGGCGACGCCCAGTAATGAGGGGTTTCGTAGGTGTCATCGCCCAGCATGCCTCTATAGTAGTTGCCCCCCAGCGACAGATAACGGACTCCATGTTCATTCAGAATCATCGGAACGGTAGCCACCATCGAAGGCACGTCGGACATGGTCGCGCAGCGCGACGCGATCCCATGATTCCGCCGAAGCTCATCGTAGACGTCGAGCGTGTGACTCAACTCCTCCCCGCTGCACAACCCGGTAAGCATGTTGGCGTAGAAGCCAAGCACGCCGATACGCCCCTGACGCGCCAGTTCGATGAATCGAGCGGGCTTTGAACCTCGCGCCAGGTAATCCTCCGCCAACATGGCCTCCATGGTCCAGGCAAAATGGGGTTGCCTTGCCATCCAGTCCATGACGTTTTCCGTATTCTCACGATGCCGGCGGAGACATTCCTCTTGAGGGGCGGTATAGCCCAGGTCGAAATGACTCTGCGCGAGCATGTAGAGCTTCCATTGTTTCTGCGGAAGCAACCGGCTTCTGGCGACAAAACGTCGTCCGTCGAGCGACACACTCACCTCTACATCGCGCGGCACATCCAATGGCGGGACCTCGCATTTCAGCTCACGGGCAAGCCCTGGTCGCAACGCGGTGAAGGATTGCGTCACCTGCCAACCCTGATCGCCCGCGAAGGTGACCACAAACGGCGCCACCGGCTGCTCATAGAGATCGAAGGTTACCTGAATTATTTGCCGCAGGCTGCCGCCCTCTTCCCGGAATAAAACGGTTGAGCGGGCGGAGAGATTCTCCACCGGCTGAATTTCGGTACGATGCATCAGAGTCAGGTTGTCGTACAACAACCATGAATGACGGCTTACCGACAGCGTCAGATTATTGGGCCCGCGAACCAACGCTGAACGGGGGATGAAAAACTCGATGATTTGTTCGCGCCCGCCCTGGGGGTCCTTGATCGTTGTTCCTGTGGTCCCGCGCTGGAGTTCGATTTCGCCAAGGTCGGTGCCGTTAGCCTTAAGTTGCAGACTCGGGGCAAGCGCTGCATGGGTATCGATAATATCCACCCGGAGTAAATAAGCACCGACCGGCTCTTGATCGAGATCAAAAACGATTTCGTAGGGGTGTTCCCGTCCGCCGGCCCATATATCGGATGGTCCGGGATGAACGTAAGGCCATTGTTGAGCCGAATCGCCCTTGCCGATCTCGAAGCGTACCTGGCCGGGAAACCGCTCAGGGAATTTTTCAAAACAACCGGCAATCGCAAACTCGGCATAATCGTTGTCACATCGGCCAATCTCCCAGAGCGTGGTTTCGGCGGCTCGGGCCGGCGTAACAAGGCCTGTGAACAAGACCATGATCCGTACGAGATGGATCGCTATTTGTTGAGTTCTTGATTGAATCCGGGTCAACATGAATCTCCTTAAAGAGCTAAGAATATCGAATCCTGAGTGGGGCTCAAGGGTCCGTTGGCGAGTAATGCATGATATTCGTGACACACCCCGGCTCCAATTCCTGATTGTGGTGGCCGGCAAGACCGGGAGGAACACGGGGAATTGGCTTAAATGACGAATGACGTATGGTTGAGTCCGGGAGGTTGTCGGCCCCCTTGCGATATGATCCATTCACGAATATTTTAACCTAAAGTTCTTTTTTCTCCGTGGTATAAATCCGATAAATACTCCGGGTTTGCGCGGTGAGTGCGAACTCCTGTGCCGTGCAATAAGGGTGTCGCTACATTTATCCACAGTTGTTTCCAAAAGGAGCGGACCTTGAACCTGAAGGAAGAAAGATACGCCAAGTTCGCCCTGGTTCGGGAAACGATGGAGACCGTGGATGTGGTCGCGCCCTTCGATGCCGGCCAGATGGCTCAGGTTGCCCGGCAGATTAAGGGTGTCGGACGGCTGTTTTTCTGACCGGCGAGGGCTACAGCCGCATCTTCCCGGCCAAGAATACTATCCGCAAGGCCCTGACCTGGGGTCTTAACCTCCAGGTCGTAACCGAGGGCTCGCGGCAGGCCGGAAACGAGTTGATCGCATAAAATCGTACACCACGAGGTTTCAGGCATGTCGGAAATGAAAGTTGTTTCGGTGGAGCGGTTCGGCCGCGATTTCATACCCCCGCGGTACCTGCCCGCGGGATGCGACGAGTATTACCTGCGCAACCAGCAGGTGGGTAAACCGTCGGATTATTGGCGCAGCCTGCGCGCCGACGAAATCGAGACTCTTGTAAAAAATAATAATACCTGCGACCGCTGGGACGACCTGTTGGTGGCCGATCCGTTCAATCCCCGCCTGATCAAGAACAGCGAGTTTTATGGTCTGGTCCGAATCGGTCGGATCGAGCGCGTCGTCCTCGAACACCATGACCTCCAGATGCCGGTGGGTATCTCGGACAGCGTGATCATCGCTTGCGACATCGGGGACAATTGCGTACTCAATAACGTGCGTTATCTGGCCCACTATATTCTGGGTGATAACGTCATGTTACTCAACGTTGAGGAGATGCACGCGACGAACCATGCCAAGTTCGGCAACGGCATCGTCAAGGAAGGCGAGGACGAGAAGATTCGCGTATGGCTCGATTTGATCAACGAAATGTCCGGACGGGCGGTGATGCCCTTCGATGGCATGACCACCGCCGATGCTTATTTATGGTCCAAGTATCGCCAGGACACCGAGCTCCAGGCTCGGCTCCGCCAGATTACCCAGGACCAGTTTGACCCCCGCCGCGGCTTCTATGGCACGGTCGGCGACGCCTGTGTCATTAAAAACTGCGGGATTATCAAGGACGTGAAGGTCGGAGCCTGTTGCTACATCAAGGGGGCCAACAAGATCAAGAACGTGACCATCAACTCCAGCGCCGAGGAGCCGAGCCAGATCGGCGAAGGAGTTGAGCTAGTCAACGGCATCATTGGTCTGGGCTGTCACGTATTCTACGGCTGCAAGGCCGTCCGGTTTGTACTCTGCGACAACTCGCACCTCAAATATGGGGCCCGGCTGATCCACTCCGTGTTGGGCAGTAACTCGACCGTTTCCTGTTGCGAAATATTGTACAATCTGGTGTTCCCGGCCCATGAACAGCATCACAACAACTCGTTCTTGACCGCATCGCTGGTCAAGGGTCAGAGCAACGTTGCCGCCGGCGCGACCATCGGGTCCAACCATAACAGCCGGGCTAACGATGGCGAGATCGAGGCCGGTCGCGGGTTCTGGCCGGGCCTGTGCGTGACTCTCAAGCATTCCTCCCGGTTCGCCAGCTTTACCCTGTTGAGCAAGGGCGATTACCCGGCGGAGTTGAATATCCCGTTACCCTTCGCTCTGGTGAGCGACGATCAAGCCCATGACCGGCTCGAGGTGATGCCCGCTTTCTGGTGGCTGTTCAATATGTACGCCCTGGTCCGCAACAGTTGGAAGCTCCAGACCCGCGACATACGCAAAAACAAGACCCAGAACATTGAGTTCGATTTCCTCGCTCCCGACACCGCCGAGGAGATGTTCGCGGCCATGCGCTTGCTCGAGATATGGACGGCCAAGGCCCACCTGCGCACCGACCGGCATGATTCCGGCGACCGCTCCGATGATGACTTGGTCAGACTTGGGCGTGAGCTGCTGTCAGGCGCGCCGACGCAGACCGCAAACATCGAGGTGCTCGGGGAGGGTTTGGAGAAAGGCCGTCGCAAAGTACTCATCGTCAAGCCGCGTACAGGCTACCAAGCCTACCGGGAAATGCTCCTCTATTATGCCGTGAAGAACCTGCTGGCCTACTTGATTGACCACCCCCAGGCTACGTTGCGGACGATGCTTGAGGATTTGTCCGGACCTCGCCAGCGCGAATGGGTCAACGTTGGCGGGCAACTCGTGCCTTCGACTGATCTCAACCGGCTTTTAGATGAAATCAAGGCGGGTCAATGCCGAAGCTGGCTGGAGATTCACAAGGCCTACGACAAATTGTGGGCGATTTACCCCCGGCAGAAACAATCCCACGCTCTGGCTGTATTGCTGACCCTGTTGGACGTCAAGGAGATCACGCCCCAGATATGGAATCAGATGCTGGACGAAGCCATACGCATCCAGGAATATATTCGCGACCAGGTCTATATCAGCCGCAAGAAGGACTATGACAATCCCTTCCGCCAGGCTACTTTCACGGATGCCGAGGAGATGCGCGCCGTCATCGGCACGCCTGAAGACAATAGTTTCGTCAAGCAGACGAATAAGGATACCGAGGCTTTTAAGATGCTCGTGCGGAATATCCGTGCGCGGGTTTAACAGGGAATGGTTCCACCGGAATTCGTACGCTCAAATACCAGCTCATTTGCCAAGGAATCCTTAAACGAATCGATGTAATTGGCGAGCGAATGCGTCAATCGGCCGGGCTGCAGAATTCAACATATCTCCGTCAGTAGAAATATTTCCGAAGGGCCAACTCCGAATTGGAAATAGGGATATGGTGTTAGTATAATATGATAAGGTAAGTGATGGCGGTCGTATGTACGTGTTTAGCGACCATGTAATCAGAACCCGGAGCGGGAGCGACGGGTCGGTGTAGTATGATGCACCGCGTATCGAACAATCATCCTCCGTCGGCCCCGCGCTTCCGCATGTGGTTCTGATGGGGATACCAGCGGGCCATGTGTGTCGCTAAACACATGCGGTCGTATTGAACGCCATCACAAGGAGTACGATTTGCGATCTGGAGATCCTTTAATCCTGATCAAACGTTGCGTAATGGCCGAGCACGTCATTTTCACCGCCAAGGCACGCGACGAATTGTCTTCGAACGGGTTGACTTTGCAAGACGTGCTGGAAAGTCTTTTGAATGCGCAGGGCATTTACAAAGTGCTTAAATCGCGCAGCCCGCGCCGGACGAAAGAGGGCGAACGGTTGTATGTTATACGTTCTTTTACTTTCGACATGACGGCGGTTTATACAAAAGGGAAATTGGTCAGGCAGGATGGCGCTATGTACTTTTACGTATTGATTTCCTCAAAACTGGACGTGGAACCATGAAACGACAGAAACCAATATTGACTCGCTGCCCCACGTGCGGAAGTAAGGCCCTGCGGCGCAGGGTTATGGATGTGGAATTGAGTCCGGGCAAGGGAATCGCGCCGGACATCGAGGTTGACGTTTGCGAGCATTGTGGGGAACACCTGTATGACCCCACCGCCATGCGGGCCATCGAGGCGGCCATGGCTCAACCCGTAAAGAAGCGTGGACCGGTTGAATCAAGCGCCCGCGTCACGGGGAAATAAGAAAGTCCGCGAAGGCGGGTCAATAACGACAAAGAATAACTGATTACCCTTTGTGTTTGTATATGACGGTTTGTTAAACAGGTAACGGCTAATTCCTCAATCGGCCGGGACACAGCGGTTTTTAGCCCAGGCGCGCAGGGCGGCGACGGATTCGGCCATGGTAACCGATAGCGGTGGCGAGTTTTTCAAGGCCTGGATTAGGCGCGGGGTGTCCAGTTCGGTCTTTTCCGCGTAGGCGTCGTGCAAGGCGGAGATAATCGCCTGCTCGATCTCGGCGCCGCTGTAGTCGTCGGCGGCGTCGGCGAGGGCGTCGAGGTCGAAGCGACCGGGATCGCGTTTCCGTTTCTTCAGATGGATGGCGAAAATCTGTTTGCGGGTGACTTTTCCGGGTAGATCGACAAAAAATATTTCATCGAACCGGCCCTTGCGGAGAAGTTCGGGAGGCAGGGCCTCGATATCGTTGGCCGTTGCGACTAGAAATACGGGCGCGGAGTGTTCCTGCATCCAGGTGAGCAGGGAACCGAACATACGCTGGGAAAGCCCACCGTCGGTGCTGCGGCTGGCGGCCGACGCGAACGCTTTTTCGATTTCGTCGATCCAGAGAATGATCGGGGCCATGGTTTCGGCCTGATTCAGGGCGTCGCGGAGACGGCGTTCGGATTCGCCGACATAGCGATCATAGAGGGCCCCGACGTCCATGCGTAATAGCGGCTGTTGCCAGGCGGTGGCGATGGCCTTGGCGCAGAGGCTCTTGCCCGCGCCCTGCACGCCGAGCAGGAGCACACCGCGAGGGTTGGTGAGACCGAACTGTCCGGCCTCGTCGCTCAGGGCGTTCTGGCGGAGTTGGAGCCATTTTTTTAGACGGCACAGGCCGCCGATTTCGGACAGATCGACGGGGGCCTCGACGTATTCGAGTAGACCGTCGCGGTGCAAGACCTGGCGCTTGTTGGCCAGAATGGTGTTGATATCGTCGGCGTCGAAGCGGCGATCGTCAATGACGGCGTCGATGATGATCTGTTCGGCCTGGCGACGGTTCAGGCCGCGAAGGTTCCGGATGATGGTTTGCAGTCCCTTGCGGGTGATATCGATGTCAATGTGCTGCTCCTGATGGAGGCGGCGAAGGGTGTTGCGGATGATCGAATCGAGCTCGGACTCGTCGGGCAGGGAGAGGTCGAACCGAATACCCTCGGCGGCGATGACCGAGGGAATTTCCGCGCGGTGATCGATCAGGATGAGCTGGCCGCCCATTTGACGATAGTGTTGAATCAGGTCGCGGAGCAGGCGCAGGGTTTTTTCGTCCTTAAGGTGGCCGGCAAGATCGAGCATAACCGCGATGCCGGGTTCGGCCTGGCAGAGGAGGTAGTACAGGGCGGCGGCGGGGTGCTCGGTGGCGGGAGCCGGTTCACTCTCGGCGAACAGACCGTCACGGATGCCGCCAATCATGGACCAGATTCGCAAATTTTTATGCAAACCCGAGGTGGTATCCCTGACCAATGCCAAGGCGTCATTTTCCTCGCTGGTCACCATGGTAATCAGCGGGTGGCGGGCACGGATCAAATGTTCGAGGCGTTGCCGGTCGTTCATAAAATAATCCCGAAAATATATGCTTATGGTCCTGTCGCCGGTTTATGGCCGCCGTTCAGAATATGAGAAAGAAGGAAGGCTGGCAACAAGTCAAAGGATTCGGGTCGTGCGGAGAGATGCTTTCTCAATCGAATCGGGCGATGATGGATTTGGCGTAATCGGGATCGCCGGCGAAGTCGGGGGGTAGGGCGGGGCGTTCGAGGATCGTGCAGCGACGGCCGGTGGCGGCGAGGGCTTCTTCGATCCGGGGGCGGCTGATCTGACGATGGTTGACACCCAAAAGAACGATGCCGCCTGGGTCGAGCCGTTCGACCGCTTCGCTGACAAGGTTGTCAAGTTGCTCGGCCAGCACAAATACGCGATTGGGGCGGCGCAGGCGGCCGAAACTCGGCGGATCAAGGATAATCAAGTCATAGCGGCGATTCTGGCGGCGAGCCCGTTGGAAGAACTCAAAGATGTCGGAACAGAAGAACCAGTGTCCGTCGGTTTCGAGATTATTGAGGGCGAAGTTGTCGCGGCACCAGGCAAGGTAAGGTTTGGAAAGATCGACGCTGGTAACGGCAGCCGCCCCCCCGGCGACGGCGGTGACGGAGAAGGCGCCTGTGTAGCAGAAAGTATTAAGTACACGACGGCCGGCGGCGAGTTCGCGGATACGCCGACGATTGTCGCGGTGTTCGAGGAAAAGGCCTACCGAGAAACCCTGGTAGGGACGGATGATGAACCGCAGGCCGTATTCCTGGATGTTTTGTTCCGGCGGGACCGGCTGGCCGATCCATGGCGTGGAATCGTGGTGCAGAGCGTTGATTTCCGAGGGAACTACGCTCCGATCGCGGACAAATATTTTTTTGTAGACCGCTTGGGTACCCAACCGGCGGTGCAGCGATTCGACGGTGTCTCGTAAAATCTCCTCGCGGCAATGCAGCCGCTGCTCGTGAAGCTGGACGATAAGCACCTTGCCGAAACGCTCGATGATCAGCCCGTCCATGTCGTCGCCTTGCCCGTTGAAGAGCCTAATCGCGTTGGTGAAGCTTGCGTCCAGCAACGGTTGGCGGCGGGCGACGGCGGCATCGATCATATCTTCTAATGCAGACATGGATTACCCGATTTTCAGATTTCCACGGTCGCGGTTTCCTCGCGCCCCAGCCGTTTCATGATAACGATTCGCAGATGCAGGAACATGGAAAAGACCACGGGCACGAGGATAAGGGTGAACAAAGTCGAGCAGAACAGCCCTCCGACCATGACCGCGGCGAGGCCGCGATAAAGTTCGCTGCCCGCGCCGGTCATCAAGGCCAGGGGCAGTTGCCCGACGATGGTCGTGAACGAAGTCATGAAGATCGGACGAATCCGGGTACGCACGGATTCGTGCAGGGCGTCGGTGGGGTTCATGCCATATTTCATGTTGTTGAGCGTCTGGTGGACGATGAGAATGGCGTTGTTGACCACGATCCCAACGAGAATGACGAAGCCAAGCATGGTGACCACGTCGAGCTGTTGAATGGGCATGACCGGATTGCGCAGGCTGAGCATATGCACGAGGCGCAGGCCGGCGAATCCCCCGACGGCGGCCAGGGGCACGGTAAGCATGATGGCCAACGGGTGAATGAAGGATTCGAAAAGCGCGGACATCAGAAGATAGACGATGATCAGGGAGAGAAACCCGCGGCTTTGCACGAGGGCCAACAAAGAGGGCAGGTTGAAACCGCTCCAACTCCCGAACATGGCGGTACGAGTCTGCACGAGTTTATCGGCGTAGCCGGCCAGGGAAACATAAACGTCCGGATCGATGCGGCCCTGTTGACGTAGAAGGGGAACCACCTCGTTTTCGATGGTATCCATGATGGATTCGAGGGCCTCGCCCTGGGGGGCCTGGACTTGGAGGGAAACGGCGGGCATGTCCTCGATGTGGTTGATCTGCTGGGGAGCGGCGACTTCCTGGAAGTTGACCACGGACTCCAGGGGTACGATGTTTCCCGAAGGCGTATAGACCGGCACATGGCGGATATTACTGATAGGCGTGCCGTCGATGTTCTCGAGTTTGACGACCAGATCGATCTGGTCGCCTTCGTCGCGATAGCCGGTGACATAGGCGCCGTCGACGGCGGTGGCGACCGCGAAACCGAGATCGTTGACATTCAGGCCCACGTCCGCCGCCCGCACGCGGTCGGGTGCCGCTTGAATTTCCGGACGGGGCAGGTCAAAGGTCGAGGGTGTGGGGAGCGGGTAGCCGAAACGTTCCATGCATTCCAGAAATATCTGACTGGCGGCGGCGTTAACTCTGTCCAGATTCTGGCCGCGGATTTCCACCGAGACACTATTGCCCGCCCCGCCCCGGCGACTCCCGAACAGGGGCACCTGGAAGAAGAAAGCGTTGGCCCCCACGGCGGTGGGCGAGGAACGGACGGCGTCCTGCATGACTTGTTGCAAGGGCCGTACGTTCAGATCGACCTGGCTGGTAGCGCCCAGGAAAATGTTGTTATAAAAGGCGCCAAAGAAGAAATTACCGATCGGGGCCGGTTTGACCGGAACCATGCGCGGCGGTTGTCCGGGCTTGACCCGTCCGACGGGTAGCAGGACTTCGGGCAAATTTTCGGCTTCCGGAGTTCCGGCTTTCACTGACCAGTAGGGACGCAGGTAGTCCTCGATTTCCTTGGCGAGCTGGGTCAGTTCGGCAACGCCCAGGCCCGGCTCGGGGACAATGTAGCCGACGACAAAATTACGATTCCCACTCGGCAGATAATCGGTTGGAGGCATGAGGGCCTTCGATCCGAGAATCGAACCGGCGACGAACACGATGATGACCGCCAGCTTGACGAGCAAGCTGCGGTTGATCAGGGTGATGAAGTCGGCGAAGCGAGCGGCGATACCGGTCTTACGTATCTGGCGTTCTTGGCCGGTGGCGATTTTGGCCCGGCCGAGAACGCGGGCGGACATCATGGGGATGACCAGGATGGCCACCAGCAGGGACATGGTTACGCCGGCGGAGATCGCGATGGAAATATCGCGGAATAACTGGCCGGCCTCCTCCCGGATGAAGATAACCGGGATGAAGACGGCCATGGTGGTGAGGGTGCTGGCGAGAATGGCTCCCCAGACCTCGGCGGCGCCGTCGAGGGCCGCCTTATAACTGTTTTTACCCATCATTTTATGGCGATAGATGTTTTCAAGGACGACCACGGCGTTATCAACGACCATGCCGACGGCGAATGCCATACCGGCCAGCATGACCACGTTGATATTACGTCCGAGCATGCTGACCACGAGGAAGGTGGCGATGACGGAGACCGGAATGGAGACGGCGACGACGAGGGTGGCCCGCACGCTGCGAAGGAAGAGAAGCAAAACAATAGTGGCCAAGGCTCCGCCATAAAAAAGGTTGTTGCGGACCAGCTTGATCGAGGATTTGATATAAACGGTTTCGTCGTAGACCTGAGTGAGTTCAAGGTGCAGGCCCCGAGCCGCCAGGATTTCCTTGTTCACCCGTTCAATCTGTTTTTTCAAACCCTCCATGACCGCGATCACATTGGCGCCGGTTTCGCGGTAAGCCGGGAGGCTTAGGACGGGGCGACCCTTGGCGCGGAAGAAGGCATTGACCTTTTTATGGGTTTTAACGACACGCCCGACATCGCGAACGAAGACCGGACCACCGCTCTGGTAAGCGATGACGGTGTCGAGCACCTGTTGGGGATCCTCGTATTCGCCGACGGTTCGGTAGACAAAATTGCGTTTGCCGACCTCGACCGTGCCCGCGGGGACATTGACGTTTTCACCGCGTAGGGCGGCCTCGACCTGGCGCAGCGTCAGATGCCGGGCGGCCAGCATGGCCGGATCGATGAGCACCTGAACCTCACGCTCCCGTCCACCGAAGATGTTGACCGTCGCCAGGCCCTCGACACGTTCAAGCATGGGTTTGATATTGTCCCAGGCAAAATCGTACATGGTGGAGATATCGATATTGGGATCCTCGGAATAGAGGTGGTTCCAGGCGATGGGCGTGGAAAGGGCCGCGTCGGCGGCGACGATTTCGGGCTCCTCGACTTCTGGCGGGTAGCCGCTGACCTGATTGATTTTCTCGGCGGTTTCGCGGAGGGCCTCGTTACGGTCGGTACCGACGTAGAATTCGAGCGTAATGGT